>CAYYAP010000061.1:0-13887 GCA_964469575.1 uncultured Thiohalobacter sp.
CTTCGGCGCAGGCATGCGCAAGGCGCCGTGAAAGGATCACCGCACCGGGGCTAAGTGGCAGATTCAAGACGGGTGCTAAGTGGTGGATTCTAGACCGGGGCTGAACGGTAAAGTGTTTAGACAGGAACCGCAAAGAAGACGCCCCCCTGAACAAGAGGGCTCCGGCGGGAGCGCGCGTTGGGCGCCTTGCGCATGCCTGCGCCGAAGCCCAACGGGTGCTACCGCCGGAGCCCTCGCCTCGAAGCCACCAATACATCAGCACTGCACCACACCCGAAACACCATAAAAAAAGCCGGGCAAAAACCCGGCTTTTTCAAAGTACGACAGAAGTTACCTGGCTATAACAGATCTTCATCGACTTCAGGACGATCAACCAGTTCCACTAACGCCATTGGCGCCTTGTCACCGGTGCGGTAGCCCATTTTCAGGATACGCAGGTAACCACCGGGACGGTCCTTGTAACGCGGGCCAAGCTCGTTGAACAACTTGGTGACCACATCGCGATCGCGCAGACGGGCAAAGGCCAGCCGGCGTTTGTGTACGCTGTCAGTCTTTGCCATGGTGATCAATGGTTCGGCAACACGGCGCAGTTCCCTGGCTTTCGGCAAGGTTGTCTTGATGACTTCGTGATTCAGCAGGGACGCAGCCATATTGCTGAACATCGCCTTGCGGTGACTGCTGTTACGATTCAGTTTTCGTCCACTTTGACGGTGACGCATTGTTCTATACCTACTTTAAAATATCTTACAGGGCGGAAATGGGTTGTTTCTCGCTTTCCTTGAGTCCTGCCGGCGGCCAGTTCTCCAGGCGCATGCCCAGTGACAGTCCACGCGATGCCAGGACATCCTTGATTTCAGTGAGCGACTTCTTGCCAAGGTTCGGCGTCTTCAGCAACTCGACTTCGGTACGCTGAATCAGGTCACCAATGAAATAGATGCTTTCTGCCTTCAGGCAGTTGGCCGAACGCACCGTCAATTCCAGGTCATCGACCGGACGCAGCAGGATCGGGTCAACATCCGCTTCCGGCGCCTCCGGGGCAACTTCTTCCTTGCCCTGCAGGTCGACAAACACCGACAGCTGATCCTGAAGGATCGTGGCCGCGCGGCGAATGGATTCCTCGGGATCGATCGTTCCGTTTGTCTCGATATCAATAATCAGTTTATCAAGGTCAGTACGCTGCTCGACACGTGCAGAGTCCACGGTGTACGACACGCGGTATACCGGCGTAAAGCTGGCATCCAGGCGAAGTGCGCCTACTGAAGTACTGCCTTCCTCTTCCTGCTCGGCGCGCGCCTTGGCGGGTACATAACCGCGCCCCATTTCTACGTTCAGCGTCATATTCAGCTCGCCTTCCTTGGTCAGGTTGGCAATAACGTAGTCGGGATTCACGACTTCAATATCATGATCAAGCGTAATATCGCCTGCCGTCACCGCGCCGGGACCTTTCTTGCTCAGTCTCAGTGATGCCTTGTCGCGATTATGCATCTGCAACGCAACACCCTTGAGGTTAAGCATGATCTCCATTACGTCTTCCTGCACACCTTCAATGGAAGAGTACGAATGCAGTACGCCGTCGATTTCAAGACTGGTCACAGCGCAGCCCGGCATGGACGACAACAGAATGCGGCGTAGCGCATTGCCCAGCGTATGACCAAAGCCGCGTTCGAGCGGTTCCAGTACGACCCGCGCGGTACGCTCATTAATGGATTGCACGTCTACAATACGTGGCTTCAGGAACTCAGTAACCTTGCCCTGCATGAATAGCCCTCTTAAGCTGTTGCTTTACTTGGAGTACAACTCGACAACAAGATGTTCATTGATCTCGGCCGGCAGATCCGAACGTTCCGGAAGCGCCTTGAAAACGCCTTCCATCTTTTTCGCATCCACTTCGATCCAGTCGACAAACCCGCGCTGCTCGGCAACTTCAAGTGCAGACTGCACGCGCAGCTGCTTGCGTGATTTTTCTGCGATCGCCAGGCTGTCATTGGGACTGACCTGGTAGGACGGAATAGTCACACGTCGACCATTCACGGTAATCGCGTTGTGGCGTACCAGCTGGCGCGCTTCGGTTCGGGAAGCGGCAAAGCCCATGCGGTACACAACATTGTCCAGACGACCTTCCAGCAACTGCAACAGGTTTTCACCCGTAGAGCCTTTCTGGCCAGCGGCCGCCTTGTAATAGTTACGGAACTGGCGTTCCAGCACACCGTAGATACGGCGCATCTTCTGCTTTTCGCGCAACTGGGTCGCATAGTCAGACAGCCGCGTTCGACGCTGTCCGTGCTGGCCCGGCGGGAATGGGCGGGTTTCAATCGCGCATTTCGCGGTATAGCATTTCTCGCCTTTCAAAAATAACTTGGTGCCTTCACGACGGCACTGGCGACATTTTGGTCCCGTATATTTAGCCATTTGCTCTCCTCCGCCTTACACGCGTCGCTTCTTGGGCGGACGACAACCGTTGTGAGGAATCGGGGTCACATCGGTGATATTGGTAATCTTGAAACCGGCATTGTTCAATGCGCGAACCGCAGACTCACGACCCGGACCCGGACCCTTGACCTCGACTTCGAGGTTCTTGAGGCCAAATTCCTTGACCACCTCGCCGACGCGATCAGCCGCAACCTGTGCAGCGAATGGCGTACTCTTGCGTGATCCGCGGAAACCGGAACCACCGGAGGTGGCCCAGGCCAGTGCGTTACCCTGACGGTCTGTAATGGTCACTATCGTGTTGTTGAACGACGCATGAATGTGGGCGATACCATCTACCACATTCTTCTTGACCTTCTTCCGCGTACGAGTCGGTGCTTTTGCCATGTTCTAAAATCCTGTTACGAAATCTTTATCGACGAATCGGACGACGCGGACCCTTACGGGTGCGCGCATTGGTCTGCGTACGCTGGCCGCGCATCGGCAAGCCGCGACGATGACGCATGCCGCGATAGCAACCCAGATCCATCAAGCGTTTGATGTTCATGGATACGGTACGGCGCAGATCGCCTTCTACCGTGTACTTTGCGACTTCGCCACGAATACTCTCGATTTCCGGTTCGGACAGATCCTTGATCTTCGTCTCCGGGCTGACGCCAGTGGCGTCACAAATCTTCTTCGCCGTGGTGCGGCCAATGCCATAAATGGCTGTCAGCGCAATAACAGCGTGTTTCTGTGGCGGTACATTAATCCCGGCTATACGAGCCATGAATCTGATCTCCTCAACAGGGCAAAATGGCCTGCGTGTCGCGAAACGCGCAAGAATACCGGGTTTTGCCCTTTATTTCAATCCAAAAGCAAACAATTATCGACGTTTGACGCCTGACTCAGCCCTGGCGCTGTTTGTGGCGGCCATCCTTGCAGATAACCCGCACCACACCCTTGCGGCGGACAATTTTACAGTTGCGACACATGCGCTTTACCGAAGCACGAACTTTCATGATTCACCTGTTCCAATCAACGCTAACGCAGCAGCCCGGAACGACCCTGGCCCTTGAGATTAGCTTTTTTCATCAGACTCTCATATTGATGCGACATCATGTGAGACTGAACCTGAGCCATGAAATCCATGACCACGACTACAATAATCAGCAGGGACGTACCACCAAAATAGAACGGTACGTTCCAGTACAAAATCAAAAATTCCGGCAACAGGCAGACTGCGGTGATGTAGATCGCTCCCGCCAGTGTCAGGCGCGTCATCACGCCATCGATATACCTTGCCGTCTGCTCACCTGGACGAATACCGGGTATAAACGCGCCCGACTTCTTCAGGTTGTCTGCGGTATCTTTCGAATCGAAGACAATCGCCGTGTAAAAAAAGCAGAAAAATATAATTGCCATTGCATAGAACACGATATACAACGGTTGCCCTGGCGACAGCGCCGAAGAAATATCCTTCAGCCAGCCAAAGCCTTCGTTGCTGCCGAACCACTGCCCGGCGGTGGCCGGAAACAGGATAATGCTCGATGCAAAGATCGGCGGGATAACGCCCGCCATATTCAGTTTCAGCGGCAGGTGGGTACTCTGCGCCGCGTACATCTTGCGGCCCTGCTGACGCTTGGCGTAGTTCACCGTAATACGGCGCTGCCCACGTTCTACAAACACCACGAATGCTGTCACGGCAACCGCCAGCGCGAACAGGAACAGAATACTCAGGGTATTCATTTCACCAGTACGCACCAGCTCCAGCGAGCCACCAATGGCACGCGGCAGACCTGCAACGATACCGGAGAAAATGATAATCGATATCCCGTTGCCGATGCCGCGCTCGGTGACCTGTTCGCCCAGCCACATCAGGAACAGGGTTCCGGTGACCAGACAAGCTACCGACGAAATCACGAACGGCAAACCCTGCAAAATCACCAGCGGCTGACCGCCTACGACCTGGCCCTGCAAGGCAGTCGAAATGCCGATTGCCTGGAAGGTCGCCAGTACTACCGTACCGTAGCGCGTGTACTGGGTAATCTTGTGTCGACCCTGCTCGCCTTCCTTTTTCAGCTGTTCCAGCGACGGCACGGTGTACGACAGCAACTGCATAATGATCGATGCCGAAATGTACGGCATGATACCCAACGCAAACAACGACAGTCGCTTCAATGCGCCACCCGAGAACATGTTGAACATGTCGAGGATAGTGCCTTTCTGCTGGTCTGCCAGGATCTCCAGCACAACCGGGTCTATGCCTGGCAGCGGGATAAACGACCCAATCCGGAATACCAGAATGGCGCCCAGCACAAAGAAGATGCGTGTTCGCAACTCCTTAAGCTTACCCAGCTCACCGAGCCCCCCGGTCAACCCTGCCGCGCCAGCTGCCACCCGGTTTAATCCTCGACCTTGCCGCCGGCGGCTTCGATGGCTGCACGCGCACCTTTGGTAGCGCGCAGACCTTTTACCGTTACAGCCTGGTTAATTTCACCGGAAGCAATGATTTTGGCAAACAAGGTGCTCTGTTTAAGAACCCCGGCCGCCTTCAGCGAAGCAAGATCAACAGCGCCATCCTCGACAGCCGCCAGTTCGTGCAATCGCACTTCCTCGGTCACCAGCGACTTGCGCGAGGTAAAACCAACTTTCGGCAGACGACGCTGCAAAGGCATCTGCCCGCCTTCAAAACCAATCTTGTGGAAACCGCCGGAGCGTGATTTCTGACCTTTGTGGCCACGACCTGCGGTCTTGCCCAGACCACTGCCGATGCCACGGCCAACACGCTTGGCGTCAGGCCGACTGCCTGCGGCAGGTTTCAATGTATTCAGGCGCATATCAGACATCCTCTACCTGCAACAGGTACGAAACCTTGTTGATCATGCCGCGATTTTCCGGCGTATCAATCACCTCGACCGAATGACGAATGCGACGCAGGCCAAGCCCGGCTACACACGCCTTGTGCGATTTCAGTCGTCCACTGGTACTCTTCATCAGAGTCACCTTTAATGTCTTGTCTGCCATGGTCTACCCCAGGATCTCTTCGACCTTTTTGCCGCGCTTGGCTGCCACCATGTCCGGCGAGCTCATTTCGGCCAGCCCTTTCATGGTTGCGCGCACGACGTTGATCGGGTTATTGGTGCCGATACATTTCGCCAGCACATCGCGCACACCGACCACTTCAAAGACGGCGCGCATGGCGCCACCGGCGATAATACCGGTACCTTCAGAAGCCGGTTGCATGTGCACCTTGGCGGCACCGAAAGTCGCTGTAATCGGGTACTGCAGCGTGCCGTCCTTGAGGGCGACCTGCTGCATGTTCTTGCGGGCATTTTCCATCGCTTTCTGGATAGCGACCGGCACTTCACGCGCCTTGCCACGACCGAAGCCAACCTTGCCCTCACCGTCACCCACGACGGTCAGTGCTGCAAAGCCGAATTGACGGCCACCTTTTACCACCTTGGCAACACGATTGATTCCGATCAGCTTTTCCTGCAGACCGTCCGAGTTCGCCTGGTTATCGACATTCGCCATAGTGCAACCCTTACCTAGAATTCCAGACCGCTTTCACGCGCGGCATCCGCCAGCGCCTTCACTCGGCCGTGATATTTAAAACCGGAACGGTCAAACGCGACCGCAGTGATACCAGCCGCTTTGGCCCGTTCAGCCACGGCCTTGCCTATCGCCGCAGCGGCGTCAGCATTACCCGTGCTCTTCACGTCCTTGCGCAACGCCTTGTCCAGCGTCGATGCACTGACCAGCACCTTGTCGCCACTACCATCGATAACCTGCGCATAAATATGACGCGGGGTACGGTGGATACACAGACGCGGCCGGCCGAGTTCGCGGATCTTGGCGCGGGTCTTGCGAGCGCGCCGCTGTCGTGATGCTTTCTTGTCCATGCTGATACCTTCGAATTAACTATTTCTTCTTGGCTTCTTTACGCACGATGATTTCATCGACGTACTTCACGCCCTTGCCCTTGTAGGGTTCCGGCGGACGGTAGGCGCGAATTTCAGCTGCCACCTGTCCAACCTTCTGCTTGTCCATGCCCTTCACGGTGACTTCCGTCTGGCTTGGTGTTTCCACTGTCACACCTTCAGGCACGGCATAATCAATCGGGTGCGAGAAGCCCAGTGTGAGATTCAGCTTCTGGCCCTGCGCCTGCGCACGGTAACCAACGCCGACCAGCTGGAGCTTTTTCTCGAACCCGTCAGTGACGCCAACCACCATGTTATTGATCAAGGCGCGTGTCGTACCGGCCATGGCCATGGCTGACCTGGAGCCATCCTTCGGCGCAAAGGTCAATACATTATCATTCTGCTCGATTTTCACCGAGGCATGGATATCACGCTGTAGCGAGCCCTTGCCGCCCTTGACGGTAACAGCCTGGCCACTGATGGCAACATCAACACCTTTAGGCAATTCAACCGGATTTTTTGCAACTCTTGACATGGTTATCTACTCATCAGGACACGTAACACAGCACCTCGCCGCCTTCTCCGGCGGCGCGTGCGGCACGATCACTCATGACACCTTTCGATGTCGAAACAATGGCAACACCCAGACCACCCATTACTTTGGGCAGTTCGTCCTTTGCCTTGTAAATGCGCAGACCCGGACGACTGATTCGCTTCAGCGTATCGATGACCGGCTGTCCCTCATAGTATTTGAGCGAAACATTCAGCGACGGTTTGCCGTCTTCATCCTGTTCGCTGTAGTCAGCGATATAGCCTTCATCCTTCAGCACATTGGCGATGGATTGCTTGAGCTTTGAAGAAGGCATTGACACCGATACCTTGCCCGCCCGCTGGCCATTACGGATGCGGGTCAGCATGTCGGCGATAGGATCTGTCATCATAATCTGCGTACCTCTATCTGAATTCTGCGCTGTTACCAGCTGGCCTTGACCAGGCCGGGTATATCACCCTGCATGGCGTGTTCGCGCAACTTGTTGCGCGCGAGACCGAACTTGCGGTAGTAACCGTGTGGCCGCCCGGTAATGCGACAACGATTACGCTGGCGGCAGGGACTGGCATTACGCGGCAGCGCCTGCAACTTCAACTGTGCGTCATAGCGCTCCTCGTCGGACTTGCCCGCGTCAGCGATAATGGCTTTCAGTGCCACACGCTTTGTCGCATATTTCTTGACCATCTTGGCGCGTTTGATTTCGCGCTGGATCATGGATTGTTTGGCCATCTAGCGTTTCCTCAGTTCCTGAACGGGAAGTTAAACGCCGCCAGCAATGCGCGACCTTCCTCATCTGTTTTTGCCGTGGTAGTGATATTGATATCCATACCACGCAGGGTGTCAATCTTGTCGTAGTCGATTTCCGGGAAAATGATCTGCTCGCTGACACCCATGTTGTAGTTGCCGCGACCGTCGAATGACTTCGGACTCATGCCACGGAAGTCACGCACGCGCGGGATCGCGATGGTAATCAAGCGATCCAGAAATTCGAACATGCGCTCACGACGCAAAGTTACCTTGCAGCCGATGGGCCAGCCTTCACGCACCTTGAAGCCCGCCACTGATTTGCGCGCGTTGCGCACAACCGGTTTCTGTCCGGAAATTTTTGTCATATCGGAAACGGCATGCTCCATGACCTTACGATCACCCAGCGCTTCACCCACACCCATATTAATGGTGATCTTGGTAATGCGCGGCACTTCCATCACATTCTTGTACTGGAACTGCTCCTGGAGCTTGCCGACAACTTCGTCGTGATACTGTTTTTGCAACCTTGCCATCTTCAGCTACTCTCTCAAACGTCCACGACTTCGTCGTCAGACTTGAATACACGGACCTTGCGACCGTCTCCCAGCGTACGGAAGCCAACGCGATCGCCCTTCTTGGTCTGCGGGTTGTACAACATGACGTTGGACATGTGGATCGGCATTTCTTTCTCAATAATGCCGCCGGCAACACCCGCCTGAGGATTAGGCTTGGTGTGCTTCTTCACGATATTGACGTTTTCCACGACCAGCTTGTCGACCTCGGGCAGCACTTTCAGCACGTTGCCGCGCTTGCCACTGTCCTTGCCAACCATCACGACGACGTCATCGCCTTTACGTATCTTGCGCATAATCCTGACTCCCGCCTACAGCACTTCAGGTGCAAGCGAAATAATCTTCATAAACCGTTCACTACGCAGTTCGCGCGTAACCGGGCCAAAGATGCGGGTACCGATTGGCTCCAGCTTGGCATTCAGCAGCACGGCCGCGTTGCCGTCGAAGCGGATCAGCGAACCATCGGGGCGACGAACACCCTTGGCGGTACGCACAACAACGGCATTGTAAACCTCGCCCTTCTTGACCTTGCCACGAGGAATCGCCTCTTTAATACTCACCTTGATGATGTCGCCGATACCGGCATAACGACGGTGCGAACCGCCCAGTACCTTGATGCACTGAAGGCGACGTGCGCCGCTATTATCAGCAACATCCAGTTTGGTCTGCATCTGGATCATGACTTAACCCCGTAATTCCTGTGTTTCAATCAGCCAGCAGGCCGGTCGACAACTTCAACCAGCGCCCAGGACTTGGTCCTGGACATGGGCCGGCATTCTTTGATAGACACCGTGTCACCCGCGCGACATTCATTTTTTTCGTCATGAATGTGCAGCTTGGTGGAACGACGGATGTACTTGCCATACAGCGGATGACGCACTTTACGTTCGACCATGACCACGGCGCTTTTATCCATCTTGTCACTGACAACCAGGCCGGTCAGCGTACGGATTGTCTTGCTGTCTTCATTCATGCCGCTTCACCCGTTTTGGCCTTTTCATTCAATACTGTCTTGATGCGCGCGATATCACGGCGCACTTTCTTCACCTGGTCAGGACGTGACAACTGGCCGGTTCCCTGCTGCATGCGCAGGTTGAACTGCTCCTTCAACAGACCATCCAGATCAAGCTTCAGCTCAACAGCCGACTTGGCACGAAGATCACTCGCGTTCATCACATCACCGTCCGGTTAACAAACGTGGTGCGTACAGAAAGTTTCGCCGCAGCAAGCTTGAATGCTTCCCGCGCCAGTTCCTCCGGCACACCTTCCATTTCATAGAGCACACGACCGGGCTGGATCTTGGCCACCCAGTATTCAACATTACCCTTACCTTTGCCCTGACGAACCTCGATAGGCTTCTTGGTAATCGGCACATCGGGGAACACGCGGATCCACAACTTTCCGCTACGCTTGACGTGACGGGTTATAGCGCGGCGCGCAGCTTCGATCTGGCGTGCAGTAACCTGTCCGCGTGTAGTCGCCTTCAGGGCGAACTCGCCAAAGCTGCACTTGTTGCCGCTGAGTGCGAGACCGCGATTGCGGCCTTTCTGCTGCTTGCGGAATTTGGTTCTTTTGGGCTGTAACATTTTATCGTGACTCCCTTATTTACCGCCGGCCGCTTTCTTGGCAGGCTCGGGCTCAACGTTCTGCTCATCACGATCAAGGATCTCGCCCTTGAACACCCAGACTTTCACGCCAATCACACCATAGGTGGTGTTAGCACGCGTGACACCATAATCGATATCAGCACGCAGCGTGTGCAGCGGCACACGACCTTCGCGATACCACTCACTTCGCGCAATTTCGGCACCGTTCAAGCGACCGGCAACCATAATCTTGATGCCTTCGGCACCCAGGCGCATGGCGTTACCCACCGCACGCTTCATGGCGCGGCGGAACATAATACGACGCTCCAGCTGCTGAGCGACACTTTCGGCCACCAGCTGCGCTTCAATCTCTGGCTTGCGAATCTCTTCGATATTCACATGAACCGGCATACCCATCTTTTGCGACACCAGGGCGCGAAGCTTTTCGATATCCTCGCCCTTCTTGCCGATCACGATACCCGGGCGAGCAGTATGAACGGTGATAATCGCGTTATTCGCCGGCCGCTCAATCTGGATGCGGCTCACGGATGCATGCTTGAGCTTCTGCTTGATGAAGTCCCGTACCTCGATATCGAGATTCAGGAAATCCGCATAATGCTTCGAATCCGCGTACCACTTCGACGTCCAGTCCTTGACGATGCCGAGGCGTATACCGGTTGGATGTACTTTCTGGCCCATGCCGTACTCTCTTCTCTACTCGGGACTACTGTTGTTCAGCAACAGTAATCTGGATATGACTCGTGCGCTTCAGTATCTGGTTTGCACGGCCTTTGGCACGTGCATTCCAGCGCTTGAGGGTGCGGCCCTCATTCACACAAATCTCGGAAACTTTCAGTTCATCCACGTCAGCACCTTCGTTGTGCTCGGCATTGGCAATCGCCGATTCGAGCACCTTGCGCACCATGTGGGCAGCTTTCTTGTTGCTAAAAGTCAGCACTTCGAGCGCTTTTTCGACAGGCAGACCACGTACCTGGTCAGCAACCAGTCGGGCCTTCTGCGCGGAAATGCGTGCGTGACTCAATTTTGCAGACGCTTGCATACTCTTTACCCTTATTTGGACTTTCTGTCCGCCGCGTGACCTCTAAAGGTACGCGTGACAGCGAACTCACCCAATTTGTGACCAACCATGTTTTCATTGACCAGAATCGGCACGTGCTGGCGACCGTTGTGTACAGCAATGGTCAGGCCAACCATATCGGGCAACACCATGGAACGGCGCGACCAGGTCTTGATCGGCTTGCGGCTGTTGCTGCTCACGGCTTCATCAACTTTCTTCATCAGATGAAGATCAATGAAGGGTCCTTTTTTTACGGAACGCGGCACTGTCTTTAACCTCTGTCGTTACTTCTGATTGCGACGGCGGACAATCATGTTGTCCGTGCGCTTGTTTTTACGGGTCTTGTAACCCTTGGTCGGCATGCCCCAGGGGCTTACCGGATGACGACCACCGGAAGTACGGCCTTCACCACCACCATGCGGGTGATCAACCGGGTTCATGGCAACACCACGAACGGTCGGACGCACACCGCGCCAGCGGGTCGCACCTGCCTTGCCCAGTGAACGCAGGTTGTGCTCGGAGTTACCGACTTCACCAATAGTGGCGCGACAATCGACCGGCACCTTGCGCATCTCACCGGAGCGCAAGCGCAAGGTGGCGTGCTGCCCCTCACGCGCAACCAGCTGGACACCGGCACCGGCGCTGCGGGCAATCTGCCCACCCTTGCCCGGCTTCATCTCGACATTATGCACTACGGTACCCATCGGGATGTTGCGCAATGGTAATGCGCTGCCAGCCTTGATCGGCGCATCGATGCCATTATGAATCTCCGCACCCGCGTAGACACCTTTCGGCGCCAGGATATAGCGTCGTTCGCCGTCTGCATATAACACCAGGGCAATATGCGCGCTGCGGTTCGGATCATATTCCAGACGCTCAACGCGTCCCGGCACAGCATCCTTGTTGCGCTTGAAATCGATAACGCGATAGCGCTGGCGATGACCGCCACCACGATGCCGGGTGGTAATACGACCCTTGTTGTTGCGACCGCCGTTCTTGGTCTTCTTTTCAAGCAACGGCGCCCAGGGATCGCCCTTGTGCAATTCTTTCTCAACAATCTTGACGACGAAACGGCGTCCGGGTGATGTTGGTTTGGACTTGACGATAGCCATTATTCTGCGCCCGTGAAATCGATGTCTGAACCTTCAGCCAGCGTAACATAAGCCTTCTTCCAGTCGGAACGACGGCCAGTCGTCTGCCCAAAGCGTTTTGTCTTACCCTTGACGTTCAACAGCTGCACTGCAGTCACCTTGACGTCAAACATTTTTTCCACCGCCTTGCGGACTTCAGGTTTGCTGGCGTCGCGCAGCACCTTGAAGACGTATTGACGGCTGAGGTCGGCCGCACGCGTGCTCTTTTCAGAGACCACCGGACCCACCAGAATTTTGCTCATGCGCTCGGTATTCATGCGAGCCTCTCCTCAAACTGCTTCAGCGCAGCAACCGTCATCAGCACTTTGTCAAAGCCGACCAGGCTGACCGGATCGGTAATTGACGTGTCAACGACATCAACCTTCGACAGGTTGCGTGCAGCCAGATACAGGTTCTCATCCGGATCATCGTGAACGATCAATACGTTATCGAGATCCATTTCATTCAGCTTGCCGACCAGTTCCTTCGTTTTCGCGGAACTGACCGCGAAGCTCTCGACCACAACCAGTCTATCCTGGCGGACCAACTCTGAAAGGATCGAACGGATGGCCGAGCGATACGCCTTCTTGTTGACCTTTTGCGAGTAATCACGCGTGCCTGCCGCAAAAGTCACACCACCGCCACGCCACAGCGGGCTGCGGATTGTACCAGCACGCGCGCGTCCTGTCCCCTTTTGTCGCCAGGGCTTGGTGCCGCCGCCGCTGACGGCGGAGCGATTCTTCTGCCCGGATGTACCGGAACGCGCTGCCGCCATATAGGCGACCACGACCTGGTGTACCAGCGTTTCGTTGAAGTCCTGTCCAAATACCGTGTCGGCAACGTCCAGGCTCGAACCACCATGCATATTGATATTCATGTCCGACCCCTCTACCGCGCCTTGACCGCGGGCGTAACAATGACGTCGCCGCCACGTGAGCCTGGCAGCGAACCCTTGACCAGCAACAGGTTGCGCTCGGCATCGACGCGTACAACTTCCAGATTCTGTTGGGTGCGGCGCACATTACCCATGTGGCCGGCCATCCGCTTACCCTTGAACACGCGGCCGGGCGTCTGACACTGGCCGATAGAACCCGGTGCCCGGTGCGACAGCGAGTTACCGTGGGTGGCGTCCTGCATGGCAAAGTTGTGACGCTTCACGCCACCGGCGAAACCCTTACCAATCGTCGTGCCGGCAACATCGATTTTCTGACCGGCTTCGAACAGGTCTACACCCAGCTGTTTGCCAACCTCGATATCATCACCTTCGCCATCACCCAGGCGGAATTCCCACAAGCCGCGGCCCGCCTCGGTACCCGCTTTAGCAAAGTGCCCGGCGGCCGCCTTGTTCACGCGCGATGCGCGACGTGATCCGGTGGTGACCTGGTAAGCCCGATAACCGTCGCTGTCCTGTCCCTTGACCTGGGTGACGCGATTCGGCTCGACTTCGATGACTGTCACAGGGATGGATTCGCCCGCTTCCGTAAAGATGCGGGTCATACCTGCTTTTCTACCAATTAATCCGATTGCCATGACCGCGCCCTCAGTTCAGTTTGATTTGCACATCGACGCCGGCCGCGAGGTCCAGCTTCATGAGTGCATCAACGGTTTTATCTGTGGGATCCACAATGTCCATCAGACGTTTGTGGGTACGGATCTCGTACTGATCGCGGGCGTCCTTGTTGACGTGCGGCGAAATCAGAATGGTGAACCGCTCTTTCTTGGTCGGCAGCGGGATCGGGCCGCGCACCTGCGCACCGGTACGCCGCGCCGTCTCGACAATTTCACGTGCTGACTGATCGATCAACCGATGATCGAACGCTTTCAGCCGAATGCGAATTCTTTGATTTGCCATGTCAACCTCTAAAGAACAGGGACGGCATTTAATCCGTCCCGAT
>CAYYAP010000062.1:0-4058 GCA_964469575.1 uncultured Thiohalobacter sp.
CTTTATCGACCAGGGGGACTTTCTTTCCGCCGCTCAGCAGTATCTCGATGCATCCCGAAGCGCACCGGTTGAACAGCGACCGGCCCTGCGTCTCAAGGCTGCCGCCCTGCTGGAGCACGGTGAGTTATGGGACCAGCTGGAACCGGTACTGGCCAGCATCAATACCCGCTCACTGCCCGAACCCCTGCGTATCCAGCACCTGCTACTGAGCGCCCGACTGGACATTGCCCGGGGCCATAGTGAGGAAGCGCTGCAAAAACTGGAACCCATCCGCAACCCCGAGCTGCTGGCGGATCACGGCTACCGCTATTACCAGCTGCGCGCCATGGCCTACGCCATGCGCGGCAACGCCCTGGAAGCCGCACGGCAACTCATCTGGCTGGACGGCCTGATCGATGATCCACAACAGAAGCTCGATAACCAGTACAATATCTGGAAACAGCTCTCCACCCTGACCAATCAGGCGCTGGAACAACTGCGCGTGAACCCGCCACCTGACCCGTTGAGCGGCTGGATGGAACTCTTGCAGATCACCCGCCAGTCACACGGTGACCGGCGCGCATGGATGGAACGATTAACAAGCTGGCGTCAACGCTACCCGGGCCACGCCGCCGAAGATGCCCTGCTACCCGACCTGCTCGGACAGGTGCAACAGCTTACCACCCGTCCGCAACACATTGCTGTATTGCTGCCCTTCAGCGGTCGCGCCAGTGAGTCCGCCGCCGCACTGCGCGACGGCATGCTGGCTGCCTGGTACGAAGAGCAACCCGCTGGCATCACCCTGAAATTCTACGATACGGGCGGTGATGCCATGCTGCTGTGGTCGGTGTACCAGCAGGCCGTACAGGATGGCGCAGAATTCGTGATCGGACCGCTGATGAAAGACGCCATCAGCCAGCTGGCGCAATCCGGCCTGCTACCGGTGCCGGTTATGGCACTGAACCAGATCGGCGGCGAAACCGACAGCACGCTGCCGCTTTACCAGTTCGGACTGGCGCCGGAAGATGAAGCGCGGCAGGCGGCACAACGTATCTTTTCTGATGGCCACTCGTACATCACCGCGCTGATCCCTGACAATCCGTGGGGTGAACGTGTCTTTAACGCCTTCACCAAAGCCTTTGCGGAATATGGCGGCGAAGTGCTGGAAACCGGTCGCTACCCGCCGAAAACAGCTGACTTCAAACAACCGATCGAACGCACCCTCAATATCGATGACAGCAAGCACCGCTACCTTGCGCTGGCGCGTTTACTCGGGGAAAAACTCAACTATGAACCGCGCCGACGCAAGGATGTCCAGGCGATTTTCATCCTGGGCTTTCCACGCCAGGCGCGACAGATCAGGCCGCAACTGCGTTTTCACCACGCCGGCGACCTGCCGGTGTACAGCACCTCGCACGTATTCAGCGCGACATCCGACCCGGGACTCGACCGCGATATGGACGGCCTGATGTTTTGTGATATTCCCTGGGTACTGGATAAAACCGGGCGCTGGGCGGAAAAACGCCAGATGCTGGCGAACCTGTGGCCGGTACGCAGCAAGCGTTTTCAGCGCCTGTTCGCACTGGGGTATGATGCCTGGGAGATTACCCCGTGGCTGGGCACACTGAACATGCCCGGCTTTGCCAGCTACCCGGGGGCGACCGGCATCCTCACGCTGGATGCGCAGAAACGCCTGCACCGCACCCTGGAGTGGGCACAATTCCGTCGGGGTACACCTGTGTCCATGGAGGGACGCTATGAATCACAAACGGATCGGAGACCAGGCCGAGGCGCTGGCCTGTCACTTCCTTCAACAGCGGGGACTGGCACTGCTCACACGGAACTTCCATTGCCGGCGGGGCGAAATTGACCTGATTATGCGCGACCGCGATGCGCTGGTCTTCGTGGAAGTCCGCTATCGACGACAAACCCGTTACGGGCGCGCCGCAGAAACTGTCGCCAGAAGCAAACAGGTGCGCATCATCCATTGTGCGCAGTATTATATGCACTGCCACCATGCATGGAACAGCGCTGCCCGCTTCGATGTCGTCTCCATCGAAGGCGAGCCCGATGATCCTGCTATCGACTGGCTGAAGGACGCATTCCGACTCGACGCCTGACCTGACCGACCGAACCATAACGGGAGAACACTATGATAAAAACTCGCTGGCTGACCCTTGGCGCCATCATCACTGCAACACTGCTGCTCAATGCCTGTGCGGCACTGGTCGTCGGCGGTGCTGCAACAACCGCCTCAGTGGCCCACGACCGCCGTACGGCCGGTGCTGTGGTCGAGGACCAGTCTATCAAACTGCGCATCCGCACTGCGCTGAACAAGGATACGGAACTCAACAACCAGGCGCATATCAATATCAGCAGTTTTGACGGTATCGTCCTGCTCTCCGGTGAGGCACCGACCAGCGCCATGCGCCAACGCGCCGGTGAAATCGCGCGTCGGGCCAGAAAAGTGCGGCGCGTACACAATGAAATCCAGGTCGCCGCGCCCAGCTCAATGATGACGCGCTCCAGCGATACGTGGATTACTACCAAGGTCAAATCAACCCTGCTTACTGTCAAACAGAAGGGGTTTGACCCGACACGCATCAAGGTGATTAGCGAGAATGGTACGGTTTACTTGCTTGGGATGGTCAGACACAGCGAAGCCAACGCAGCCACCGAACAGGCTCGCCAGGTCAAAGGCGTACAGCGCATCGTAAAATTGTTTGAATATCTCGACTAACCCGCGCTACGCCGATGTGAGGCCGTATGCCAGACGCTATTATTACGCAGTTGCGCGCATCACTGGGCGACCGCCTGCTCACCGACCCGGCTGACTGTCACGCCTATGGCTACGACAACAGCAAGCTTCAGGGGCAGCCTGTGGCCGTCGCACTGCCCACCACCCACGACCAGGTTGTCAGTGTGGTGCGCACCTGCTATGAACTGGGCGTGCCGCTTATCGCGCGAGGTCAGGGCACGGGAACAACCGGCGCCACGGTGCCGCTTGACTCGCACTCAGTGGTCATTTCACTGACCGGCATGAACCGGCTGATCGAACTGGACCGGGACAACCGGCTCATGGTGGTCGAACCCGGCATAACCAACCAGCAGGTGCAACAGGCGGCTGCCGAACAGGGATTCTTCTGGCCACCTGACCCGACCAGCGCGGCTGTCTGTACGGTGGGCGGTAATCTCGCCTATAACTCCGCCGGCCCGCGCGCCGTCAAGTACGGCACCCCGCGTGACAACACACTGGGACTGCGCGTGGTGACCGGTGACGGCCGCACACTGCGCACCGGCGTACGCACGACCAAAGGTGTGGTGGGCTATGACCTGACACGTCTGTTGATCGGTTCCGAGGGTACGCTTGGCATTATTACCGAGGCCACGCTGAAGCTCACCCCGCTGCAACCGGCAAAGCGCACCCTGCGCGCAGAGTACCGGGATATGCAGGGTGCGGCTGAAGCCGTGGCCAACATCATGGCCAGTCCGGTTACACCCTGCGCGCTGGAATTCATGGACGGCAACGCCATCGAGATGGTGCGTGACGAACTGGCGGACAGCCTGACTGACGGTAGCGGCGCACTGCTGATTATCGAGGTGGACGGTCTTGCCTCGCAAATCGATGAACTCGCCGAACAGGTTTCTGACAGCGCAGGCACAGCGGGCTGCCTGGCCATACACCAGGCGAATAACGAAGCCGAGGTCAGCGCACTGTGGAAGGTACGCAAGGCCCTGTCGCCCGCGCTACGACGGGTAGCGCCAAAAAAGATCAATGAAGACGTCGTGGTGCCGGTATCGCATATTCCGGCGCTGGTCGATACGTTGTCTGCGCTTTCAAAAAAACACCACATCCATATCGTTAACTTCGGCCACGCCGGTAACGGCAACCTGCACGTCAACCTGCTCTACGACCCGGATGATGCCGGCCAGCAGAAAAATGCCGAAGCCTGCCTTGAGGATGTGTTCAGCCGGGTTCTCGAACTGGGTGGCACGCTATCCGGCGAGCACGGTATCGGCCTGGTCAAACGTGACTGGGTGGCACGGGAAATCGGCGCCGACAGCCTTCAGCTCATGCA
>CAYYAP010000062.1:4158-13483 GCA_964469575.1 uncultured Thiohalobacter sp.
TCAAACGTGACTGGGTGGCACGGGAAATCGGCGCCGACAGCCTTCAGCTCATGCATGCCATCAAACGGCAGTTTGATCCGAAAGGCATACTGAACCCGGGCAAGGCACTTCCCTAACCCCGCCAACCGGGAGTTTTCATTAAGCCTTCCCGGAGCTGGACCTGCGGTTGCCAGTCGAGCAGTGCGCTGATGGCGTCACTGTCACACACCCAGTCCGGGTGACGCAGTTCGCGCAGTTTTCCCGGGGTCAACATGGGCGCGTGACCCAGCTTCGGCGACAGGCGCACATTCAGCCAGGCGGGTATATCCAGCAACAGCGAAGGGATTTCTATCGGCCTGACCCGTCGTTGGCATAACCCGGATACGACCTGACAGATATCATTCCAGTCATAGCCGCCCTCACGGTTATCGTGCAGCGTAAATATGCCCGACGCCACCTCGTCCCGGTCCAGCCAGGCACTTGCCAGCTCCGCAATATCATCCACATAGATCATCGAAAAGCGTGACGTGGTTTTACCGGGAACGGGCGCAAAGCCTTTCGCCATGGCGCGAAACAGCGGCAGCATCTCACGATCGCCCGGGCCGTAGACCGCCGGCGGGCGCAGTGCCAGCCAGTTCAGGTTGCCCGCCTGTTGTTCCAGCAATTGCTCACCACGGCGTTTACTGTCGGCATAGAACGACAAACCCGGCTCACGCGCGGCAAGCGACGACAGAACAAAAAGCCGTGGCGGAACAGCAACGCCCTGTACCGCTTTCAGCAGCCCGGCGAGACCTTCCACATTCACCCTGTCGAAATCCTGCCGGCTGGCGCCTCGCACCACGCCGGCACAGTGAATCACCGCACAGGCGCCATCGACAAGACGGGTAAGCGCGATTTCATCATGGAGGTCACCGCGTACCACATCCGCTTCAATGCCGTTGAGCTGCGCCTCACTCGATGCCGTGCGCATCAACAGGCGCAGCTGCCGACCCTGCGCATGCAGGCGCCGACAAATGCTGCGACCGATGAAGCCACTGGCTCCCGTAATGGCAATATGTCCCGACATCAACACCTCAGCCCGGAAAAACTGTTCCCCCTGAAACAAAATAACCGGCCTGAGCCGGTTATTTTGTTGATACAGCGGTGTCTGCAGATCAAACGGAACCCTGCTTCAACTCCCGTTCTTCAGATGTGGATGCAGCGTCCGTCAAATTGCTGATGTCATGCGACTCGATAAAGTTCTGACGCGCCTTTGACCGCGACAGCTTACCGGACGAGGTGCGTGGCAGGGTATGCAACGGCACCAGTTCAACAAAGACATCGATACCCAGTTCCATGTGAACCAGTCGATTCAGGCGATCACTCAGATCCGCCCGCTTGACCGGATCGGACTCACGACACTGCACGACCAGCACACAGATCTCGTCATTGTCAGGACCCGGCACCGAGAACGCCAGCGCGTCGCCCAGGCGGACTTCCTGCTGATGTTCAGCCAGATACTCCAGATCCTGCGGCCAGATGTTACGGCCATTAATGATGATCAAGTCCTTCTTGCGACCGGTAATGATCAGGCTGCCATCGACACGGTAGCCAATGTCACCGGTATTCAGCCAACCGTCTTCGGAAAGACAGGCGGCTGTTTCTTCCGGCGCATTGAAGTACCCGGACATGACACTCGGACCACGTACGTAAATGGAACCACTCAAACGATCCGACAGAACGTCGCCATTTTCATTACGAATTTCCACCTGGTAATCCGGCAGCGGCTGCCCGCAATCCACGAAGCAACGCGCCCGCCCGGGGTTCTCGCAGAGGTGAATCGGCAAGGCTTCCTGGTGATCGGAGTGATGGTCGCCATCGACACAGTCCGTCGAATGTCCTTCAAACAAGGGTGCAAAACTGATCGCCAACGAGCACTCGGCCATGCCGTAACAGGCCAGGAACGCCTTCTCGTTGAAACCGGCCGGGGCCAGCGCCTTGGCAAAGCGCGTCAAGGTTTCGGAACGGATCATCTCCGCACCCACACCGGCAACACGCCAGTTACTGAGATCGTACTTTACTGCCTCGCCCGGACGCAGACGACGGGTACACAGCTCGTAACCGAACGGAGGACCGAAGGAGATGGTCGCCTTCGTCTGTGTCATCAGGTTCAGCCACTGGCGGGGACGCATGGCGAACTCGCGGGTATCGAGATAGTCGACAGAAATCTGCGAAGCCACCGGCACCAGCACCAGGCCAACCAGCCCCATGTCGTGGTAGAACGGGAGCCAGGAGAAACAACGGTCGCCGGGGCCAATGCGCACACCGTGGCGAATGATGCCCGACAGGTTGCTCATGACCGCACCCTGCTCGATCACAACGCCACGCGGGAAACGCGTACTGCCCGAGGTGTACTGGATGTAGGAGATATCACCCGGCTGTACCGGCTGGAATTCAACATCGACTTCCGGCAGGGCATCGAACACATCGGGTGAGCCGATCAGTTTCAGGCCCAGGCCTTCGCCCGCTTCTTCAAGAAACGAAGCATAGCCTTCCGGCGCCATGGCGATAGACGCCATGCTGCTTTCCAGCAGCCCACGCAACTGTGTTACGTAGACCGTGTGGCCACCCAGGTTCACGGATGCCGGCAGGGAAACGGGAACCAGCCCGGCATACTGGCAGGCAAAGAAGAACCTCAGAAAATCCGGGTTGGTTTCTGCAACCAGCGCAACACGGTCGCCCTTTTGCAGGCCCATGCCAAGAAGTTTTCGCGCCAGTACACGGGAGGCTTCACGCAGCTCAGCGTAAGGCAAGCTCGCATAGAGCTTTCCACGACCCGTGTAAAAGTTTGCGCCGGTATCGCCTTGCGCCGCGTAGTCGAGTGCGTCAGGCAGAGTAGCGAAATCAGCGGCACGAAACGGCAAATTGTGTAAAGTTGGTGTCGATTCTGCGCCCAAAAGTCTTTTCCCTTTGAGGATTGGTGATCGGTTCCGGTCAGAGACAGGAACACCCCAAAAAAGTTTCAATCATGACTAACCGGGGAGCGCTACGGCCGCAGTACACACAAACATCATGTCATACTGCTAACTCCGCGTGTCAACGTTGCTTTTTCACAACAGCAATGTCTGCGCTTTAACGTCCAGCTAGCCGGTTGTGGATTATTCCTACAATAGGAAGAAAACACAATACTTTTTCAACGTTTTTTCGGCACTTGTTGGGCTTATCTCAAAAATGTCGCCAATCTGAGACAGAAATAATACAACAATTCCCGTGAAACCCTGCAAATCCGCAGGTTACACTCGCCAAACAAATACCGTGCAAACATAAAGCAAAATCCGGGCCAGTCAACACCCCGTGTCTGCAACGCCGAAGTATAGATTTCCATCCATAAAGAAAACGTGATGGAAACCACATTCTTACCCGGTAGCCGCATCCTGACCGGCCCGGTATGATCAGCACCCCGACCCTCAACCCGCGAGACGTTATGCCAGCTGACAAGGATGCCCTCGATGTCCGTCCTGTAGATGATGACGCCCGGTTAAAGGATTTTATTCATCTCCCCTGGTCTATCTACCACAATGACCCTAACTGGGTTCCACCCTTACTGATCGAACAGAAACAGCGCTATAGCCGCAAAAACCCCTTTCTTGAACACGCACGCTGGCAGGGCTGGGTTGCCTACCGTGCGGGTAAACCGGTCGGGCGCATCAGTGCGCAGATTGACCCGCTGTACCTCGAACGTTACACAGACCGCACCGGCCACTTCGGCAGCCTGGAAGCCGAAGATGACCCGGCCATTTTCACCGGCCTGTTCCAGGCGGCTGAAGCGTGGCTGGCCCGGGAAGGCATGACGCACATCACCGGCCCGTTCACCCTGTCCATCAATGAAGAAGCCGGCCTGTTGGTCGATGGGTTTGATACACCGCCGCGCATCATGATGGGGCATAATCCGCCCTGGTACGGTGCGCATATCGAAGCCAATGGCTTCATACCCGCACGCGACCTGCTGGCTTACCACCAACCGCCCGCCTACGAATTTTCACCGAAAGTAAAACGCCTGCTGGAGCGCCTGTCCGGACAGATACACCTGCGCCAGCTTAACCGCAAGGCGCTCGACAGTGAGCTGGAGATACTTCGTCACATCTTCAACGATGCCTGGTCGGAGAACTGGGGGTTTGTGCCCTTCACCAAAGCGGAGTTCCAGGAAGTCGGCAAGGCGATGACGCTGCTACTGGATGATGACTTTGTGCAAATTGCCGAGGTCGATGGCGAACCCGCCGCCATGATCATCGGCCTGCCCGATATCAACCAGGCCATCCAGGATCTGAATGGCCGACTGTTACCTTTTGGCTGGATAAAACTGCTGTGGCGCATCAAGGTGCGTTACCCTACCCGAGCGCGCATACCACTGATGGGCGTATTGAAGAAATACCACCAGACGAGACTGGGGCCGGCGCTGGCCTTTGCCGTCACCGAGGCGTTGAGAGCACCGTTTGTGCGTCGCGGTATCGAAGATGTGGAAATGTCATGGATACTCGACAACAATCAGGCCATGCGCAATATCATCGAGCAGCTGGGCGGCGTCGAATACAAGCGCTACCGGCTGTATGAAAAACAACTTGGGGGCGGTGCAGATTCATGACTGATACCCGCTTCACCGCCATTATCCTCGCGGCCGACCGCACCCGTGATGACCCGCTGATACGCCACGCCGGAGTTTGCAGCAAGGCGCTGGTTGAAATCGACCACCGCCCGATGATCGAACGCGTCATCGATGCGCTGGCCCGGAGTCGGCAGGTCAACGACATCGTACTGTCAGGGCCTGCCAGACCCTGTCTCGAAAGCGCTACCACGCTGATGGCACTTATTGACAAGGGCGTAGCGCGCTGGGTGGAACCCGCAAACAGCCCGGCAAGCAGCGCCTACCAGGTCCTGCAACAATTGCCGGAAGGCCAGCCGGTGATGATCACCACGGCAGACCACCCGCTGCTGCGTCCGGACATCATCGATGACTTTCTCGAACGTGCCTGCGCAAGCGGCGCCGATGTGGTGGCAGGCGTTACTACCATTGACGCCATCCATGGGAAATTTCCCGGCGCGCGTAAAACCGTTATGCGTTTCAGCGACAACGGCTACTGCGGCTGCAACCTGTTTGCATTTCTGTCACCGCGCTCACACCGCGTGGCCAATGCCTGGCGCAGTGTGGAAAAACAACGCAAAAACCCGCTGTATATCGTGCGTCAACTGGGGCTTGGCTCGGTGCTGCGCTACAGTCTGGGACTGTTGAAGATGGAAACAGCGGCCCAACGCCTGTCGGCAAAGTTACGGGTAAACATCAAACCGGCACTGCTACCCTTTCCGGAAGCCGCCATCGATGTCGACACGGTCGAGGATCAACGTTTTGTCGAGTCGATTCTCGGCGCCGACAGGTGATACTCATGTTGCAGCGTGAACACATGCTGATCACGCTGATACCCACGCGCGCACACATCAATACGCCAGTGATCCCCGTCCGGTCGCACATCATAGAGGTAATACTGCGCCGCACGCCCCGGCTTGCGGCCTATGGCGGACGCTGAAGGAATGCCGAATACCGGGATATCCCCGCCTTCCCGCTGAATCCTGTCCTGCATGGCGCGATGGCTGTGACCATGCAGGATCAGTTCTGCGCCACAGTCCGCCAGCACCTCACTCAACGCCACCGTGTCCGTGAGACGCTTGCGCCATTTCTCTATCCCCGTGCCCGGCGGATGGTGCAACAACACGACACGAAACAGACCCTGCGAACCTGTCTCCCGTAATATCGCCGACAACCGCGACAACTGTGCTGCGCCCAGGCTTCCCGTGGCCAGAAACGGCGCCGTGGCCACCGCGCTCGACAAACCAATCAGCGCGACGCCGTTACGGATACGCAGGCTGGGAAACATATCCTCCCTGCCAGTTGAAGCCATGCCTTCCGGCAGCTTGTCCGAACGCATCCACGGTTCCCAGAGCGCGAAGGTATTCGACCAGGTATGCCGGGCGTAGGCATCATGATTGCCGGGGATTACCGTGACATCACCACCCTCACCCAGTTGCTTCAGCCAAAGGCGCGCCTGGCGGAATTCCTCCGGCAAGCCAATCTGGGTAAGGTCGCCGGTCACGACAACGTGATCGGGGTGCATGCCACGCAAATCATCTACTAATGCATCCAGCACCTGACTGCGATGCTCGGCACGGCGGTTGTATCGCCAGGACAAATACCCCAGCACCCGCTTGCTCAACAGCTGGTGCCAGCGCACCGCGTCGAGCGTGGTGAGATGCGGATCGGAGAGCTGTGCAAAACACAGGCCGGATGGTGTTGTGGCGGCATTCATGATGGAAAATTATGTGGAGGTACTTATCCTGAGTTTACTGGGTTAATATGTCCGTATAGTACCTTATCCAGACCGACAAACACCCTTGAATTCCACTGACGCCACCAATGATCGTCCGCGCATCGGCCTGATCACCAACCCGCACAGCCGCCGCAACCGGGACGGGCTGGCGATGGTGGAAGCCAGGGTCTCCGCGCAGAGGAATATCGACCATGTCATTACGCAGTCGGCAGATGATATTGCTGTGGCATTGCGCAGGTTCTCCGAACAGGGCGTTGGGCTTGTGGCCATCAACGGCGGTGACGGCACCACGGCACAGGTCTTCGGCGCGTTACTCAATGACTCGCCATTCGAGACACAACCCGCCGTGGTACTGCTGCCGGGCGGCACCACCAACATGAATGCCGCCGATGTCGGTCTGCGCGGCAACCTGAAAACGTCCATCGATCGACTCTGCCGCTGGTCGGACGGTGAACCACTCCCCGTGCAGCGCCTTTCCCGTCCCATACTGCGTATCGACGGTGCGGTCGGGCAAGGCCCGTTGTACGGCATGTTCTTTGGCGCAGGTTCTATTATCATTGGCGGCATTGAACACTGCACCAGTCAGATTCACCGCATGGGGATTACCGATGAAATCGGTCCCGGCGTGACGCTGCTACGAGCGGTGTGGGGCATACTGCGTGGCGACCCGCAGTTCGCCGCACCGATCACCGTGCGGATCCGCACGGAAGGACAGCATGAAGCAATGCAAAAACAGCTTGCTATACTGCTGGTCACCAGCCTGGAACGCCTGTTCCTGGGCATTCATCCCTGGTGGGGGCAGGAAACGCAAGCCCTGCACAGCACCTGGATAGAGAAATCCGCCCCCGGCCTGGTGAGAAGACTGGCGGGCCTGCTGCGCGGTAAACCGGGCGCCGGCGCCACAACGAAAAACGGCTATTTCAGCCACAACGTGCGGCAACTCGAACTGGATATGGATGCAACCTTTACCATCGACGGCGAACGCTACCAGGCCAGTCGCGAACAGGGGCCGGTCTGTATTGTAGAGGGCGGCAACATCGAATTCCTGAAAATCGGGTCATAATGCCGGCTGAACTCACACCGCCGCCCCAACATCCCGCGCTGCATGCGCTGGTCGATGCATTACGCACGCGCTATGGCGAGAATGTACGCGCTATCCTGTTCTACGGCTCCTGCCTGCGCAGCGGCGACCCTTATGACGGACTGGTGGATCTTTACCTGATTGTCGACCGCTACCGTGACGCCAACAGCTCGCTGGCGCGTGCGAGTTGGAACTGGCTGCTGCCACCCAATGTGTTCTATACCGAAGTGGAGCACGATGCACGCAAGGTTCGCTGCAAATACGCCATCCTGACACTGGCCGACCTGCAACGTGGCACCTCACGCCACTGGTTCCATTCCTACCTGTGGGGGCGTTTCTGCCAGCCGGTTGCCATTGCCTGGCAGCGCGATGCCAGCAGCCGGCAACAGGTCAACCGCTGTCTTTTACAGGCGACTACGACCTTCCTGCAACGTGCGCTGCCGGCATTGCCACCCCAGGGCGACATTGTCTCGCTATGGCGTGACGGCCTGTCGCTCAGCTACCGCACCGAACTGCGACCGGAGTCCGTCAACCGCACCGGGGAGCTGGTTGCTGGCAACCTGGATTACTATGCCACTGTGACCCGTTATGCGGCCGATGCGCTGATGCCTGACTTCCATCTGGAAGTTTCGGAGACTGGAACAAACTACCGGACGAACTATTCCGCACTAAAACGCCTGCGCACAAAACTCGCCTGGAAACTGCGTAGCGCACAGGGCAAGCTACTGTCTGTTGCACGCCTGCTGAAAGCCCTGTTTACCTTTGATGGCGGTCTCGACTACATTGCCTGGAAACTGGAACGGCATTCCGGCGTCAGTGTGGAAATCCCCGAACGCGTGCGCCGCTGGCCATTGATCTTTATCTGGGGCATGTTCTGGAACCTGTACCGGCGCGGGGCCTTTCGCTAGATATGACACACGTGAATTCGAAACAGACCCCGCGCATCTGGCTGGTGATCGGCGACAAACCGGGCGATAACGCCCAGATCGAAATCATTGCCGAGGCGCTGGGGCTGCCTTACGAAGTCAAACGCGTCATCCCCAAACCTGACTACGTACTGGGAAAACCACGCTTCAAGGCGTCACTCTACCACCTTGACAGGGAACGCTCGGATAAACTCGAAGCCCCCTGGCCGGACGTAATACTGACCATCGGCCGGCGCCCCTCGATGGCCGCGCTGTGGATACAGGCACAGTCCGGCGGACACAGCAAAATTATCCTGCTGGGCCGACCCAAGCGCTGGATGGATCGTTTTTCGCTGGTCATCGTACCGACCCAGTACCAGATGCCGGACAATGCGAAAGTCCTCAATCTCGACCTGCCGCTAATGCGCAGTAATGAAACCGCCATCGCTACAGCAGCCGATGCCTGGCGCGGACGCCTCGCCGACCTGCCGCCCCCTCTCACCGCCCTGTTGATCGGTGGCCAGACCAAACCCTTTCGCTTCGATGCCGAAGCGGCACTGGAACTGCTCGATGCTGCCCACAAGGCCGCCGGCCAGGGGTTCCTGTACATCAGCACCAGCCGGCGAACGCCACCGGCCGTCATCGAGGCACTCAAGGAACATCTGCCGCCGAACAGCCGGCTCTATTGCTGGTCAGCGAACAGCAGTGACAACCCCTATCTCGCTCTGATGGGACTGGCCGACCGGTTTATCGTTACCGGCGACAGCGTTTCGATGATGGTTGAAGTGGCGCGCATGGGGAAACCGCTGGCCATCTATGCACTGCCTTACCAGAAGGGTTTTACCGGGCGCCTGCTACGGCTCGGGAAACCCCTGAATCGCCTGGGGCTGTTGCGTAATACACGCGACCTGACAGCCATCCACCAACTGCTGTATGAGAAACAACTGGCCGTACCACTGGGAGAGGACTTCCTGACCTTCGGAAAACGGCCGGCTGATGAACTG
>CAYYAP010000063.1:0-9127 GCA_964469575.1 uncultured Thiohalobacter sp.
GAATCCGCCGTTGTTCGCGGGCAAGCCCGCTCCTACAAACATCCAGGTGACCTGCGCCCTGAAGGATGGCGAAGGCATCCTGAGGAAGTACTCCTGGGGTGCAACGAGGGTTAATCTGCCGGCTTACGCTTCGGCGAGGTCGCTCGTATCCAGGCAATACCCCCCACAAGCCAGCAGGTCGACAGAACAATCTCCGCCAGCGCACCCCAGCGTCCCACGGGTTCACTCCAGGCTTCAATCACGCCGTGGGTGAAATAGAACAATGACAGGAACAGGCTCCAGGCGACGGTATAGGGGCGGGCGTAGAGTACGCCGCGCAGCGCAAGGAACAGCGGCAGCGCCAGCAATGAAATCGCCACCGGCGGAACCAGCAGGCCGGGGGGCTTGAACCAGCCAATCCAGACGGGCAGCAGCGCCATGATGCCGAAGTAGCCGAACAGTGTCAGCGCGTAATAGTAGCGTGCGCGGGAACTCACGAGGCTTCGAGTTTCCGTGCTGTTTCGGCGAGGCGTTTACCCATTGCGTGACACAGGCGCTGTTCGGCCGCCGTCAGCGGGTTCTTGCTGTCGGTGCCGGCCAGGTGGCTGGCGCCGTAGGGTGTGCCGCCGGCATCGGTGTGCAACAGATCGGTTTCGCTGTAGGGAATGCCGCTGATCAACATGCCGTGGTGCAGTAACGGCAGCATCATCGACAGCAGCGTGGTTTCCTGCCCGCCGTGCAGTGATGAGGTGGAGGTAAACACCGCCGCCGGCTTGCCGGCCAGTTCGCCACCCAGCCACAGACTGCTGGTGGAATCGATAAAGTATTTCAGCGGCGCCGCCATATTGCCGAAGCGGGTCGGGCTGCCGAGCGCGAGTCCGCTGCAGTCACGCAGTTCATCCAGGCTGGCGTAGGGTGCGCCCTGTTCGGGTATCGTGTCCTCGACGGCTTCGCAGACCGTGGATACGGCCGGTACGGTGCGTACCACGGCCTGCATGCCTTCGACTTCTTCTACGCCGCGGGCGATGCGCTGTGCCATTTTCTCAGTGGCGCCGTAGCGGCTGTAATAAAGTACCAGGATGTCGCTCATGGTCAGAGGATGTCCAGTACGGTTTCAGGCGGGCGGCCGATAGCGGCCTTGCCATCCTTGAGGACGATGGGGCGCTGGATCACCTTCGGGTGCTGGACCATCAGGGTGATCAGCTGCTCGCGGGTCAGGTCCGGGTTGTCCATGCCCTGTGCCTTGTATTCGGCCTCGTTACTGCGGATGAGTTCACGTGGTTCCAGCTTGAGCAGGGTCAGGATGGTATCGAGTTGTTCGGCATCGGGCGGGTGGTTCAGGTATTCCACCACGTCGGCGTCGATGCCTTTTTCTTGCAGCAATTCGAGCGTCTGCCGCGATTTGCTGCAGCGTGGATTGTGGTAAATAGTGACCTTGGACATGGGTTTTGGCTCCTGGCAGATCGCGGCCGTATTCTGCGTGATCATGGCGGCGCAGTACAGGCCTTTCTTGACCCTGCCATGACGCGGTGCTAGCGTGTTGACCCTACTGAAACAGCGTCCTTTGCGAATGTTCGGACATTTACTGAAAACAACAGGCCCACACACATCCGGTACCCGGTTTTTTGCCCTGCTACTGATGACCCTCTGGTTATTTACCGGGCTGGCCTGCCGCTCGGCGCCGGTGCAGGAGATGAGCGAGGCTCGCCAGGCCATTGATGCCGCGCGTGCGGCAGGGGCCGAACAGTATGCGCACATCAAGCTGGAACAGGCGCTTACCACGTTGAAGACAGCCGAGCAGATGCTGAATAATCGCCGCTTTCGTGACGCCCGACGCAGTGCCAGACAGGCGCGCGATGAGGCCATCGTGGCGCGCCAGGCGGCGCAGGATGCCAATACCGAGTAGATCCGCGAGGATCGGGTCACAGGGAATTTTTCCCGTCGTGCCGCGTCCTTTCGGGTTAATGCGGGGGTATAGTTGTACCCGGCAGGATGGCTTGACACCCGGATAACGCGGGTGGTAGCTTCCCAAAAACGTCGAAAGACAAAAAGTCTTCAAGGATCAACCACTAGCGGAGTAATTTTCATGAAAAGAATTCTTACCGGCAAAGCACTGGTTTCCGTCGTTCTTGCCCTGGGTCTGGTGGCAGGTTGTGCTACGACGACTCCGCCGCCGCAGCCTGCACAAAAGGGACCGAGCGGTGAAGTGACGCAGGCCATTAATAACGCCAAGTCCGCCATTGCGGGTGCCAAGTCAGTGCACTGGATCTGGCGCGATACCGAAAAGTTCCTGAAAAAAGCGAAAGCGGCGGCTGCCAAGGGTGACGACGCAACGGCGATCAAGCTGGCCAACAAGGCGCGCAGTCAGGCTGAGCTGGCCGTGAACCAGTACTACCTGGAAAAGTCCAAGGTACTCTACGCAGAAGCGGGTAATGCCAGTGGGCTCAGTGCTGAACAGCAAGGTACGCTGAATGCTGCGGGCGCTGCGATTGGCCGTGCCGAGGGACGTAAGGCCTATGATCTGCTCAACCCGCTGGTCGCCGAGTTGCGCGCTGCATCGATCAAGGTAGAAGTGGTGCGTGGTGACAGCCTGTGGTCGATTTCAGGCAAGTCCGATGTCTACAACAATCCCTACGAGTGGCCGCTCATCTACAAGGCCAACCGTGACCAGATCAAGGATGCGGATTTGATCTACCCCGGTCAGGTGCTGTCTGTCGACCGCAACCCGACTGCGGCTGAAGTGGAAGCCGCTGTAAATCATGCGCGTAACCGCGGTGCATGGTCGATCGGTGTGGTAGAGGAGAGTGACCGCAACTACCTGGGCGGTTCACTCGAACTCAAGTAAATCGCACAGCCTGCCCCGGCAGGTAAGGTGAAAAAGGCCCTTCGGGGCCTTTTTTGTTGTCAGTCGTCGAGTGTGTAGATGAAGCGCTCGTATCCCGGTTCGGATTCCAGTTGTTCGGTGCAGTGCGCGCTGTGCGCCCCGTGTCGGTCATGCAGCGTGAAGTCTGCATGTTCTCCCAGCTGTTCGCTGCGGGTAATGATGGTGAGGATGCGTTCCGATCCGCGTTTCTGCGCGGCGGAGATGGCGGGCTGGTAGTTACCACCGGACCCGCTCTCGTCGGGCAGCCGGATAACCACTGGCTGTGGGTCCCGGCTCAGGTATTGCAGCCCCATCTCGAAGCCTTTGCCGTTGTCGGCCTCGACCAGCCAGCGGCATGCGGCGAGTACCCAGCTGCTTCGCGGGCCAAGGTCAGGGCGGCGCAGGGTAACCAGCTGGCCTACCTTCGGGGGCGGGCGTTGCTCACCCTGGTAACGGACGGCTACGCCGCCGTCGCCGCGATTCAGGCTGGTGCAATGGAATGACGGGGCGGGTTGGCTGGCGTCGTGGTCGGGCGCTGCGCGTTCGCCGATATCAATCACATCCTGGTCACCCGGGGCAAGGAACAGGGACGGGTCGAAACAGCGTCCCTGGTTAATCATGCAGTAGGCGGCATCCAGTCCGTTGACCAGTTCGATGCGCGCGTGCGCGTCTTCGCGATCATTTTTTCGATCCGGTTTGGCTTCTCCCCAGCGAGCATGCAGTAGACGGAAGGTGTGCAGCAGGGTCGAGGCGGGGATATCCGAGGGCAGTCCGACGGCCTGTGCCTGCCGGTACTGGGCGAGTTTGTCCATGTCATCGGTGATTTGCGCGACCAGTTCGTTGATCTGCAGGACCAGCGTTTGTTCCGGCAGACTGTCGTGTTGTCCCCAGGTTTCCCGTAGCGGGTAACCCGGGTGTTCACTGGACGGTTCAAGGTCGATATCAATCGAGCTCAATGCCATGTGATGGCGGAAATAACGGTCCAGTGCCGCAACCATGCCGGTCGGCAGGCGGTAGGGATCGGTCTGTCGCAGCAGCGCGGTGAGGCGGAAGCATTCGTCGAGTTGCAGGTTGCCGGCGCCGGGTAGTTCGCCACGGTAGCTGGCACGGTCATTATCGACAGCATAACGGAATAACGCCAGGCACTCGCTCCACAGGGCGCGAGGGGCGCGCTGGTAGTGGCTGTAATAGTGGGCCAGTTGTAATCCCAGCGTATAGATGGCGCCGAGCAGCGCCTGTGGCAGCTGGCGCATTTCGATGAAGCCGGCTTTCTGGTTGACCAGATCATTGACAATAATTTTGTAACCGAAGCAGATGTCCTGGCACAGACGTTTCAGCAGGGTACGGATTCCTTCGTTGCTGCTTGCCGTTGACGGAACCGATTCGCCAAGGCGCTGGTAGGCACGCAGGAAATCACCGAGTGTCTCCACGCGGGCGGTCGTCGCCATGGGCTGGCGATTCATAATTCGCAGCTGCTGGCTGGCGATGTTGGCTGCGCGTTGCAGGTCGAGGTAGGGCAGGTTTTCCAGCCACTCGCGCACATCGCGCGGCTTGATGCGGATAGCCGGTCCTGTCCTGTCCTGCGCCGGAATGGTGAGTTGCAGTTTTTGCACGTGCTGCGGGTGTCCTGTCCTCGGTAACTGCCTCTGTATCGGTCAGTTTTGGCTGATCTGGACTATTCGGAGGTGATTTCGATGCCGGCGATACGCTGTTTCCACTCCGCCGGGCCGATCTGGTGGACGGAAACCCCCTGGCTATCGACGGCGACGGTGACCGGCATGTCCTCGATTTCAAACTCGTAGACCGCTTCCATACCCAGTTCCGGCCAGGCGATGACACGCGAAGCGCGAATGGCTTTTGACACCAGGTAGGCGGCGCCGCCGGTGGCGATCAGGTAGACCGCGCGGTGTTTTTTGATGGATGCGAGGGCGGCCGGGCCGCGTTCCGCCTTGCCGATCATGCCAATCAGGCCGGTTTGTTCCAGCAGGGTATCGGTGAATTTGTCCATGCGCGAGGCGGTGGTTGGCCCCGCCGGGCCGACGGCTTCATCGCCGACCGGATCGACCGGCCCGACGTAGTAGATGAAACGGTTGTGGAAATCCAGTCCGTCGGGCAGCGGCTCGCCTTTTGCCAGGGTTTCGACAATGCGTTTATGCGCGGCGTCACGACCGGTGAGCAGGTGGCCGCTGAGCAGCAGGGTTTCGCCCGGTTTCCAGTCGCGTATCGCCGCTGCGTCCAGTTCGTCCAGGTTGACCCGGCGCGAGCTGGTGGTCGGGTCCCAGGGAATCTCCGGCCATTCATCCAGAGAGGGCGGCGCGGCGAACACCGGACCGCTGCCATCGAGTTCGAGATGGATGTGCCGGGTGGCGGCGCAGTTGGGGACAATGGCTACCGGCAGGGAGGCGGCGTGGGTGGGATAGTCGAGGATCTTCACATCGAGTACGGTGGTGATGCCGCCCAGCCCCTGTGCGCCTATACCCAGCCGGTTAACGCGTTCGAGTATTTCCAGCCGCAGTTCCTCGATACGGTTTGACGCACCGCGTTGTTGCAGTGCGTGGATATCAACAGGCGCCATGAGCGATTGCTTGGCCAGCAGCATGGCTTTTTCCGAGGTGCCGCCGATGCCGATGCCGAGTATGCCCGGCGGGCACCAGCCGGCGCCCATGCCGGGTAACTGGTCCACCACCCAGTCTGCCACGCTGTCGCTCGGGTTAAGGATAGTGAAGCGGGATTTGTTTTCCGAACCGCCACCCTTGGCAGCCAGCGTCATCGAGACCTTGTCGCCGGGCACCACGCGGCTGTGAATCACGGCAGGGGTATTGTCGCCGGTGTTTTGCCGTGTGCCGGCGGGGTCTGCAACAATAGAGGCGCGTAGCGGGTTGTCTGTTGCGAGGTAGGCGCGGCGTACCCCTTCGTTAATCATTTCCTCGACACTTTGTTGTGCATCCCAGCGGACATCCATGCCGATATCGATGAATACCGTAACGATCCCGGTGTCCTGGCAGATCGGCCGTTTGCCTTCCGCGCACATCCGCGAATTAATGAGAATCTGCGCAATGGCATCGCGTGCCGCCGGTGATTGTTCCTGTTGCCAGGCACGGTGCATGGCCCTGACGAAGTCGATCGGGTGATAATAGGAAATGTATTGCAGCGCACCTTCAACGCTCTGAATAAAGTCTTCCTGGACAATGACGTTCATGGCTTTTCCTGAAAAAGGGAACAAATAGCGCGTTTGCTGTGTCCTATCTGTATCTTGTCATTGCTTCGCTGCGCTCGCAATGACGAATATTGAAACCACTTCCCTTTGTGGAACTATTAGGAACCCCTTCATGCGAGCCCTGATTATTGCCTTGTCCCTGCTGTTCACCAGCCCCCTGTTTGCCGCACCGGTTGATTACAGTCTTCCCGACCTCAATGGCAAGATGCATTCGCTCGCCGACTACAAGGGTAAATGGGTAATTGTGAACTATTGGGCAACCTGGTGCCCGCCGTGCCGGGAAGAGATTCCTGATCTGATTAAATTCCACGAGCAACACCGCAAGCAGGGTGGTGATGTGGTGGTGCTGGGTGTTAATTTCGAGGATGTCAGCAAGGAACAGCTCACGGATTTCGTAGAAGGGCAGATGATTACCTACCCGATACTGCGTTCCGAGCCGCTGGCTGAAACGCCGCTGGGCCCGGTGCCGGGTTTGCCGACAACCTACATTATTGCACCGGACGGGACGCCAGTGGCGCGCCAGGTGGGGCCTGTGACCGGCAAGCAGCTTGATGACTACATCAATTCGAAGAAAGCCAAGGCTGCCGCAAAATAGACGGCCCGTTCGTCAGGGTTCCACGTCAGGGCGCTTGCCGGTGGTTACCTTGAGCATGATTGGCTGACCGTCACGTACCCCTTTAATATCGAGCACGGCGTCCGGCCCGGACTGTGCGATCAGGGTCATGGCGTGACGGGCATTATCAACAGCCTTGCCGTTGACTTGCACGATGATGTCACCGGGTTTGATCGAGGCCTTGTCCGCTGGTCCACCGCGCAGCACGCCGGCGATGAGCATGCCATGGGTATCTTTCAGTCCGAAGCTCTCCGCCAGTTGTGGCGTAATGTCCTGCGCCTCGATACCCAGCCAGCCGCGTTCCACATGGCCTTGCTCAATGATCTGTTGCATCACGTTGCTGACAAGGCTGACCGGGATGGCGAAACCTATACCCTGTGAACCGCCGGAGCGGCTGTAGATGGCGGTGTTAATGCCAATCAGTTCGCCCCACGCGTTGATCAGCGCACCGCCCGAATTGCCGGGGTTGATCGCGGCGTCAGTCTGAATGAAATCCTCGTAGCGGTTTATCCCCAGCTGGCTGCGCCCGGTGGCGCTGATGATGCCGAGGGTTACGGTCTGGCCGACCCCGAAGGGGTTACCGATCGCCAGCGCAATATCACCCACACGCAGCTTGTCTGACGAACCCAGTGGCAGCACCGGCAGCTTGTCCAGCTTGATACGCAACACGGCGAGGTCGGTATCCTTGTCGGCGCCAACCACCGTTGCACGCGAACTGCGGCCATCCTGCAACAGCACCTGGATTTCGTCAGCGCCGGCAATGACGTGGTTGTTGGTCAGCACATAACCCTGTCTGGAGACAATCACGCCCGAACCCAGGCTGGTTTGCAGCCGCTTGCGCGGGGCCAGCCGGTTGCCGAAGAACTGGCGGAACAGCGGGTCGTCAAGCAGTGGATGACGCTTGCGTATGATGACCTTGGCGGAATATACATTGACCACCGCTTTGGCGGCGGGTTCGACGGCATCGGCATAGGAAACCGGGGCGCTGCCGTCGAGACTGGAGAGGTGGTGTTCCGTGTGCGGCGCAGCCTGCTGAACCTGAACGACCGGCGCGTGTTGCTCGAACCAGTCGGGTTTTATCAGCAGCAGCAAAAAGGCGGCGACAATGCCGACGGTAGCGGCTTGCAGGAAAAAAGAAACGGTATCACGTATATTCATGGGGGTCTTCTGCCTGTCCGGGGTTGCGCAATTATTGCGGATCATCCGGGGGAAGGCGAATTTCAGGGCTTACACAGGGTAGTACAGTCGCATGCCACGCCTCGATGAACTTGTCAGTTACTGCGACCGGTTGCTGGATGCCGGGAGTTTCCGTGACTATTGTCCGAACGGTCTACAGGTCGAAGGGCGCGGCACGGTGGCGCGTATTGTCACCGGGGTGACCGCCAGCCAGGCGTTGATCGAGGCCGCCGCCGCGCAGCAGGCCGACCTGTTGCTGGTGCATCACGGCTATTTCTGGAAAGGTGAGGACGCCTGTGTCACCGGTATAAAGCGTCGCCGGCTGAAAGCCCTGCTCGACCGGGATATGAGCCTGCTGGCCTACCATCTGCCGCTGGACGCTCATCCGGAGCTGGGCAACAACGCCTGTCTGGCGCAACGCTTTGAGCTGCCAATAGCTGACTGGTTCGGTGATGGCAATGGCCCGCCGCTGGCCTGTGAGGCGCGCCTGGCCGAGCCGCTGACAGCCGCTGCGCTGGGCGCACGCATAGCGAAGGCGCTGGGGCGTCAGCCACAGCATATCGATGCCGGCCCGGCGCAAATTCACCGCATCGGCTGGTGCAGCGGTGCCGCACAGGGTTATCTGGAAGCCGCCGCCCGGCGCGGGCTGGATGCCTTTATCAGCGGCGAGATTTCCGAACCGACCGTGCATATCGCCCGTGAGTACGGCATCCACTATTTTGCCGCCGGCCACCATGCCAGCGAGCGCTATGGCGTACAGGCGCTCGGTGAGCACCTGGCGGAACATTTCGGGATCGAACATTTTTTTGTCGATATAGATAATCCTGTGTGAAAAAGTCGTACAGATCGGCGTTTTTCGACGGAGTTTCGCTTGACCTGCCGGGGCAGTTCCGACATGCTATGCCCGCTATTCGAACATGGGTTTGAATATCTGAATATTCTAATATTCGTCGGTGATGACGGTGTGCCAGTCAAGCCTCAGCCGGTGATTTTGCGTGGAGACCATTTGCATGAGTGGTGACGGTGTAGATACCAGCAAACGTCGGTTCCTGACAGCTGCTGCAACGGTCGTGGGCGGCGTAGGCGCCGTGTATACTGCGGTTCCTTTTCTGGCGTCCTGGATGCCCAGTGAGCGGGCCAAGGCGGCCGGCGCGCCGGTCGAGGCGGACATCAGCAAGCTCGAACTCGGGCAGATGATCCGCGTGCAGTGGCGCGGCAAGCCGGTGTGGATACTCAATCGCAGCGAGGAAATGCTCAAGGCGCTGCCAACCCTGGATGA
>CAYYAP010000063.1:9227-10534 GCA_964469575.1 uncultured Thiohalobacter sp.
GCACCGCTGAATCTCGTCGTACCGCCGCACAAGTACACCAGCAATACGCTGATCCTCGTTGGCGCTGATACAGGAGCTGCTTAAAATATGGGTATGTTAGTCAACTTGCGCGACTGGATTGATGCCCGTTTCCCATTGACCAAGATGTGGGACGAGCACCTGGCCAAGTATTACGCGCCCAAGAACTTCAACTTCTGGTACTTCTTTGGTTCGCTGGCGCTGATGGTGCTGGTGATCCAGATTATCTCCGGAATTTTCCTCACTATGAACTACAAGCCCGACGCCACGCAGGCATTTGCTTCGGTGGAATACATCATGCGTGACGTGGACTGGGGCTGGTTGATTCGCTACATCCATTCCACCGGCGCCTCGGCGTTCTTTATCGTGGTGTACCTGCACATGTTCCGCGGGTTGCTATACGGCTCCTACCGAGCCCCGCGTGAGCTGATCTGGCTGTTCGGCATGATGATCTTCCTGGCGCTGATGGCGGAAGCCTTCTTCGGCTACCTGCTGCCGTGGGGACAGATGTCCTACTGGGGTGCGCAGGTCATCATCTCGCTGTTTGGTGCGATTCCGGTGATTGGCGATGACTTGTCATTATGGATTCGCGGTGACTATGTAATTTCCGATGTCACGCTCAACCGCTTCTTTGCACTGCACGTTATCGCCGTACCCTTTGTGCTGGCCGGTCTGGTGATCATGCACATTCTTGCACTGCACGAAGTCGGCTCCAACAACCCCGACGGCATAGAGATCAAGAAGCACAAGGACGAAAATGGCATTCCGCTCGATGGTATTCCGTTCCACCCCTACTACACCGTGAAAGATATTGTTGGCGTGGTGGTGTTCCTGATGTTCTTCTCGATCGTGATCTTCTTTGTCCCTGAAGGTGGCGGTTACTTCCTGGAGAAGCCGAACTTCGAACCGGCCAACCCGCTGAAGACACCCGAGCATATTGCCCCGGTGTGGTACTTCACGCCGTACTACGCCATGTTGCGCGCGGTCACGATTGATATCGGACCGCTGACCGCCAAATTCCTTGGCGTGATCGTCATGGGTAGCTCAGTGGTTATCTTCTTCTTCCTGCCCTGGCTGGACAAGAGTCCAGTGAAGTCGATTCGTTACCGTGGACCGATCTACAAGACCATGCTGACGTTGTTTGTCATCGCCTTCATAACGCTAGGTTGGCTTGGCACGAAGCCGCCAACTGAGCTCAGGACGCTGATGGCGCAGATCGGTACAGTGGTGTACTTCGCTTTCTTCCTGGGTATGCCGTTCTACAGCCGGATGGACAAGACCAAGCCGGT
>CAYYAP010000063.1:10634-13309 GCA_964469575.1 uncultured Thiohalobacter sp.
TGTTCCTGTTTGTCCTGCTCATCATTACCTACCTGCTCAAGAAAGAGTACTGGAAGGACGTCCACTAACCCTGCGGCGGAGTGATACCAGCGTGTATCACCCCGTCCGTCAGGTTCGAATACCTGGAGAAAATGCATGGCCGTAATTTCCAATCGCCGTTCGGTGATGACCCTGTTTTCCGACGCATCCTGCCCGCAGAGCCATCGCGTGCGTATAGTGCTGGCCGAGAAGGGGATTACGGTCGAAATCGTCAATATCGACCCGGATAACCTGCCGGAAGACCTGATCGACCTGAACCCCTACCAGAGCGTTCCGACGCTGATGGATCGGGAACTGGTGCTGTATGATCCGCAGGTCATTGTCGAATACCTCGATGAGCGTTTCCCCCACCCACCGCTGATGCCGGTTGATCCTGTCTCGCGTGCGCGTAGTCGTCTGGCGCTGCACCGTATCGAGAAGGACTGGTACTCACTGCTGTCGGATATGGAGCGGGGCGAAAAGACGGCGGCCAAGGCGCGCAAGGCATTGCGTGACAGCCTGGCGTCGAGTAACGAGGTGTTCGAGGCCAAACCGTTCTTCCTTAGTGACGATTTTTCCCTGGTCGATGCCAGTCTGGCGCCGATCCTGTGGCGGCTCAAGCACTACCGTATTGAATTACCTGCACAGGCCAAAGCGGTTCTCGATTATGCCGACCGCATGTTTGCGCGCGAGTCATTCCAGACCAGTCTTACCGAGGCCGAGCGGGAGATGCGCGAGTAGCGTCATCAGCGCGCAATGACCTCCAACCGGCCCTACCTGCTTCGTGCCATTCACGAGTGGATACTGGACAATCACTGCACCCCGCACCTGATGGTCGACGCCAATGCGGAAGGGGTCGATGTTCCGCAAAAGCACGTCAAGGATGGCAAGATCGTGTTGAACATTGGCCCGAGCGCAGTCGAGGGACTGCGCCTCGGCAATGATGAAGTGAGCTTCCTGGCGCGCTTCAGCGGCGTTTCCCAGTTGGTCGCCGTACCCATGACTGCGGTACTGGCGATCTATGCGAGGGAAAACGGTCGCGGCATGATGTTTGGTGAAGACGAAGACAAGCCGGATCCCGATAACAACAATCCTCCGGAACCGCCCACACGGCCCTCGCTGAAAGTCGTCAAGTAGTTTCCGTTAAACCCGCATAGCGCGCCAGTCCGTACAGGGCTGTCTGTTCGTCGCAGATCACCTTGACCGGCATGGCGCTTAACAGCTTGCCCATGCGCCCCTTGTCCAGAAACGCCTCGATGAAACGGCCTGCGCCGAGCCTTGCAAGGATTTTCGGGGCGATACCGCCGCCAAGATAGATCCCGCCGGTTGTGTTGAGTTTGAGCGCAAGGTTGCCGGCCTCGCGGCCATAGAGTTCGATGAACCAGTCCAGCGCTTCAACACACAGGGTATCGTCTTCAGCCAGCGCGTGCTGACTGATGCGGGCGGCGGCATCTTCCTGGCGTGGATCGCCCAGCCAGTCAGGTGCGGCGACTTTGGCGGTGTCCAGTACCTGCTGGAACACTTCAACCAGCCCCGGCCCGGAGACCATGCGCTCCCAGCTGACATGGCCGTAACGCGCCTGCAATGACTTCAGCAGTGCGTTGTCTCGTTCAGTCTGTGCCGCGAAGTCCGTGTGGCCACCTTCACAGGCAAACGGCCGGTGGCGGATGCCGTCAAACGTCAGCCCGGCCTGTCCCAGCCCCGTGCCGGCGGCAATCACGGCCTGGTTGCCCGACGCGACCGCCTGCCCGGTTTGTAGTGATATCAGCGCGGTATCGTCCAGGGTATCAATGCCCCAGGCCAGCGCTTCCAGGTCATTTAGCAGGTGGGTGGGAATCCCAAGCGCCGAGGACAACGACGCCCCGGACACTTCCCAGGGCAGGTTGGTGGTCTTGCAGCGGCCGCCAACCACCGGCCCCGCCACCCCGAAGGCAGCCTGTTGTGGACGGGTATCCGGGTAGTCGTGCAGAAAGCGCTCAATGATCGGCTGCAGGCCATCGAAATCGCGGCTGGCATAGCGGTTAAGGTGCACAATGCGGAAACGGCCCGCCTCCTGTATGAGCAGGGCAAGGCGTGTATGGGTGCCACCGATGTCACCCGTCAGTATGTACATGTGTATACTCCGGCTTAATGCGGTTAAAGTCCGCAGTGTCGCGAAAGCGCAGTGTATCCGATTGTTAGGAGCCTGTTTTAGCTGTTTTTTTGTCCGGAGTGATATGAATGAACGTCCCTCTTATTCTGGTCGCTGATGATAATTCAGAAGATCTCAACCTGCTCACCTCGGCGATGGAGGCTGCCGGTTACGACGTCCTGCAGGCGCACGATGGCGATGAAGCCGAGCGCCTGGCGCTGGAACGCCAACCGGACCTGACTATCCTCGATTTACGCATGCCGTTGAAAGATGGATTCGAAGTTGCCGTCGCACTGCGCGAGGCGGACCTTCCGTTTATCTCCCTGAGCTCCTACGGTGAGGAGGAGATGGTCGAGCGCGCTACCGATGCCGGTTCGCTGGCCTACCTGGTCAAACCGCTGGAAGCCGACCAGCTGGTACCCGCCGTACAGGCTGCGCTGCGTTGCGCGGATGACAAGCGTCACATGAAAGAATCCATGGAGCAGATGGACAAGGCCCTGTCGCAGAGCCGCGAAATCAGCATGGT
>CAYYAP010000064.1:0-13082 GCA_964469575.1 uncultured Thiohalobacter sp.
GAGCGTCACGCCAACTGAAAAGGGCCGCAAGGCCCTTTTTTATCGCCCTGCAATTTTCCACAGCTTCCACCAAGCCGGCCTGTTTCTTGCTTTACCTCCCCTGCTATGTGCAAAAAAGCATTCGACATCAAAAACCTGTGCCGGCAGCACACCCGCCTGTTCTGTGCGCCGGGACAGAAAAGACCACCAAAATGGAGGTCTACGGCGCGTTTGTGCCCGTTTAAAAACCCCTTCCTGCGCTTTCCCGTCTCACCGGGAAATCACCTGACCAATCAGTCGACTACCCGAAATTTTGACGCCCGGTGGATTTACGGCGGCAATCTGACGGTCAATGGGGGCATGTGAACGGCATGCATCAGCAGATCAACCTTTTCCAGCCGGTGTTTCGAAAACAGCAAAAGGTGTTTTCGGCTGTCACACTGAGCCAGATCACCGGTGCCGTGGCGGTGCTGTTGCTGCTGCTACTCGGCCATGCCAGCTGGACGCTGGGGAACATGAATGCAACCGCCAATGATATGCAGCAGCAATACGACCATCTTCAGAAACAGATCGGTGTGCTGGATAAAGCCCTGCGCACGCCGGATACCGAAGCGCTGGACAAGGAAATTGAACAACTCCAGACCCACATCGACGAACGCAACACACTGTTGACGCGCTTTGATGAGCTGGCGATCAAAAAACAGAGCGGCTTTCATACCCTGTTCCATACCCTGGCCGAACAACACCTCAATGGCCTGTGGCTGGAAGGTGTCAGCGCAGACGGTGATGCGCACATCGAGATCCGTGGCAGCACGCTGAATTCACGACTGGTCCCCGGCTATCTGCAACGGCTGGAAAATCAGCCAGGCCTGTCCGATACGCCATTTGAAACCGTGCAGCTGAAGCGCGCGGACACACAGCATCCCCAGCTCGGTTTCATCCTGCGCAATTTTCATGAGGGTGAGGCATGGGACTGAAGTTACGCTTACCACTGCAACAACTCGCCGACCGCGTCGACGCGCTGGAACTGCGCGAGCGGGTATTATTGCTGGCAGCAGCTGTCGCTGTACTGTTCTTCAGTATCGACATGCTGGCACTTCAGCCTGTGCTGAAATCCCAACAGGCAACCCGTGAGCGCATCACCCAACTGGATACCCGCCTCAGCGCGCTGCGGCAGAATGCACGCCTGCTGCAATACCGCAGTAACGCCGACCCGTTGCAGGCAAGGCGTGAGCAGCGCAACAAACTCAAACGTGAACTTGCCGTACTGGATACACGTATCGTCGATCAACTCGGCGCCCTGGTTGAACCCGCACAGGCCACGGAAGTGCTCGAACAGGTACTAAGCAGGCGCCACGGCCTGCGACTGGTTTCGATGGACGCCAGCTCACGCACGCTCGAGGACCTGGATATCGAAAGCGGTGATACCACGGGGCTGGGACGTTACCAGATCGACATGGTACTCGATGGCAGCTACCTGGAGGTACTGGCCTATCTTGAGGAACTCGAATCACTGCCATGGAAATTTTTCTGGCAAAAAATTGATTTTCAGAGCACCGAGTATCCACACGCCACCACCCATTTGTCGCTGTACACCCTGGGAGCGGGACATGGGTAGAGTCCTGTTTGCCCTGTTCGGGCTATTACTGGCGAGCAACGCCGCAGCGCTCCGTGACCCCACCCGGCCTACCGATCCGGCGCTGTACTTTAGTGGCGGCCATAGCGGCGGCTGGACGCTGCAGTCCATTCTGGTTTCCAACAACCGCCGGATTGCGATTATCAACGGCAAGCGCGTGCAGGAAGGTGACCACGTAGGTTCAGCGCGCGTCACACGTATCCGGAATTCACAAGTCGTCATCAAAACCGGGGATCGCACGCTGAAACTGCGCCTGCGGCCCGACACCCTGAAGACAAGGCCATGACTATGAAATATCACCAATCCTTCGTGCTTGTTCTGGCAACCAGCCTGTTGCTGAGCGCCTGTCAACAGGCGCCCGTACGGTCCCGTTCAATCGCTACTGCGCCGGCTATCCAGCAAGCCCTTGATGATGCACAGTCACCCCGGCAGACAAAACTGGCAGAACCACCAATCGCCGTACAGAATGCATTGTTAGCACCTGCGGGCGCGGCGCTTGGGCAGCTGAAGCCACACGTACCCACCTATGATGTTTCAGTCAATGAGGTACCGGCACGCGAATTCTTTATGAGCCTGGTGGAGGGCACCAGTGACAACATGGTGGTACACCCGGATGTTTCCGGCAAACTGACGCTGGATCTCAAGGACGTAACCACCGACGAGGTACTGGCCACCGTACGCGACGTGTACGGCTACGAGTACCGTCACAGTCACGGCATCTACCAGATTTTTCCGGCACGCATGCGCTCGCGCGTGTTCAAGGTCAACTATCTGGATCTGAAACGCAAGGGCAGTTCCCGCACGCGTGTCAGCTCCGGACAGGTGACCCAGGCGCCGCCACCGAACACGACGACGACCGGCAGGAGTAGCGCAGCCGGCTTAGGCTCGGCATCGGGTGGCCTGGGCAACCCGTCCGCTTCCGGCAATCCGGCAAATGCAAACAACCAACGCAGTTTCTCCGGCGCACAGGTTGCCACACAAACCGATTCTGATTTCTGGAAAACACTGGCAAAATCACTCAAAACACTGATTGGTGATAAAGCAGGACGCAGGATCATCACCGACCCGCTGTCAGGTACCGTGCTGGTACACGCCATGCCGCGCGAGTTAATGGATGTTGAGCACTACCTGGACAGCTTGCAGGCTTCCATCAACCGACAGGTCATCATCGAAGCAAAAATCGTTGAGGTGCAACTCAATGATGCCTTCCAGGCCGGCGTTAACTGGAGCCAGTTTATCGACATACAGGGCAGGAGCCGCGAATTGACTGCCGGCGTGTTCGGTACCGGGCTTGCCAGCCCGGGGAATAACATCACTAACGCCAATGCAAAAGTGCTGAGCAGTGTATCCAGCGTGGATCTGCATCTTGGTGACTTTAATGCCTTGCTGGAACTGCTGAAGACGCAAGGCGATGTCCAGGTATTATCCAGCCCGCGTGTTTCCACCGTGAACAACCAGAAAGCCATCATCAAGGTTGGCACCGATGAATTCTTTGTCACAGACTTCAGCAGCAATACCGATGTCGCCAACAGCGTTTCCAGCCAGACGGCCGATGTCACATTGACGCCTTTCTTTTCCGGTGTTGCCCTGGATGTTACACCGCAGATTGATGACGCCGGTAATATCACCATGCACGTTCATCCGGCAATAAGCGAAGTCACTGAAGACAACAAGCGTATCAGCATTTCCTCAAGCACCGACCTGTCATTGCCCCTGGCTACCAGCTCAATTCGCGAATCGGATACGATCGTGCGCGCGCGTGATGGTCAGGTTGTTGTGATTGGTGGCCTGATGCAGAATATTGTCAAGGACGATGTAACATCTACGCCTTTTCTCGGCGACTTGCCGGTGGTGGGCAACCTTTTTCGCCACACCCGCAAAGTGTCGCGCAAGACCGAACTCGTGATCCTGCTGCGCCCGACAGTCGTCAGTAATGAAAAAACCTGGTCTACAGAAATCGAACGCACCGGTGACCGCTTCAGCGCCTTAAAGCACCCGGCCGTGACATGGTGACCTCATGATGTACCTTGATTATTTTGGTTTAAAAGAGCCGCCTTTCACCCTGACACCTGACACGGAGTTTTTCTTCGATCACGGCAGTCATCGTGAAGCACTGAATGTACTGCAGGTAGCCCTGCAAGGTGGTGAAGGCTTTATCAAAGTGACCGGGGAGGTAGGTACCGGAAAAACCCTGATCTGCCGTAAGCTGCTCGGGCTTCTGGATGAACAGTACGTCACCGCCTATATCCCCAACCCCTTCCTCAATCCGACAGCATTGCGCATGGCGCTGGCAGAAGAACTGGGTATCCAGTTCGCACGTAATATCGGCCAGCACCGTTTGCTCGGGCTGATCACCGACAAACTTATCGACTACAGCGCACAGGGCAAGCAGGTCGTGCTGTTGCTCGACGAAGCGCAGGCCATGCCGGATGAGACCCTGGAGGCACTGCGGCTGCTAACCAACCTCGAAACCGAGAAACGCAAACTCATGCAGGTCGTGCTGTTTGGACAACCGGAACTCGACCAACGCCTGGCGCAGAAAAAACTGCGTCAACTCAGGCAGCGTATTGTATTTTCCTACCGGCTGGACGCACTGGACCGGCGTACGGTGGGGGAATATGTCTGCCATCGCCTGGGTGTGGCCGGCTGTACACGCCCTGACCTGTTCACGCCACGGGCGCTGAAGCAGGTACACCGCACCAGCCGCGGCATTCCCCGCCTGGTCAACCTGCTCAGCCACAAGGCCATGATGGCGGCTTACGGCGCCGGCGCCCGTTCAATCACACCGGCACATATCCGCCTTGCCGCCAGTGATACAGACGACACCCGAACACCGCCTCACCGCTGGGTCAAACTGGCCACTGCACTGCTCGGCGCATTGGCGCTGACCAGCGCAAGCTTGCTATACGCGTACGGAATATGAGCCTGATCAACCAGATGTTACGGGATCTCGATGCACGCCGCGGCCCGGCGAGCCGTGTGGAAACCGCTGCTCTCCAGGGTATGGGGCTGGCCGCCAACCGCCCGGTCGGTCATCGTGCTCTGATGCAACGCGCTGGCTGGGGCATAGGCCTGATCCTGACCCTGATGCTCGCACAACAGGGTTACCGAATCTGGTCGGAGCGACAAAGTGGCCGGGATAATGTTGTTATTGCCGGGGAAAAAATGCCACCAGATCGAGTGCAAACCCCTGTCGAATCACACCCTTCAACCACTTCAGTGAAATCCCGTCAACAGGCACCTGTCAAGAAACCTCGGCTTTCCGAAACGTCATCCCGGCGCAGGCCGGGATCCAGGGCGTTACAAATGCTGAATCCCGGCCTGCGCCGGGATGACGAGTCAGGAAGCAGGGATGACGTGCCGGGCAACCTGGATGGCGTGAAGGCAATGAATCACCACCAGCCTGAAACAAAACCGCCGAGAGTGATCAAAAAAACCCTGACGCCCGCTCAAAATGCACAACATCATTTTAGTCGCGCGCAAAGCCTGCTGAGCACAGGGAAATTCCGTGATGCATCCAGGGAACTCCGGACCGCACTTGAGCTGAACCCGGAACTCGAGGATGCACGATTACAACTCACCACACTGTACCTCCGCCAGGGACGTACAGAACGGGCGCAACGGCTGCTCGAGGACGGCTACCGGATCAACCCGGGCAATCACAAGATCGCCATGGCCTATATCCACCTGCTGGCCGAACAGGGTCAGTACCGTCAGGCAATGGAATTACTGGAAAGCCAGCTACAGCAGGATTCTGACAACGCAAATGATCTCGCACTTGCAGCGGGTCTGAATTACCGCATGCAAAAATTTAAAATCTCAGCCACCCTTTACCGTAAGGCGCTGGCTCGCAATTCCGATCAGCCTGTCTGGTGGATGGGCCTTGGCATTTCACTGGAACACGGCCAGCATAACGCTAACGCACTTGAGGCGTATCGTCACGCCAACACCGCCGCGCTGGACCCCACACTGAAACATTTTGTAACCGGGCGAATTGCCGCCCTGTCAGGACATACGGACTAGGATGATGGCCGCAACCCAACCCACACGACGTGTTCGTATCGGTGATTTGCTGGTTGAACAGAAAATCATTTCCGAGGCACAGCTCACTGAAGCGCTTCAGGAACAGAAGAAAAGCGGGCGTAAACTCGGCCGCGTGTTAATCGAGAACGGCTATATCGGTGAAGACCAGCTGTTGCTCCTGCTGTCCGAACAACTACACATTCCCTACGTCGATCTGTCGCGTTTTGAACTCGACCCGGATCTGGTCACGCGCCTGCCGGAAACGCATGCGCGACGCTACCGGGCGCTGGTACTCAAGGATACCGGCTCAGGCCTGCTGGTCGGTATGGGTGACCCTACAGACATCTTCGCCTATGACGAACTGGTCCGCCTGCTGAAAAGTGATATACAAATTGCCTGCGTCAAGGAAAGCGACCTGCTGCACAACATTGATCGCATGTACCAGCATGCCGACCAGTTACGCAACCTGGCCAATGAAGTCGGCCAGGAAATGGCCGATCATGCTTTCGACCTGCGCACGCTGTCTAAATCCAGTAGTCAAAGTGATGCACCGGTGGTACGCCTTATCCAGACCGTATTCGAAGATGCAGTACGTGCCAACGCCTCGGATATCCATATCGAACCGGACGAGGATGTTTTACGTATTCGTCGTCGTATAGACGGAATTCTCCACGAACAGGTGATGGACGATACCCGTATTGCCACGGCGGTGGTTTCACGACTGAAACTGATGGCGGAAGCCGATATTTCGGAGAAAAGACTGCCACAGGATGGGCGTTTTACCCTGCGTGTTCTGGATAAACACATTGACGTACGCCTTGCCACTATCCCGACCCAGACGGGTGAAGTGGTGGTGATGCGTCTGCTCGACCATGGCTCAGCGATTCGCAAACTCGACCAGCTCGGCATGCCCGATGATATTCTCCAGCGTTTTCGCGCACACGTTCACCGGCCACACGGGCTGGTGTTGGTGACAGGTCCTACTGGCAGCGGCAAAACCACCACGCTATACGCCGCGCTGACAGAACTCAACAAACCGCAGAAGAAAATCATCACAGTAGAAGACCCGGTGGAATACCAGCTTCCACGCATCAACCAGGTGCAGGTAAATCATAAAATTGATCTCGGTTTCGCCCGCGTCCTGCGTACCGCGCTGCGCCTGGATCCCGATATTATTCTGGTGGGTGAAATGCGTGACCGGGACACTGGCGAAATCGGTTTACGTGCCGCCCTGACCGGTCACCTTGTGATGTCGACACTGCACACCAACGATGCGGTCAGCACCGCTATGCGGCTGGTCGATATGGGACTGGAACCCTATTTAATCGCAGCCTCTGTACAAGCCATACTCGCACAACGGCTGATACGCAAAACATGCCCTAACTGCAGCTCCGTCAAACCCCTTGAACCCGGCGAGCAGGCCTGGCTGAAACAGTTCACCGGGGATGCAGATACAAACCTGCATTTTCATCAAGGCAGCGGCTGTAACCATTGCAACCATACCGGCTATCACGGCCGTATCGGCGTCTATGAATTACTCGACATCGACTACACGCTGGCTGATGCCCTGCGTCGCAATGATCCTGCCGCATTCGAAAACGGTGCGCGGGCGCAAGCCGGCTATCGACCACTGATCGACAACGCCCTCGACTATGCGCGTCAGGGCCTGACCAGCCTCGCGGAAGTCATGCGCCTCAGCGGCGCCGCAGTGTAGCGAATCATGCCGGCATTCCAGTACAAGGCACGCGGCCACCGGGGGGACGCCATTGAAGGTGTCATTGAAGCCGCCAGTACCGATGTAGCAGCAACCCGTCTGATTGAAGGTGGGCTGACGCCGATTGATATTCATCCTGTCGAGGATAAAACCGGTCTCAGTCGTGACCTGAAAGATTTATTTCCACCAAAGATTGAACTGGTCGATCTCATCCAGTTCAGTCGACAGATGTATAGCCTGATGAAAGCCGGTGTACCGATTCTCAGTGCCCTGAATGGACTATCGACCAACGCCAGAAACCGTACCCTCGGACACACCCTTGCCGGCGTCATTGAAAATCTCGAAGCAGGGCGCGACCTTTCCAGTTCACTGGCCCAGTATCCCGACGTATTTTCGGTGTTCTATGTCAGCCTTGTGCGGGTAGGTGAAACCAGTGGTCAGCTCGACGAAGTCTTCCACCAGTTGGCGGGCTATCTCGACCGTGAACTCAAGACGCGCAAGAAAGTGAAATCAGCGCTGCGCTATCCCTCGTTTGTCATCACCGCGATTATCGCGGCTATTACCATCATCAATATTTTTGTTATCCCGGCCTTCTCCCAGCTGTTCTCAAGCTTTGGCGCGCAGTTACCTTTGCCGACACGTATCCTCGTCGCCATGTCTGACGCCACCGTGAATCACTGGGAACTGTTGCTGGCTGGCGGAGCACTGTTGTTTGGTGGCGTACGTTTTTATGTCAACAGCGAGAGCGGACGGTACAAGTGGCACAAACTGCAACTGCGTCTACCCCTGGTAGGTTCGGTACTGTACAAAGCGACACTGGCTCGCTTCAGCCGGTTGTTTGCACTGGTGCTTAACGCCGGGGTCCCCATCGTGACAGCCATGTCTGTGGTCGCACGCGCACTGAACAATGAATTTATCGAGGAGCGCGTACTCGGTATGCGCGACGGCATCGAGCGGGGTGAATCGGTCAGTCGCACGGCCCATAATGCGGCAATTTTTGATCACCTGGTGTTACAGATGCTGGAAGTCGGCGAAACCTCCGGCACGACAGGTGAATTGCTGAAAGATATATCTGACTATTACGATGACGAAGTCGACTACGCCATCGAAAAACTCAGTGCTTCGATCGAACCCACCCTCACCATCGCGCTGGCCGGCCTGGTCGCGCTGCTGGCGGCGGGCGTTTTCCTGCCCATGTGGGACCTGTACAAGGTGGCACTTTAAAATTCGCTTATGTGACACAAACCACAGAAATTTTTCGTTTATTTTATCGCACGTTCTATAGGGTTTTTTGTCCAGGAAGCCTGTCAGCCACTAAATAATAATATATATCAATATCTTATTGCGATTTTCCGGTATTTAAGCGCCCTATAGACTTTTGTCCCAAAATAACGATAAACCCTAAAGAACTGACAAAGACTTGACGATAACCAAGACAGTTCAAGTGGGCTACCGCCCTTCAGGAGATCAACAGGATGAAGAAAGAAGCAGGTTTTACCCTAATAGAGCTGGTCGCAGTACTGGTCATTCTGGCGCTATTGGGCGCAATGGCGGTGCCGCGCTTTGTTGACGTAACCAGCCAGGCACTAACCGCAGCGCAAAATGGCTCGCTGGCCGGTGTGCGCGCAGGCCACGCCATGGCGATTGCTGATCTGCGTACCCTGCCGACGGTGACCCAGCTGGCCACCTATGTCGGCGGCCCCAATATTAGCGCTGCTGCCACCGGTATCCAGGTCATTATCAATGGTACGACTTACACCGTACTAACGTATACCGACACGACCTGTACTACGCCAACCAGTGCTGTGGGCAATCTTGTCGGATGTATCGGTCAAATCCAGTAATTCCAGCTCTCCTCTAGAGCAGGACTGAAAGGGTGGGCTGATGCCCGCCCTTTTTTTGGACTGAACGCCATGGATGTCGCCAACACAGAAAATCGCTGTCGCGGGTTCACCTTGATTGAACTGGTTGCCGTCCTGTTGATACTCGGTGTTCTGGGGAGTGGCATCATGCTGCGCTGGGCGCCAGGTGACCAGTCCCTCTCGGCACAGGCCGACCTGTTTGCCCGCAACCTGCGCCACGCACAGGCCATGGCCATGGCCCGTGGTGTTGCCCTGGTGCTGGATGTCAAAACTGCAAGTAACTATGCCATCACCGATGGCACTGCAACCATTCGGGATTCCGCCGGTGCGCTGCAAAACTTCACGCTCGACAACGGTGTCACACTGAGCGTATCAAACCTGCGCTTCGATTCACTGGGCCGCCCCTTGAACGGTGGCAGCCTGATGTCTGCCGCCCAAAGCTGGACGCTGAGTGGTGAAAGCTCAACTGAGACAGTTCAGATCCAGCCTCTCACCGGCTTCGTCACGGTAACGCCATGAGAAGCCCGAACGTCAACCCCTGTGCCGGGTTCACCCTGCTCGAACTGATAGCCGTTATCGTCATACTGGCGGTTGCCGCCGTACCCATTTCCGGACTCTTCACCAAAGCCAGCCTGAACCTGCTCACCAACCAGCGCATCCAGACGGCCACGCAACTGGCCCAGGAACAGGCCGAACTGATCCTGGGTCGACGCCGTAACCAGGGCTTTGCGGCGATCGCCACCGGCGCCTGGCCACCGGAAACACTCACCGGCAACTACGCCGGGTTCAATCGGCTAACCACGGTCACACAGGCCACCGGATCACCCGCCGCCTGTCCTGCAGCCGCCCTGTGCGATGAAGTCAGGGTTTCTGTTAATGCGGGCGGCAATGTGTTGTCAGAACTCACCTTTGTGCTGGTGAACTACTGATGAGATATCGAAACGCGACAGGCTTCACCTTGCTGGAGATGGTTGTCACCATCGCCACCCTGTCGATTCTCGCCATGCTGGTCACACCCTACCTGAGCCTGTCGGCACGCGCTTACAATGACAATGCCGTGGAATCAAAAATACTCGGTGAGCTGCGTTATGCCAGTGAACGCATCACCCGTGAACTGCGCGAGATGCGTCGCAACCCGGTATCACCGTTCGATTATATGATTACCGCGCCATTGCTTACCAACAAGATTACCTTCATGCGCAACGATGGCGAAACGGTCACCATAGAAGATGCCGCGCCACAACTGAACCTGCATTACTTCTCGCTTGCGACCAATGCCGCGTTCCCGCTCTCCATCTCGCTGCAAAGCCTTCGCTTCAATTACCTGCAACGCGATGAAATTACCCCGGCCACGGGTGGGAACAACCTTGCTTACGTATCATTTGAAATACAACTCCTGGTCAACGGCAAAACCTACAGCCAGCGCAACCGCGTCGCGTTGAGGGAGCAACCATGATTAGCTCACGGCGGTTACAGCGCGGTGCCGTGACATTGATTGGCGCACTATTTATTGTCATCGTTTTATCCGTGATGGCGATTTCCCTGTTGCGCATGGCGGGCAGCAACAGCCTCGACAGCGCCGTGCAAAACGATGCCGTGGAAGCCCTGTTCGTTGCCGAAACGGGTATTGAATATGCCTCTTCCCTGTACACCAGCACAGGCGCCTGCATCGGCCTGTCCGGCATCGGCCCTGTGAATGCAGGGCGGGGAAGCTTTACGCTCGGTAATGCTGTGGTACAACCGCTCGGTGACTGCCGTGTTCCGGTCACGGCGACGGTGGGTTTGCCCGGCAGCGTACCTGCGAAGCGTACGCTCAGTGTCGACCTTCGCCTCGGTCAGCCCGGGCAAGCCTGGGCCGTCGGGAAAAACGGCAAACTGTTTTTCTGGGACGGCACAATATGGACGCCGTCTACATCCCCCACCACCGAACAGCTGAAAGCCGTCACCTGTCCCACACTCAATGTGTGCTGGGCGGTGGGGAAAAATGGTGTCGTCCTTCATTATGTTGGTGGAACCTGGACCCGCACGGTTCTGAACACAAAAGAAGACTATGAAGATATCGCCTGCGCACCCAATAACCCGAACTACTGCTTCCTGGTCGGGAAAAACAAGGGGGGGGTTATACGTTTCTGGAATGGGACCAGCTGGTCGGCTACCACCAAAACCACCGATGACCTGAAAGCGGTCACCTGTCCGTCCACCATCTGTTATGCCGTGGGCAAGAAAAACCAGCCACCGCTACGCTACAACGGCAGCAACTGGGTCGTCGATGGCACTAACAACGTCACCCAGGAGCTCAAAGGTGTCCATTGCTATTCTGTTAGCGGTTGCTGGGCAGTCGGCAAAACGAAGAACAACAACTATACCTTTGCACAGCGCACAGGCAGTTCCTTTACCTGGCAGCAGACCCTGGTACCCTCAGGATTGATTAAACCAAGTCTTGAATCGGTGTATTGCGTGTCAGCCAATGACTGCTGGGCCGTGGGTAAAAAAAGTAAACCGGGTAAAAACTTCAGCCTGGTGCACTGGAACGGTAGCAACTGGAGTACCTGGCCAACCTCAGTGCTCGGTAAGGGTGAAGACCTGAAGGCTATTTCCTGCGCATCGAGCAGCGACTGTCTGGCCGTTGGGAAAAACGGCAGCGTTCTGCACTGGAACGGTACAGCATGGGTGGATGCTTCCACGGGGACAGGCACGACCAGCCTGGAAGGTGTTGGCTATATCGGCGGCTCAACGGGCGGAACGGTCACCCTGGTCCGCTGGCAGGAGATCATCGGCAATTGACATACCGGAGTAAATCAACGACGCTCTGTGGCAAACCCGAGAAAGAGAAAAGCCGTGTTTTCATTGACGAAAAAACAAAAAGGAAACCATCTGACGGCACTGGTGCCAGGCCCGGCGGGAACGGCCTGTGTCACGATACAGAAACCCGGCTCGCAACAACCGCGACTTGAACAAGGCGGCCTTTACCCACCCAACCCGGGCCAGTCACCTGCAGAGCACCTCCAGCAACTGGCACGGCAACTCAAGCTCGCCGGCGGCAGTGTAACCACGCTGCTTTCCATGGGCGATTACCAGCTGATGATGGTCGAGGCGCCGGAAGTCCCGCCAGCGGAACTGAAAGCCGCCGTGCGCTGGCGTATCCGTGACCTGATTGATTTCCATATCGATGATGCCGTACTCGATGTATTCGACGCACCGCCCAGCGGGGCACGCGGTGTCCAGGAAAGTCTCTATGTGGTGGTATCACGCACCTCGACCGTCAAATCGCTGATAGAACCCTTTGAAGCCGCTGGCATTGAACTGGGCATTATCGACATTCCCGAACTGGCCATGCGCAATATCGCTGCGCGGCTCGATGCAGACAAGAACGGTGTCGCATTGCTTTTCTTTGAGGCCGAACGCGCCCTGGTCACCCTGACGCGCGATGCCACACTCTACCTGGCGCGAAGCATGGACTTCGGCTATCGACAATTACAGGAATCGCCCGAACTCATCGACCGCCTGGCGCTGGAACTGCAACGTTCCATGGACTACTACGACCGGCACTTCCAGCAGGCGCCAATCAGCGCGGTAGCTTTGTGTCCCTTGCCGATTGATCTTCCCGTGCTGGCCTCACGCCTCGGCGAACAAACCGGCCTGCCGGTTCATTCCATCGATATCGCGGATATTGTTGAAATCGGTGACGGTGTCGAAACCGCACAACTTGCTGAATGTGTGCTGGCTATCGGTGCCGCGTTACGCAGTGAAACGACGAAACTCTAGGATTAATTACTCGTATCAAGTTCCAGCTCACGTATCTTTCTTGTCAAAGTATTACGCCCCCAACCGAGCAACCGCGCGGCATCCTGACGACGACCCCCGGTGC
>CAYYAP010000065.1:0-12995 GCA_964469575.1 uncultured Thiohalobacter sp.
CAAAGCGGGTCTTGCCCGGCACCAGTACATCCGGGTCGCCGTGGATGGCGGCAAAGGGCAGTTTGTCGTTCTGCACGGTGTAGACCTTGCCGTTGAGGTTTTGCGGCGTGAAATAATAACTGCCAGCCACGGGCAGGCAGGAATAGTGCAGGCCATAGCCCAGGTCCTGCGCCAGTTTCAGGCTGTGGCCGCCGGCGCAGACGACCAGCGCCCGTGTCTGGTAGCAGGTGCCGCCGGTCTCCACCAGGAAGCGATCGTCCTCGATCTTGATGTGATGGACGGTCTCGTTGTAGTGCACATCGATATGCTTGCCTTCCACGACCTGCGCCTGGCGGACGAAGGAACGTGACACAGCCTCGAAGTTTACGGCGGTGTACTCATCGGTAGAACCCAACGCGACAAGCTCTTCGTTGCGGATGCGTCCGTTGCCCAGCGTCACCACGGCCGGTTCGATACGGGCGATATCTTTTTTCTCCAGCAGTTGCAGCTTTGGATAGTGCGGCCCGAAGACTTCAAAGCGCTCGCGTAACAACCGGCATTCTTCCGCGCCGACACCCAGCACCATTTTTGAATAGGCGTAGATCAGGTGATCCTTGTCAGGCTGGCTGAGGCAGTAGTTGGCGAGCATGCGCGCGGCGCGCTGGACCTTGAGCGCCTTTTCCAGGGTGTAGTTGGTTTCGATGTCGCCGCAGTGCAGGGTCTGGCTGTTGTTGCTGGACAGGGAGTTGACGCGCGCCGGCGCCGCGTATTTTTCAATCACGCCGATGTGGCGGATGTCGGTGAACTTTGCGGTTTCGTACAGCAGCGCGGTGCCGGACACGCCGGCGCCGATAATCAGCAGGTCGTACTGGTGTGAACCCATGGCAAGGTGATTCCCTGTTCCGTTGCGTGTTGTAGCGGCTGGCGGTGGTGTTTATAAATGCATCAGTTTCAGTACCGGTTCGCTCCTGACCTGGTCATCGTTGAACCCGGACACCAGCAACACATCGTGGCCGCTTTCGCCCAGCCGGCACTGCCTGGAAATGTGCGTGCAGATGGTGCGCCAGTTACGGCCACGCGATTTGGGCTCATACACGGGGACAATGCCCCAGTGCAACGCCATCTGGCGACAGATGCGGATATCGGAGCACACGCCGACGGCGGGCGGCAGCGGCCGGTGCGCGGCCATGATGCGAGCGGTGGTACCCGTGTGGGTGGGGACGATAATGGCTTCCACTTCCAGATCATGGGTGAGCTGTACGGCGGCATGCGCCATGGACTCACGTACGAAGTGGGTTTTCTGTCGACGACCGGTAATCGACTCGATGGCGAAATGCCCTTCCTGCCACTGGTGTCGTTCAACTTCACGCAGGATACGATCCATGGCCTGCACGGCCTTGAGCGGGTATTTTCCCGCGGCGGATTCACCGGACAACATGGCGGCATCGGCACTGAGCATGGCGGCGCCGGCCACGTCGGTGACTTCGGCGCGCGTCGGGCGTGAGTGGGTCATCATGGATTCCAGCATCTGTGTCGCGACGATCACCGGGGTGCCGCGCTGCCGCGCTTTCTGGATCAGTTCGCGCTGGATCAACGGCACCTTCTCCGCCGGCAGTTCAATGCCGAGGTCGCCGCGCGCAATCATGATACCGTAGGATTCTTCCAGGATAGCATCAATATTGGCGACGCCATCCGGGTGTTCGATTTTGCTGATGATCGGGATGCTGCTACCGAGCCGTTTCAGGTAACGCGTCAACTGTTGCACATCACCCGCCTGGCGCACAAAACTGAGCGCGACGAAGTCCACGTCGGCTTCGACAGCCAGGCGCACGTCGAAGCGGTCCTTGGCTGTCAGCGCCGCGGTGGAAAGTGTCGAGTTGGGCAGGTTCATGCCCTTGTGGTCGGACAGCTCGCCGCCCTCCACTACTTTGCAGCTAACATCCTTTCCCTTCACTTTCAGCACGCGCAAGGTCAGGTTGCCATCATCGAGCAGGATACGCTCGCCGGGCTTGACGTCCTTGTGCAGGGATTTGTACTGCGAGGGGATCAGGCCGGGCTTGCCGGTTACCGCGCGCGTGGTGACGATCACTGTGCTGCCATGCTTTAGCAGAATGCTGCCGGATTCGAATTTTCCCACGCGGATTTTCGGGCCACACAGGTCCATGAGGATAGCGATATGTCGGCCCGCCGCCTTTGCGGCGTGGCGCACGCGCTTTACGGTCTTGCGGTGGGTATCCGGGTCGCCGTGCGACATGTTGATGCGGAACAGGTCTACGCCGGCGCCGACCAGTTTGATAATCATTTCCGTGGAATCGGAGGCCGGTCCGAGGGTCGCGATAATTTTGGTTCTGCGCCATTGCAGCGCGACAGCTTTTCTGTCAAAGGTCTTGCGGGGCATGCTTTTCGTCCGTTGATGGAGTTAAGCCGCGTAGCATGAACGCTGCGGAATTATTTGTCACGCGGGACTAGCGCCTGTGACGTTTATGCGCTTCGTGATGTTTCGGACGGCGGGAAGGTCGGCGCGCGTGTTTCTCGGGGGCAGGTGCCACAATGACCGGCGCATCCAGTCCGGCAGCCTGGTAGAGGGCTTTCATCTCGGCGGCATGCAGGGGTCGCGACTCGCCCTTGCGCAACTTGCGTTCCAGAATTATCGGGCCATAGCGCACACGTGAGAGCCGGCTGACCGTGATGCCCTGCGACTCCCACAAACGTCGTACTTCGCGGTTACGCCCTTCCTTGAGAATAACGTGGAACCAGCGATTGGCGCCGGTGCCGCCGGACTCTTCCACGGCGGCAAAATGCGCCGGGCCATCGTCGAGTTCCACCCCGTCGATCAGCCGTTCCAGCATCGGCATGTCGACATGGCCGAGCAAGCGCACGGCATACTCGCGTTCAATCTCCCGGGAGGGATGCATGAGCCGATGGGCCAGTTCGCCATCCGTCGTGAACAGCAACAGGCCCGATGTATTGATATCCAGCCGGCCGACACTGATCCAGCGGCCCTGGCGGGGCCTGGGTAATTTGTGAAACACGGTGGGACGCCCTTCCGGGTCATCACGACTGCACACCTCGCCGAGGAGCTTGTGGTAGACAAGGACTTCCGGCGCACTGGCGTCGGCTGGCTTCAGGTGCAGACGGCGACCGTCCACCACGATACGCTGGGTGTCGCTGACCTTCTGGCCCAGCTCGGCGCGTTTGCCATCGACTTCAACGCGGCCTTCGCGAATCCAGTCTTCCATCTGGCGTCGCGAACCCAGGCCGGCTTTCGCCAGAACTTTTTGCAGACGTTCTTCCATGTACCGGGGCAGCTAGTGGAGGGTGTCCGGGGGCGTATCCCGGGGTTCGACAGCCACCTGGATCACGGTGGCCGTATCCTCGTCGGCAGTGACATCGACGGCAGTCGGTTCACTGTCTTCTTCCGCCGCAACGGCATCATTGTCCACCACAGACATGTTCGGCGCCGCTTCGCCCGGTAAGGACAGCTCCAGTTCGGCATTGATGGAATCGAAATCGCGCAACTCCATCAAGGTGGGCAGATCATCCAGGCCCTTGAGGTTGAAATAGTCGAGGAATTTTTTCGTGGTGCCGTACATGGCCGGGCGACCCGGCACGTCGCGGTGACCGACAATGCGCACCCACTCGCGATCCTGCAGGGTCTTCATGATCGAACTGCTGACGCTGACGCCGCGAATGTCTTCGATCTCGCCACGGGTAATCGGCTGCCGATAGGCCACCAGCGCCAGGGTCTCCAGCAGCGCGCGCGTGTAGCGCTGCGGTTTCTCTTCCGTCAGGCGCGATACCCACGGCTCCATATCCTGCCCGACCTGGATACGGTACCCGCTGCCGACCTGCACCAGCTCGATGCCACGTTCGGTATACTCTTCCTGCAATGCGCTAATGGCTTCACGTATCTGCTCGCGCTCGGGCTTTTCACCGTCACCGAACACGGCAAGAAGATGATCCAGCGTCAACGGCTTGCCGGAGGCCAGCAGCACGGATTCCACAATGTGTTTAATACGCGGTTCGTTCTCGCTCATGTCTGTCTCGTTCCCGTGTTCAGGCTTCGCCGGATGCGACCGGCAGTTCGTCTTCCAGCACCGCCGGCGAGCCGGCGGCCTTGATGTAAATCGGTGCAAAGGGTTCCGACTGCACCAGTTCGATGAGCGATTCCTTGATCAGCTCCAGCACCGCCAGCAGTGATACCACAACGCCCATGCGCCCTTCCTCGACCGTGAACAGTTTGGTAAAGGGCGTGAAATCCTTTTCGCCAATGCAATCCAGTACCACCGACATGCGCTCGCGCACGGACAGCGGTTCCATCTGGACATGATGGTTGGTAAACATCTCGGCACGGGTCATGGCGTCACGCGCGGCGATCAGCAGTTCCTGAAGACTCACCTCGGGCGGTTTCGCCACGGTCTGCTTCTCCGGGCCGATGAGTTCCAGCGGGAAGACGTCGCGGTTCACGCGCGGCAGGTGATCGATATCATCTGCGGCCTGTTTGTAACGCTCGTATTCCTGCAGGCGACGCACCAGTTCGGCACGCGGATCGTCTTCGTCCTCGACCTCCACCACGCGCGGCAACAACATGCGTGATTTGATCTCCGCCAGCATCGCCGCCATCACCAGATACTCGGCCGCCAGTTCCAGGCGCATGTCCTGCATCATGTCGATGTAGTCCATGTACTGGCGGGTGATTTCGGCGATGGGAATATCCAGCACGTCGAGGTTCTGCCGTCGGATCAGGTACAGCAGCAGATCCAGCGGACCCTCGAAGGCCTCAAGGAAAACCTCCAGCGCATCCGGCGGGATGTAGAGGTCTTTGGGCAGGGTCGTGACCGCTTCACCCTGCACGAAGGCAAAGGGCATTTCGGCTTGTTCGGGAGTCTTGTCCTGTGGCGCCAGCGTGTCGGTCATTCAATAAGCCCTGATGGTGTGGGTGCATTGTAAACACCCGGGGAGCGCTTGGAAACCGATAGCCGGTAGGTTGGGCTGACGAAGGAAGCCCAACGGTTCCGCAACGTTGGGCTTCGCTACGCTCAGCGCCAACCTACGGGTTTGCAATGACGATGGTGGATTGCAGAAAACCCTAGTAATTTAAACCAATTGCGGCTCTTACTTCATTCATTGTCTCTTCCGCGACATCGCGTGCAGCCTCCCCGCCTTCGCGCAGGATGTTGCGTACCAGCTGCGGGTCTTCCTCGAACTCGCGGGCGCGCTCGCGGATGGGCGCCAGCTCGCTACGCACGGCGTCGATCAGCGGTTGTTTGCAGTCCAGGCAGCCGATACCGGCCGAGGTGCAGCCCTCGCGCACCCACTGCAGGCGGTTCTCATCCGAATACACCTGGTGCAGCTGAAACACCGGGCATATGTCCGGGTTACCTGGATCATTGCGATGCACGCGCGCCGGGTCGGTGGGCATGGTGCGGAGTTTCTTTTCGATATCGTCCGGGTCATCGCGCAGGGCAATGGTGTTGCCGTAGGACTTGGACATTTTCTGTCCGTCCAGGCCCGGCATTTTTGAAGCCGGCGTCAACAGCGCCTGTGGCTCGGGGAGGATTATGCGCCCGCCGCCTTCGAGATACCCGAACAGGCGTTCACGGTCGCCCATGGCGAGGTTGCCCTGGCCATCGAGCAGGGCGCGCCCGGTTTCCAGCGCCTCGCTATCGCCCTGTTCCTGGTAACGCTTGCGCAGCTCCCGGTACAGTCTGGCGTTCTTCTTGCCCATCTTTTTGATCGCGGCGTCGGCCTTTTCCTCGAAGTCCGGTTCACGACCATAGAGGTGGTTGAAACGGCGCGCCACTTCACGGGTCAGCTCGACGTGCGCAACCTGGTCTTCACCGACCGGGACGGAACCGGCCCGGTAGATCAGGATGTCGGCGCTTTGCAGCAGCGGGTAACCGAGGAAACCGTAGGTGGCGAGGTCGCGTTCGCGCAGTTTTTCCTGCTGGTCCTTGTAACTGGGGACGCGTTCCAGCCAGCCCAACGGGGTGATCATCGATAGCAATAAATGCAGTTCAGCGTGTTGCGGCACGTCGGACTGGACAAACAGCTTTGCGCTGGCCGGGTTGACACCCGCAGCCAGCCAGTCGATGACCATGTCCAGCACGCTTGCGCTGATGATCTGCGGGTCTTCGTAGTGGGTAGTCAGGGCGTGCCAGTCGGCCACGAAGAAGTAGCAGTCGTACTCGTGTTGCAGGTTCACCCAGTTTTTCAGTACGCCGTGGTAATGTCCAAGGTGCAGGCGCCCGGTGGGACGCATGCCGGACAGTACCCGGTTGTCAGTTGCACTTGCCAAAATCGATCAGCCCCTTAAAGTTCGTTATTCATGACATCAACGCAGTCAGCAGGCGTTCAAAGCCCAACACGTGCAGACCGGATATCGAGACCAGGAAATTCAGAACAAGACTGATCATCGGTTGCATCAACCAACCCAGTGACCCGGTCATTAACAAAAAGATCAGTATCCAGAACCCGTAAGGCTCAATGCGTGAAAAAGGTATGGCATAGCGCGTCGGCAACAGGCCGGTCAGCACGCGGCCACCATCAAGCGGCGGCAGCGGCAACATGTTCAACACTGCCAGAACGGTGTTGATCAGCATGCCGGCCACGCCCATCAATAATAACAGGAAGGTCATACTGTCAGCCGGCAGCCCCAGCGCAAGACGCGCCAGCAACGCCCAGCCAACAGCCATCACCAGGTTGATAGCCGGCCCGGCAGCAGCCACCCACACCATGTCCTGTTTCGGGCGACGCAGGTTGCGCCAGTCGACCGGCACCGGCTTTGCCCAGCCGAACACGAAACCACCCGGCATCAGCAGCATCAGCCCGGGGACCAGTATGGTGCCAACCGGATCGACGTGGCGCAGCGGGTTGAGCGACAGACGCCCCATCATTTCCGCCGTGTGGTCGCCAAACAGGCGCGCGACCCAGCCGTGCGCCACTTCATGAATGGTAATCGCCAGTAACACCGGCAATAGCCATGCGCTGATCTGCTGTGCCAGCGTCAGCTGTTGCGGGAAAACAGTGTGTAACATCTCAGTTAAAGTCCTCGACCGGTCCCTTGCCGTGGCGGCTCACCTCGGGCACATCGCCGGTCAGATCGACCACGGTGGTCGGTTCGACGCTACAATGCCCGCCATCGATCACCAGATCAAGCTGGCGCTGGAGTTTTTCACGGATATCCCGCGCATCGGTTTCCGGAAAATCCTGGTCGGGCAGAAGCAGCGTCACACTCATGACCGGCTGTCCATGTTCAGCCAGCAGCGCGGTCACCACGTTGTGATCCGGGACGCGGATACCGATCGTGCGGCGTTTCCGGTGTTGCAGGCGTTTGGGCACCACGGCTGTCGCGCGCAGGATGAAGGTGTAGGGACCCGGCGTATGGGATTTAAGAAACCGGTAGGCAGAGTTACCGACACGCGCATAACTGGAAATCTCGGAAAGATCACGGCACAACAGGGTGAAGTTGTGTTTCTTATCGAGGTGGCGAATGCGCTGAATACGCTCCACGGCCGCCTTGTCGTCCAGGTGACACACCAGCGCATAGCAGGAGTCGGTCGGCACGGCGACCACGCCGCCTGTGTTAATGATCTGTGCCGCCTGGTGGATCAACCGGGGTTGCGGGTTATCCGGGTGGATGTCGAACAGCTGGCTCATGCCGCCACCGGCCAGAGATCGGCTTGCCAGATCGGCGTGCAGCCGTCCGGCAAATCACGCAAGCGCCCCAGTTCCACCCAGGGCTTTTCCGGGCCGTGGTAATCGGAACCACAGGAGGCAAACAACTCACGCGTTCTGGCGACAGCCGCCATGTGCAGCGTTTCGTCACGCGAGTGGCTGCCAGACACCACTTCGATGCCCACGCCACCGGCTTCCTTGAACTCGTCAACCAGGCGGTTGAGTTTGGTCCGCGTCAGCCCGTAGCGCGCCGGGTGCGCAATCACCGGCAGGCCGCCGGCATCAGTGATCCAGCGCAGCGCATCTTCCATCGACGCCCACTGCCCGCCCACGTAACCCGGTTTTCCGCGCACCAGAAAGTGCTTGAAGACATCGCGTACCGAGGCCGCCCGACCGGCGCCGACCAGGAAGTGGGCAAAGTGTGTACGACTGAGGATATTGCCCTGGCAGTAGTGCCGCGCACCCGCCAGTGCGCCGGAAATACCGTGTTTTTCCAGCTTGCACGCAATTTCTTCTGCCCGCCAGATACGGTATGCCTGCAGTCCCGCCAACCCGTCGATCAGCGGCTGGTGCGCCGTGCTGACGTTTAACCCCAGCACATGGAGGGTCATATGCCGCCAGCTTACCGATATTTCCACACCAGCGATCAGGGAAATACCCACCGCTCGCGCCGCAGCGTCGGCTTCCGCGATGCCGGCCAGAGTGTCATGATCGGTCAGCGCCAACACATCCACGCCGGCGTTGCGTGCCCGTTCCAGCAACGCGACCGGGTTCAGGGTGCCATCAGAAGCCGTTGAGTGACTGTGTAAATCGTAACAAACGTCCATCCGGTCTATTGTACCGGAGCGCCGCCGCCGGTGCTTCCCCCTGCGGGAATATCGTCAATCCGGTATGATATGCCCCTATGCAACTGCCCGAACCGACATTGGCCAATTTCCGCGAGGGACTCTCTTCCGTGCTCGCCGACCTGCTCGACGGCTATGCGCTGCAGGAACACCGCGGCCAGGACAAAAGTGCCACGCCGCAGTTACTTGCCGAAACCTTTGAACAGCTGTTTGAGGCCATGCAGCGCAGCGCGGCCAGCCAGCAGGCCGGGAACCCGCCGGGCAAGGTGGCTGTCACAGAACTCGGTGAATATGCGCTGGAACTGTTTGAACAGACCCTGAGCTGGGCCAGCCGCCTCAAACTTCCCGAGGTTTACCAGGATTTACAGTTGCATATCGTCACCATGGCGCGCTGGATCGCACACAACGGCGGCGAGATTCATTCGCTGGAACCGGTTGTTGACGCGCTGGCGCAGTTTGCCAACACAACCCGTGAAGCCGATGAACTGCTGACGTTGTACCAGGCTATGAATGAAGTCGTCGATGCGACAACCGATATCATCCGCCAGGATCGGGAAAAGACCAACCCGGGACGTCCGTGGCGGGTACTGCAGATGAACCGCGCTATTGTCGCCACGCGCACCCACCAGCCTGAGGTGATGGATACGGCCTTCCAGTCACTGGTGACCCATCTGCCGGATGACGCGCAGCGCTTCTTTTCCGAAGGCATGGAACAGATGGACTTGCTAAACTATCCGCCCCATGTCCGCGAGGTTATGGACCGTTACTACCGAAAATGGAGCATCGAACGTTCGTTGCATTGAATTATGAAACTTCTGTACGATTTTTTCCCCATCCTGCTGTTTTTCATTGCCTACAAGCTGGACGGGATCTACACCGCCACCGCGGTCGCCATTGCCGCCGCCGCCTTGCAGACGCTGGCGTTCTGGATTCGCCACCGCCGCTTCGAAAAGATGCACCTGATCACCTTTGGCCTGCTGCTGTTCTTCGGCGGCCTGACGCTGCTGCTGCGCGACCCGGTATTTATCAAGTGGAAGCCCAGTGTCGTCAACTGGCTGTTTGCCGCTGTCTTCCTCGGCAGCCACTGGATCGGTGAGAAGCCGGTTGTCGAGCGCATGATGAGCCATGCCATCCAGGCGCCACACCCGGTATGGATACGCCTGAGCTGGATGTGGATTACCTTCTTCGTCAGCATCGGACTGCTGAACCTGTATGTCGCCTATACCTACTCCGAAGAGACCTGGGTGAATTTCAAGCTGTTCGGCATGCTGGGCATTACCTTTGCCTTTGTGATCGGACAGGGCTTCTACCTGGGACGCTACATGATTGAAGAGCCCCCCAGGGAAAAGTCCTGATGTTGTACGCCTTGATCAGCCAGGACAAGTCGGCGTCACTGGATAAACGTCTTGCTGTGCGCCCGGCGCACGTAGAACGCCTGCAAACCCTGAAAGATGCCGGCCGACTGATCCTCGCCGGCCCCCACCCGGCCATCGACAGCGAAGACCCGGGGGAAGCGGGATTCACCGGCAGCCTGGTGGTCGCCGAGTTCGATTCGCTTGAAGATGCCCGGCAATGGGCCGATAGCGACCCGTATGTCAGCGCCGGGGTCTATGAAAGCATTACCGTCAAACCTTTCAAAAAGGTCCTTCCCTGAATGACCGCTGAACGCGTTAACATGATCCGCGAACGACTGGAAAAAACGTTCTCCCCACAACACCTGCATATCGAGGACGAAAGCCACAGGCATGCCGGACACGCCAGCGCCGGTGGCGCCGGCCACTTCGATGTGGAGATTGTGGCAGACGCCTTTGCCGGCAAGTCGCTGATACAGCGCCACCGCCTCGTCTACGATGCACTGGACGACATCATGCACAGTGAAATTCATGCCCTCAGCATCAAGGCATCAACCCCCACTGAAACCATAACCTGAAACCAACCAAGACAAGGAAGAGCTCATGAAACTTCGTTACCTGACACTTGCGCTGGCGCTTGCCGGTACGCTGACAGCCTGTCAACAACCTGCCGGTGACAACAAGAGCAAGGCCGCCAGCACAAGCACACCTGCCGTACCCGCTGATAGCAGTAAGGTACTGGCCACAGTCAATGGCGTAGCCATTACGGAAAACACCTTAACGCAGTACCAGAAACAGCGTCAGAGCCGCGCACCGGGCAATCCGGCCAACCAGAACAGGAAAGCCATGCTCGAGGAAATTATCAGCCTCGAACTGGTTCGCCAGGATGGACTGGCGCAAGGAGTCGACAAATCACCTGAAGTTCAGGCCCTGATCGAACAGCAACGCCGCGCAGTCATCGCATCGGCCGCCTTCCAGAAACAACTGGAGAAAAACCCGATCACCGATGAATCACTCAAGGCCATGTACAACGAGAAGGTCAAGACCGGCAACGAATACAAGGCGCGTCACATCCTGGTCAAGGACAAGGCAACCGCCGAGAAGCTGATTGCCGAACTCGACAAGGGCGCCGACTTTGCCGAACTGGCAAAGAAAAACTCAACCGGCCCTTCCGGCAAGAGCGGTGGCGACCTCGGCTGGTTCTCACCCAAGTCCATGGTCAAACCCTTCAGCGAAGCCGTGGCAACACTGAAAAAAGGTGAATACACCCACGAACCGGTCAAGACCCAGTTCGGCTGGCACATCATAGAGCTTGAAGACGTTCGTCAATCCACACCGCCGGCGTTTGACCAGGTTAAACCCCGGCTGGAGATGATGGCCCGCAACCAGCACGTACAGGACTACATTAACAGCCTGCGCAGCAAGGCCACGATCAAGATCACGGAAACCGAGGTAAAACCGGCAGCCGCACCAGCACCAGCGCCGGCACCGGCGAATACAGCCGACCAAAGTACAACCAAACCGGCTGATGCTTCTGCCAGTACCGACAAACAGGAAAGCAACAAAACGGCAACTGACGACAAGACCCCGGGCAAATAAATCCCTCAAGGGAGATACGTCCCTCTCTGCCCAAACAAAAAACCCGCCCCCTGTAAAAAGGTGGCGGGTTTTTTTAACCTCGCAAAATACAGAGGCAGGATGCGGTGGCACGCGGCGGGCGCCTTGCGCATGCCTGCGCCGAAGCCCGACGGGTGCTACCGCGTCCTGCCTCGCCTCGAAGCCCCAAACCAAAGCCCCAAAAAACTACGAACCAAACACCTTCATCGCCGCCCCCACCGCCACCCCGGAACGGATCGGCGCCTTCATATCCGACAACACCGCATCCAGCGCCCCCAGGCACAGCAATACATTCTTCTGATTACTGGCGTAACCCATCAGACCAATACGCCAGATCCTGCCGGCCAGCGGCCCCAGACCCGCGCCGATTTCCAGGCTGTACTCATTCAACAGACGCGAACGCACAACTGCTTCATCGATGCCTTCCGGAATTGTTACCGAATTCAACTGTGGCAGACGGTACGGCGCTTCCACCACAAAGGATAACCCCATCGCCTCGATACCGGCGCGTAGTGCCTCGTGATTATGCTGATGCCGCTGCCAGGCATTTTCGATACCCTCTTCTTTCAGGATCAACAGGGATTCATGCAAACCGTAGAGCGCATTGATGGGCGCGGTGTGATGATAGGCACGCTTTGCCCCACCACCCCAGTAACCGAGCACCAGGTTGAGGTCCATGAACCAGCTCTGTACCGTTGTCTTGCGGTTTTTGATACGTTCAATCGCCGCATCACTGAACGTCACCGGTGACAGGCCCGGCGTGCAGGACAGACACTTCTGCGTTCCGGAATAGACGGCATCCAGTTCCCATTCCGAAACCTTCAGCGGTGAGCCGCCCAGCGAAGTGACACAATCCGCAATAATCAGGCAGTCATGCCGATGAGCAATTTCAGCCAGTGTTTTTGCATCGGAGATTGCACCGGTTGATGTTTCGGCATGGACAAAAGCGACCAGGTGAATGTCCGGGTTCGCTTTCAACGCCGCTTCAACCTTGTCCGGATCAACCGGCTTTCCCCATTCATCTTCCACCATCACCGGTGTCGCACCGCAGCGCTCGACATTTTCTTTCATCCGCCCGCCGAACACACCGTTCTGACAGACCAGCACCTTGTCCCCCGGCTCAACGAGATTGACGAAACAGGTTTCCATTCCCGCCGAACCCGGCGCGGACACCGGCATACTCAACTCATGGTCGGTCTGGAAGGCGTAACGCAACAGATCTTTCATTTCGTCCATAAGGCCGACGAATAACGGATCGAGGTGGCCAATCGTCGGGCGCGACATGGCCTCAAGAATACGCGGGTCAACATCAGACGGACCCGGCCCCATCAAGGTGCGTTGCGGTGGATGAAAAGACTGCTGGCTCATGAGTATTTTCCTGTCCCGTAATGTCAAGTCGCGCAGTTTAGCATGCGTTCCAGCCGAGTCGACGCGGTGACAGACAGCTTATCCATACAGTTTGGGCGGGTTAGCATTCCGGGGACAGTTTACTTATTTCCGATAGCGTATCAGTGCATCTGTGTGG
>CAYYAP010000066.1:0-12933 GCA_964469575.1 uncultured Thiohalobacter sp.
AGACATATGGCGCGCCCGGAGAGATTCGAACTCCCGACCGCCTGGTTCGTAGCCAGGTACTCTATCCAGCTGAGCTACGGGCGCGTAGAAGCGCGAGATTATCCATAAGCACGCGCTGAAATTCAAGAACAATCGTCTGTCTGCAAACAAAAAAAGATCCCTTTCGGGATCTTATGCTATCTGGCGGAGAGGGAGGGATTCGAACCCTCGATGGGCTTTTAACCCATACTCCCTTAGCAGGGGAGCGCCTTCAGCCGCTCGGCCACCTCTCCATTAGGGCCGGTAGGATACCGGCGTCGACTGGAGAGGTAAAGTCAAACATCGTTATCGATGGTTTCCGAGGAGGCGGCAGCAGCAGCTTCCTGCTCACGCTTGATGCGTTCGTAGATTTCTTCGCGGTGTACAGCCACTTCTTTGGGTGCATTGACGCCAATGCGGACCTGGTTACCCTTCACACCCAGCACAGTCACGGTAACTTCGTCGCCGATCATGAGGGTTTCACCGACCCGTCGCGTAAGTATTAACATTCCTAGTGTCTCCTTGACCTGCTTTTTCTTACCGGCCCCAACCATATGGCCGGCACACATATTAAGATGACCAACGTACAGCTTAGTGTCGGCCACCCCCATTAAAACTAAAACCAAACCTCAGCTTTTTGTTTTTGTTGGATATTATTATTCCGCCGCAGCGGTCCTCAGGAGACCCGGTTAACGGCTTCCTGCTTGAGATCGAATGCCTCGTGAAGCGCGCGCACGCCCAATTCGAGGTACTTCTCGTCAACCACCACCGAAACCTTGATCTCGGACGTGGAAATCATCCTTATATTAATCCCTTCTTTCGCCAGCGTCTCGAACATGGTCGATGCGATGCCCGCGTGCGAACGCATACCCACACCCACCAGCGAGATCTTGACGATCTTTTCATCACCCGAAACTTCGCTGGCGCCCAGTTCCTTCGCCACGGCGTTGAGAATTTCCATCGCGCGCGAATAGTCGTTGCGGTGAATGGTGAAGGTGAAATCCGTGGTCCTGCCATCGGCCGCCATGTTCTGGACGATCATATCAACCTCGATATTGGCATCCGCCACCGGCCCGACAATCAAGTGCGCAATACCCGGCTGATCCGGCACACCCAGCACCGTGAGTTTTGCTTCATCGCGGTTGAATGCGATACCGGAGATTACTGCCTGTTCCATGCCTTCTTCCTCGTAGGTAATCAGCGTTCCGTCGCCAGGCTCAAAACTGGACAGCACCCGCAGGGGGACATTGTACTTGCCTGCGAACTCAACAGCACGGATTTGCAGCACCTTTGAGCCAAGGCTGGCCATTTCCAGCATTTCCTCAAAGGTAACACGATCCAGCCTGCGCGCGTCGGGTTCAACCCGTGGATCTGTGGTGTAAACGCCGTCAACGTCGGTAAATATCTGGCATTCATCGGCTTTTAGCGCCGCAGCGAGGGCTACTGCCGTGGTATCGGAGCCACCCCGGCCCAGTGTGGTGATATTACCCTGCTCATCCACGCCCTGGAACCCGGCCACCACCACCACCCGGCCCTGCGACAGATCGGCGCCGACCCGCTCGGCATCGATATCGCGAATACGCGCCTTATTGTGCGCACTGTCGGTAAGAATGTGTACCTGGCCGCCGGTATAGGATCGTGCCGGACAACCGCGCTTTTCCAGCGCCATCGACAGCAGGGCAATAGTAGCCTGCTCACCGGTGGCGAGCAGTACGTCCAGCTCACGCGGCACCGGGCGGTCGCTGACGGCACTGGCGAGTTCCAGCAAGCGGTTGGTCTCACCGCTCATGGCAGATACCACCACCACCACCTGATGGCCCTGGTCGCGGTAGCTGATCACCTTCTCCGCCACCGCCTCGATACGCTCGGGTGTGCCGACAGAGGTGCCGCCGTATTTTTGAACGATTAACGCCATTTCAGCCTTTCAATCCAGTAACCTGCGCGAAAACGGCGCATTAAACTACAAATTGTGGTGTGATTAAACCACCCGTAGGAGCGGGCTTGCCCGCGAACAGTACGGATTCGCGGGCAAGCCCGCTCCTACGGGCAACAAGCGTTCCTACCCGATTCATCACCGCGCAGCAGGGTGAGATGTACGCGCCCTGAAGGATGGCGAAGCATCCTGAGGAAGTACTCCCGGGGTGCAATGACAGAGATACGGGATAAATCAACTCCCGAGCTGCTGTGCGACCCAGTCCACCACCGATTCCAGCGCCGGGTCGAGGTTCTCCGGCTGATTGCCGCCCGCCTGGGCCATATCCGGTCGTCCACCGCCCTTGCCACCCACCTGGATAGCGACCTGGTTGACCAGGTCGCCGGCCTTGATGCGCTTGCTTTCGTCCCGGGTAACACCGGCCACCAGCGAAATCTTGTCGCCATTCACGGTGGCGAGCACCACGGCGGCGGCGCCGAGCTTGTTTTTCAGTTGGTCAACGGTCTCGCGCAGCACCTTGGCATCGGCGCCATCGAGCCGCGCCGCCAGCACCTTGATGCCGCCGACATCCTGCGCCTGTCCTGCCAGATCGCCGCCCTGGGAACTGGCGAGTCTGGCTTTCAGCGCGTCCAGTTCCTTTTCCAGTTTACGGTTACGCTCGATCATCTGGCTGACGCGCGTGGTCACGTCTTCGCGGTTGCCCTTGACCAGCCCGGAGATCTCACCGAGGTTCTTCTCGGTTTCACTCACATAATTCAAGGCTTCTTCGCCGGTAACGGCCTCGATACGCCGCACACCGGAAGCAGTGCCGGTCTCGGAAAGTATCTTGAACAAGCCGATATCACCGGCGCGGCGGGCGTGGGTGCCGCCACACAACTCGACAGAGAAATCGCCAATCGACAAAACCCTGACCTCGTCGCCGTATTTTTCACCAAACAACGCCATGGCGCCGGCTTCCATCGCCTGGTCGACCGGCATGATGCGGGTTTCAATAGCGGCGTTGGCGCGAATCTGTGCATTAACCAGCGCCTCGACCTGCGCCAGTTCTTCCGGCGTGACGGGCTGGAAATGCGAGAAGTCAAAGCGCAGCCGTTCCGGGTCCACCAGCGAACCTTTTTGCTGCACATGCTCGCCCAGCACCTGGCGCAATGCCGCGTGCATGAGATGAGTGGCGGAATGGTTCAGGCGCGTGGCGTCACGGCGTTGTTGATCGACCAGCGCATCGACCGTGTCGCCGAGGTGGAGCTGGCCCTGTGTCACCATGCCGGTGTGCGCGATAACAGCCTTGCCCTGCTTCTGCGTGTCCATCACGCGGAACACGCCGCCCTCAAGGCGAATCACGCCACGGTCACCGACCTGCCCGCCGGACTCGGCATAAAACGGCGTGTGGTCGAGCACGACGATGCCCTCTTCACCGGCGTTCAGCACATCGACCTTTTCACCATCGTGGAACAGGCCGGTCACCTGCGCCTGGTCATTGATGCTGTCGTAGCCGGTAAAGTCCGTCGAGCCATCGATGTCGATGCCACCGGTATCGACCACCGCAAAATTGCTGGCCGCGCGGGCGCGATCACGCTGCGCTTCCATCTCGGTCTCGAACCCGGCCATATCCAGCGACAGGCCGCGTTCACGCGCAATATCGGCGGTCAGGTCCACCGGGAAACCGTAAGTGTCGTACAGCTTGAATACCGTGCTACCGGGAATCTCCTTGCCCGCCAGCCCGGCAATCGCCTCGTCGAGTATCTTCATGCCGTTGTCGAGGGTTTCCGCAAAGCGTTCCTCTTCCTGCGCCAGCACCTTCTCGACCTGCGCCTGCGCCTTGACCAGTTCCGGGTAGGCTTCGCCCATTTCCTTCGCCAGCGCTGCGACCAGTTTGTGGAAAAACGCATCCCGCTGCCCCAGCTGGTGACCGTGGCGGATAGCGCGGCGAATAATCCGCCGCAGCACGTAACCGCGCCCCTCGTTGGACGGGATCACCCCATCGACCACCAGGAACGCGCAGGCGCGAATGTGATCGGCGATCACGCGCAGGGATTGGCTTTCCAGGTCCTGGCAACCGATCAGCGCCGCGGCCGCCTTGATGAGGTTCTGGAACAAATCAATTTCATAATTACTGTGCACACCCTGCAGAATCGCCGCCAGGCGCTCCAGCCCCATACCGGTATCCACCGAGGGTTTGGGCAAGGGATTCAAGGTGCCGCTGGCATCCCGGTCGTACTGCATGAACACCAGGTTCCAGATCTCGATGTAGCGGTCGCCGTCTTCCTCGGGCGTACCCGGCGGGCCACCGGGCACCTCGGCGCCGTGATCGTAAAAGATTTCCGTACAGGGGCCACACGGGCCGGTATCGCCCATCGACCAGAAATTATCTTTTGCGCCAATGCGCGAGAAACACCCGGCATCGACGCCGATTTCGTTCAACCAGATATCCGCCGCCTCGTCGTCTTCCTCGAACACTGTCACCCACAGGCGTTCGGGCGGTAACTTGAGCACCCCGGTGAGGAATTCCCAGGCAAACTGGATCGCTTCGCGCTTGAAGTAGTCGCCGAAGCTGAAGTTGCCGAGCATTTCAAAGAAGGTGTGGTGACGTGCGGTATAGCCGACATTTTCCAGATCGTTGTGCTTGCCGCCGGCGCGCACGCAGCGCTGCGAACTGGCCGCGCGTGCATAGCTACGGGTTTCCAGCCCCTGGAACACATCCTTGAACTGCACCATACCAGCGTTGGTGAACAACAGGGTGGGGTCATTCCCGGGCACCAGCGAGCTGGACGGCACGATTTCGTGGCCCTTGTCGTGGAAGAAATCCAGGAACAGTTTGCGTATCTCAGTGGTACGGGTCATGCCGCGGAAAGGTACAGGATATCGGCACTAATTGCATCCATATCGCGGAGTTAGCCCCCTACAGCGGCCCGCGTCTGCTCGCCGCTGAAGCCGCGCTGCTGGAGAAAACGCATCTGCCGGACGCGTTCCCTGAAATCCTGTGGTGGCGAAGCGCCGAAGCGCTTGTCGCGCTGCCGGCGGGCCGCCTCGAACCAGTCAGCCCCCAGCTCCCGGAAGGCCGCCTCGACCAACGGATCATCAACGCCCCGCTCGCGTAATTCGGCGCGAATGCGCAACGGCCCGACACCACGCTCATGCCGGCTGCGCACAAACACCTCGGCAAAACGCGCATCGCTTAAATAGCCTTCATCGAGCAACTGCGCCAGCACCGCCTCGATGACAGCCGCCTGGTACTCGCGGCGTTCCAGCTTGAAACGCAGCTCCCGCTGACTGTGCTCGCGCCGCACCAGCAGGCGCAGCGCGCAGGCATAAGCCTTCTGGCAGGCCTCGCCGAAGTGGCTCTCCGGCTCGGCGGACTCAGTGTTTGAGTTCTGCGACGTCGGCCTCATCATCGGCCTGCTTCTCTTCAACCGGCGCCGTTTCCAGCAGTGTGGCACGCAGCTGGCGATCGATCTCGTCCGCCATCTCCGGGTGTTCCTTCATGTAGTTGCGCACATTGTCCTTACCCTGACCGATACGGTCACCGTTGTAGCTGTACCAGGCGCCAGCCTTGTCGATCAGGTCATTCTTGACACCGAGATCAATCAGCTCGCCTTCACGCGAAATACCCTCACCGTAGCGAATTTCGAACTCAGCCTGGCGGAATGGCGGTGCCATCTTGTTCTTCACCACCTTGACGCGGGTTTCATTGCCGACGATCTCGTCGCCCTTCTTGATAGCACCGATCCGGCGTATATCCAGTCGCACCGAGGCGTAGAACTTGAGCGCGTTACCACCGGTGGTGGTTTCCGGACTGCCGAACATGACACCGATCTTCATGCGTATCTGGTTGATGAAGATCACCAGCGTATTGGAACGCTTGATGTTGCCCGCCAGCTTGCGCAGCGCCTGAGACATCAGTCGCGCGTGCAAACCCATGTGCGAATCGCCCATGTCACCCTCGATCTCGGCCTTGGGCGTCAGCGCCGCCACCGAGTCGATCACGACAATATCCACCGCCCCGGAACGCACCAGCATGTCGGTGATTTCCAGCGCCTGTTCGCCGGTGTCCGGCTGCGAGACCAGCAAGTCGTCGATCTGCACGCCCAGCTTCTCGGCGTATGCCGGGTCCAGCGCGTGCTCGGCATCGACAAAGGCGGCGGTGCCGCCGGCCTTCTGGCACTCGGCAATGGCCTGCAGGGTCAGTGTCGTCTTGCCGGACGATTCCGGCCCGTAGATCTCGACGACGCGGCCGCGCGGCAGGCCGCCTATGCCCAGTGCCACATCCAGCGCCAACGAACCGGTGGAGACCACGTCCACGTCACGTACCGCGCCCACATCGCCCATGCGCATGACCGAACCCTTGCCAAACTGCTTTTCAATCTGACCGAGCGCGGCACTCAGCGCCTTGCGTTTGTTATCGTCCATCGTCTTCTCCCGACAGTTGCATCTTCAAGAACACGGACCCCGGGGCGGGCTTTCCGCGGCAACCGGGCGTCTCCCGGCTGAATGATCGCCAGTATGCCGCATACTACTGTAAAAATAAACAGTGGTTTTTCTGATGCCTGTCAGCCATGTCGGACAAGCCACCGGGGTGACTGGCTACAGCGCCCATCGCTCGCGTACTACATAGCGCACACCGTCGGGTGATGGCACGGATTCCGCCAACACAAAGTCACTGGCATGCCAGACGACCGATGCTGGCGCCGGGCCTTCGAGCGGATTTTTCGCCTTGCGAGAGAGTGTTACGTGGGGAACAAAAGGTCGCGCCTTAGCTTCGAACCCGCACTTCGCCCCCGCGCGGTACAGTGCATCCGCCAGTTCCTCCAGCGCGGCCGGTGGCGCGGACGGCCCCAGCCACTGGATACGCTTGCGCACCCAGCCGCCATAGCGATTCAGCGAAACCGTAAAGGGCACGCTTTGCACCCGGGCGGCGGCCGCACAAAAACACGCCTCGGCGACTTCATCGACCTGCCCCAGAAACAGCAGGGTCAGGTGCAGGTTGGCATCCGGCACCGGGCGTTTGCACACCTGCCGCGACAGCGCGGCAATCTGCCGGCGCACCGCATCATCCGGCCACAGCGCAAAAAACAGCCGGTGTTCCGCTTCAGCCGGCGTCGTCATCCAGCTGTTCCAGCAGGCCCTGCAGGGCGGCGGCGACGGCCTGGCGGCGCACCGTCTCGCGGTCCCCCGGGAAATGGTAGTCCTGCGCCCGACAGCGGCCCCCCGGCCCGACCCAGGCCATCCACACCGTGCCCACCGGCTTGTCGGCGCTGCCGCCGCCCGGCCCGGCAATACCGCTGATAGCCAATGCCCAGTGCGCGGCACTGTGCGCCAGCGCACCTTCTGCCATTTCCCGGACGGTCGCCTCACTGACGGCGCCGTGCGCCTCCAGCGTCGCCGCGGAAACCCCGAGCATCTCCTGCTTCGCCAGGTTGGTATAGGTCACAAAGCCGCGCTCGAACCAGCCGGAACTGCCGGGCAGATCGGTACACACCTTGGCCACCCAGCCGCCGGTGCAGGATTCCGCGCAGGCAAGACATTCGCCACGCGCCAGCAAGCGCTCCGCCAATGCCGTCACCCGTGCTGCTATCCCGCCCGGCATACGTCTAGCCGCCGCTATTGATCACACAAATTGCACCGCCCACGGCATAGCGCGATTCACCCGCCAGCGCCTCGACCCGCACCACCTCGATAGTCGCGTCCAGCACTGACGTCAGCACCTGGGTGGCCTCGATATGCAGATTCAGCCGCTCACCCGGCTGCAAAAGCTCTTCCGTCAGGAACAACACGCCATTGCCGCTGAGATTGCGGCCCTCGGCCACAAACTGCCTGCTGCTATCGATTGTCTCCAGCGCCATCTCGCACTGCACCGGCACCCGGATAAAATCCCGTTTTTCCTCGTAAGACCGCGGGCTCAGACCCATACCTCGTTCCTCCTGTTGTTATGCCCCATCAGTAACAAACGCGCGCCCGATGTGCAAGCTGTAGCGGGCGGCACAATTCCGCTAGACTTGCGCCCCATGTCAGCCGCCCCCGACACACGCAAGCACACGCCGATGATGCAGCAGTACCTGGGCATCAAGGCCGAGCACCCGGATATCCTGGTGCTGTACCGGATGGGCGACTTTTACGAGCTGTTCTACGACGATGCCCGGCGCGCCGCGGAACTGCTGGACATCACCCTCACCGCACGCGGCCAGTCGGCCGGTGAGCCGATCCCCATGGCCGGCGTGCCGGTGCATTCCATCGAGCAATACCTGGCCAAACTGGTGCGGCTGGGGGAATCCGTGGCCATCTGCGAGCAGATCGGCGACCCGGCCACCAGCAAGGGGCCGGTGGAGCGCAAGGTGGTGCGTATCGTCACCCCCGGTACGCTCACCGAAGACGCCCTGCTCGACGACCGCCGCGACAACCTGCTGGTGGCGCTGCACCGCGACGAGGAAGGCTACTACGGGCTGGCATCGCTGGACCTGTCGGCCGCGCGCTTCATCGTGCAGGAGTTCAACGGCGAAGACGCCCTGCTCGGCGAAATCGCCCGCCTGCAACCGGCCGAGCTGCTGGTCAGCGAAGACCTGACCCTGCCGCCAGCACTGACACAGCGCGCCGGTCTGCGCCGCCTGCCGCCCTGGCACTTCGACACCGAGAGCGCCGCCCGCCAGCTCAACCAGCAGTTCGGCACCCACGACCTCAGCGGCTTCGGCTGCCAGGACATGCCGGTGGCCGTGGGCGCGGCGGGCGCGTTACTGCACTACGTCAAGGACACCCAGCGCGCCGCCCTGCCGCACCTGCGCGGCATGAGCACCGAACTGCACGAAGACAGCGTGATCCTGGATGCCGCCACCCGCCGCAACCTGGAACTCGACCAGGCCCAGTCCGGCGAGAAAAAACACAGCCTGATCGCCGTACTGGACAAAAGCGTCACCGCCATGGGCGGGCGCATGCTGCGACGCTGGCTGCACCGGCCGTTGCGCGACCGCGCGCTGCTGGCCGATCGTCACCAGTCCATCGAATCCCTGCTGCAGGCGCGCCTGTTTGAATCCCTGCGCGAAGCCCTGCGCGGCAGCTGCGACCTGGAACGCATCCTCTCGCGCGTTGCGCTCAAGTCTGCGCGCCCGCGCGACCTCAGCGCCCTGCGCGACACCCTGGCACGACTGCCGGAACTCCAGCAACTGCTGCGCAGCGACAACGACCCGTTACTGGCCAGGCTCTCCACACGCATTGGCGAGCACCCGAAAGTACTTAAATTACTGCGCAAGGCCATCCCCGACATCCCGCCCGCGCTGGTGCGTGATGGCGGCGTGATCGCCAGCGGCTACGACGCCGAACTCGACGAGCTACGCGACCTCAGCGGAAAGAGTGACCAGATCCTGGTGGACATGGAGATCCGCGAGCGCGAACGTTCCGGCATCAACGCCCTGAAGATTCGTTACAACCGCGTACACGGCTACTACATCGAAGTCAGCAAACTGCAGGCCGACAAGGTGCCGGACAACTACCAGCGCCGCCAGACCCTGAAAGGCGTGGAGCGTTACATTACACCGGAACTGAAAGCCCACGAAGACAAGGTACTGAGCGCGCGCAGCAAGTCACTGGAACGCGAGAAGCTGCTCTACGAGCAACTGCTCGACCAGTTGCTGGAACGCCTGCGGCCGTTGAGCGCCTGCGCCGAAGGCCTCGCCATGCTGGACGTGCTGACGACACTCGCCGACCGCGCCGACCGGCTGAACTGGTCACGCCCGCTACTGCGCGATGAACCCGGCATCGTGATTCGTGGCGGCCGACACCCGGTGATCGAACAATGCAGCGACGACCCGTTTGTACCCAACGACGTCCGGCTCGATGACAGCCAGCACATGCTGGTCATCACCGGCCCCAACATGGGCGGCAAATCCACCTACATGCGCCAGACCGCGTTGATTGTGTTGCTGGCCTGCGTCGGCAGCTTCGTACCGGCGGACTCGGCCGACATCGGCCCGGTGGACCGTATCTTCACGCGCATCGGTGCCTCGGACGACCTGGTCAGCGGCCGTTCGACTTTTATGGTGGAAATGACCGAGACCGCCAATATCCTTAACAACGCCACCGACCGCAGCCTGGTGCTGATGGACGAAATCGGCCGCGGCACCAGCACCTACGACGGCCTGTCGCTGGCCTGGGCGGTTGCGCACCGGCTTGCCGAAATCCATGCATGGACGCTGTTCGCCACCCACTACTTCGAACTGACCAACCTGCCGGAAGAATGCACCGGCATCGCCAACGTCCACCTCGATGCCGTGGAGCACGGCGACCGCATCGTGTTCCTGCACACCGTCAAGGAAGGCCCGGCCAGCCAGAGTTATGGATTACAGGTCGCCGCACTCGCCGGCGTACCGGAAAAGGTATTGAGCGAAGCGCGCAAACAGCTTCAACTACTTGAAACCGACGCACACCACCATGCGTCGTCCGCGGAAAAAAACACCCCGCAGATTGACCTGTTCCCCGGTAACGAGGAACACCCGCTGGTCGATGCCTTCCACGGCATCGAACCGGACAACCTGACGCCACGTCAGGCGCTGGAGTTGTTATATACGCTCAAGGAACTGACCTAGCGCGCAAGAAGCATCGAAAGACAAGAACCCTGGCCCGTTCTACGCCTGGGCTTTCCTGGGCATGAGATACCAGAGGACAAATCCCACCAGAAATAAAGCGGGGATATCACCTAACAGGTTAGCCTTCTCGGTTTCATCAACCATAGCCTGGGCCAGCATGATTCCGGCATGGACAATACTCGACCAGATCGTGAACCATATGAGACTTGTATTAGCCATGGGGTCTTTCGCAGCGCGGACCAGGAATACTCCCAGCGTCACGTAAATCCCCATAATCATCTGCTCGTATTCAGGTTGGGGCGGCGTCCAACCCCATCCCGAAGGCCAGACCCACATCATCATTACCGGCACACCGACAATAAAAATAATGCCAAATACATAAAGAGCAATTTTCAAATATCTGAGCTTTTCTTCCTGTTGCATGATATTTCTCCTTTCGTTGTTCCCGCTGTTCGGCCTATGTGAAGGATGTGCATCTCAGATTTTTTTGTTCATATCTGGCTACTTGGAAATATCATCTAAAAACATAACGCCCGCAGCAAGCGCACTTTTTGTGTCGCTTGACTGCGTGTGTTATGCCGCAGACTCCTGGCGGACATCCCAACCCGGAAAGACAAGAACCGCGGGATGACACTTAAGCGCCCTGGCAAGAATCTTTATTCTTTTTCACACGCTCCGCCAAGTTGATTACAAGTCATTGTTTTCATGAAATTCTCCATTAGTGTGTCTACTTTCCGTGGGGAACTCTGTTGCCTGGCGGCTGGCGTGAGCGGCGGAGGGGCGCGCCAGCGTCCCCGACGTCAGCTCGACGCCATGTTTAGGCTCATGCAATTTATTGCGTGTAATACTGCTGTTGCATTCGCTTGCAATATGTCGATAGATTTTCATACTTCATCGCTATGTCCTTTAATTCTGAATCCAATTCAGCTTGCAGAATATTGGCTAGAAATGCATAGGCCGTTGCATCAAGCTTTGTAGGTTCGCTACCCATAAAATAGGGCTTGTCATCCAGGTAATTAGATAATGCCGCCAAATTACTTTCTGCTATTTGGTATATCTCGCCTGATGTATGTCGACCTATGCCTTGCTCGTACAGCCTGCGCTTAACTTGCTTTCTCAGAATATTTGATACCATATTTTTTACTAGTGGAGGAAAGTCGCTGAAAAATATTTTCTTAACGTCTGGCCAATATCTGTCATCTATCCATCGGTTATATACTATAGTCCAATAGAAGAGTTCTTCCAGCATCCTCATAAATGCTTCGGAGACTGCTTTTTCTGTCGAATTGAGCGAAGAATCCAAATCGTGATTATAGGTATTCTCCAGGTATTCGATGATAAACCTCGTATCTGCAATCACCTTACCTTTATCTTCTATATAAGGAAGCTTCCCCTTAGGGCCTTTTGCCGGATTTTTTATGTAGGCAGACGAATATTCCAGATTGGCCATACGAAGATATGTTTCCATTTTCATACAAAATGGGCTCGCGTTTGGAAGTCCCAGTGCGGGCTTGAACTGAAATAGTGTGATCATCCCTGCTTCTCCTTAGCTTGTGTTTTGATTTCAAGATTACGTAACGCGCTCAATTGCTCCACAGAGCAGCTTTTTGCCAGGCGTTTTTCGAGGACAGCAAGATATTCGTTGGCGATTTTCAGGCGTAGTTTTCCGTCCCGGGCCAGCGTAAGGCGCTTTGACCGCTGATCGTCGGGATCAGGCTGGATGTTGATGAGCTTCATTGTCTGTAGCTGCTTTATAAGGCTCGTCACCGAAGGCTTGGCAATGTTCAGCCTGATGCTGAGCTCGGATACAGTTAGCACATCGCGCTCCAGGAATTCAGCCAGCATTCGGTACTGGGACAGGCTGAGCGCCGGTTCCACCAGTGCCAGAGAAACCAGCTTCTCCACAGCCCGCGCGTTTCTTAGAAAGGTTTGTAAAGGAAATCCCTGCATGTTAGTTAGTATAACTAACTAAATAGGATTTACAATGGGTGATCTGGCTGTTTGCGGCGTCCGAGCCCTGCAGGGGAGAACTGGGTGCTTTGGTTAGGCCTCATTATTCAATATGTAACCTGATTTCCACTTTGCATTACGGCGGATTCAACCGGTCACTGCAACACACCAAATATATCCCATAGAATTAGAGGATTGGTGACATGCAGAGTACGGCCCCTATGAGCAATCAGAAGAAAATGATTATTTGGAGCGAGTGAGAAAGTGGGAGCCCAATGATTCAGATAGCCCGCGCCATCAGCAAGCCTCCCGCTACAGTGTTTTCTTATCTTCGCTATCATGGGTGCATATTTACTCCCATGGTTGCTTTGCTTTTCCATTATTTGCTCTTGTGAGCCAGGTAGACGGTGTTGGACGACTCGCCGCCCAAATATGGGTTCGGAAAGGTCACAATATGGGACT
>CAYYAP010000067.1:0-12779 GCA_964469575.1 uncultured Thiohalobacter sp.
CCGTACAGATGTTGCGGGTATTTCTGTGTGGGCCAGTAAATAAAGGTGTCGTGGTTCAGTAATCCTGTTGGACAATTGATACGTAATTCCCAGGCTGCGCCATGCACAACACGGCTACCGTCAGCAGGTCCCAGCAAGGATTCGAACACGTCTCTTGGCATGCCATTCAAGCGAAAAGTGTCGGGTAAGGACAGTGCCATGCTGAGGCGGTCTCCCCCCGCTTTCCAGCGCGCTGATTCGAAGGTCTCTGGCTTGCGGCCCTTCGGCATTCGTTCGATCAGGGCGCCGGTGATTCTTTCCTGTGCATCCAGGGTGAATACCAGGATCGCGTGTTCAGGATCACCATCGTTGTATCGATTCGGCCCAAACCAGGGCTGGCCCTGTCTTGATCCCAGGTCGTACCACACAATCGACCCCTGTTTGTGCGCAAGAGACCGGTACTCGAAGTGCTTGCATTCATGCAAGCCTGTAGTGGGCAGACTTTCCAGATATGCCGGACTGATGTCAGCAAGTGTGGTCGGTGCATGCCCGGTAGCCGACGTATACGTGTTGATGGCCAGCACCAGGGGTTCGGCACGTGCGGCCGCTTGCTGGAAACGGAGCTTGCGCATTTCCCAGTCCTGCACCGTGCCGTGTTTCGGTATTACCAGCCATACGACACCGGTAACCGCGATGACCAGGGCAAGCAATGCAGGCAGTGTGCGGGTTGTTTTCATCGCTCGAACTTGTGTGCCAGGAAAAGCGCCTTTATTTTCTCTACCGCTTCCTCATCCGGGGGGTAAAAGGTTGCCGCCATGACGAACGCTCCATTGCGGGCCTGTCCGGACAATTTATCATTCTTCAGGGCGCTCTGCAGATTTGCCTGCGCCTTTTCAACATCCTTGAATTTGAACAGGGAAATGATACGCGTACTGGCATATCTCGATATTTCATATTCTGCAACGTATTCCATATCTTCACTGAAAGGGGCTCTCATAAGCAGCGTTCCATCCACGCCGTTTGCCTTCAATTCTGCGATGAATGTACTTAGCTCAACAGGTCCGTTACCAGCTTCCTGGCTGCATCCGGCCAGCAGGGTCAGCGACACAAACAGACTTGCCAGTATAATTTTCATCTTCATATATCCTTGCCGAAGCGGGCCAGACGATGGATTCCCGCAAATTGCACGCCGGCAGTCTGCAAGATACCCCGTATTTTCGTGAATTGAGCATACAAATACAATGCTACGCCCTTGACTACGCTGGCCTGCAGGATTCTCATAGGTGATATGCTCTCTCCAGAGGAACAGGTTTCATGGGCAGCACTGACAACTGGCTGATACACGAACACTCGCTGTATGAGAATCTCCTTTCCCGGTGTACGGAGGCGATCGAAATCGAGGACTGGAAGACGGCCAATTTATTGTTCAAGAGTATGGTCTCGCATCTGAAACGGCATATGGCCATGGAAGAAGAGGTGCTGTATCCCGCCTACGAAGCGGCAGCTCATGCGCCCCAGGGACCGACAAGTGCGCTGCGCGAGGAACATGATCACATTGTGCGTCTCGTCACGGATATGGCACGGGTCATCAAAACCAGGGACTCGGATTACGTTCTTGAATGCCTGACTCACCTGGAAAAACAGATGATAAAACATCATGAAAAGGAAGAGGACCTTTTTTTGCCGATGGCCAGTTATATCCTGGATGCCAACCGGGAAGAAATTTCACGGCAACTCGCCGGGTTTGACCTGTCAAAGACGAGCAGGAAGTGGGACATCTGAACCGATAAAAAAACGGGAAGGGGAATGACTCCCCCTTCCCGTTTGTTTTTCACTGACCGAATCAGTAGATATCGTGCATAGTGTTATACACGTTGAACTTCCCGGTCGGCGTGATCAGGCGCTTGTCCTTGATCACCGTCTTCAGTTTTCGGGTCTTGTCATCCACGATCACAATCGCAGATTCCTGCTCCTTGCCACTCCAGACCGAGAACCACACCTCGTCACCTGCCTTGTTGTACTCCGGTTGAACGACACGTTTCGGTCCATCACCCTTGATACCGGCCCACTTGGCAATCGGCAGGACTTTATAGCCCTTGTCGAGGTGGTCTACATCAAACACGGCAACACTCTGGCTTATCTTGCTGTCCGGGTTCAATGGTGAATCCACCCACAGGTTTCTGGATTTGGGATTGGACTTCACGAATAACGAACCACCGCCCTGACCCTTGAGGATGCGTACCACCTTCCAGGCATTTTTCTTGTGTTTTACCGGGTCTGTACCAATCACGGTTACATGATCGTTACCCAGCCCGCTGGTTACCCAGACCGGTCCATACTTCGGGTCTTTCAGGTTGGCGCCACGACCCGGGTGCGGAATCTTGGTGACATCAATCATGGCCGTCAGCTTGTCTTCCTTCGAATCGATAACACAAATCTTGTTCGACTTGTTGGCAGCCGTCAGGAAGTAACGCTGTGTGGAATCCCAGCCACCATCATGCAGGAAGCGCGCCGCGCCGATGGTAGTTACCTTGAGGTTCTTGATATCTTCGTAGTTGACCATCAGCACCTTGCCGGTTTCCTTCACGTTGACGATAAACTCGGGGTGCTCATGCGAAGCTACGATGGCCGCTACACGCGGTTCCGGATGATATTCCTGGGTGTCGACCGTGTAGCCACGGGTGGAAACGACTTTAAGGGGCTCCAGGGTGTTGCCATCCATGATGACGTACTGTGGTGGCCAGTAGGCGCCGGCAATGGCGTACTTGTCTTCATAGCCCTTGTACTTGGAGGTTTCTACGGAACGCGCCTCCAGCCCGATCTTGATTTCAGCGACGTTATCGGGTTTCTTCATCCACAGGTCGATGAGGTTGACCTTGGCGTCACGCCCGATGACAAACAGGTACCGACCCGACGTTGAATAACGCGAGATATGTACTGCGTAACCGGTGTTAATAATATTGATGATTTTCTTGGTGTCACCATCGATCAGTGCGATCTGGCCGGCGTCACGCAGCGTCACGGAGAAAACATTGTCCAGATCGTAGTTGTTCATCTTCTTTTTGGGCCGCTTCTCGGGCGGGACCAGGACTTTCCAGCTCGCTTTCATTTCCTTCATGCCGAACTCTGGCGGAATCGGTGGATCATTCTGAAGGTACTTGGCCATGAGGGTGACTTCGTCAGGCGTAAGCTGGCCAGATGAACCCCAGTTCGGCATGCCGGCAGGAGAACCGAAGTTGATAAATACTTTAAGATAGTCTGTGCCCTTGGGCAGGGTAATGTCCGGCGTCAACGGCTTGCCGGTTGCGCCCTTGCGCAGTACACCGTGACAGCCGGCACAACGCTCGAAATAGATCTCCTTCGCCTTGGCAAATTCCGCCTCGGTCAGAACCGGGGCTCCGGGTGTTATCACATTCTTTGACTTGAGTTGCTCCGGGATAGGTGAGCCCTTGTAGCGTAATTCTCCCGGCGTCGTCCCCGGGTGTCCAGAACCCTCGGCGTATGCGCCAAACGTGGTAAATAAAAGTACGCCTATAGCTGCGATACGGGAAACTACTGATATATTCATCCTTCCTCTCCCTATTTTCAGATTGACTTACCAAGGGCATCCTACATAGATCAATGCTGCGAACCTTGATCTATGTCAATTGGCCAGTAAAACCGCACACGTAGAAATCACTTCTCTGCAGGTTTTGCTGTTTCCGGTTCCACAGCCTTGATGCGATCCAGAGCTGCCTTGCTTTTCTCCCTTCTGATACGTTTTTCCGACAGTGGTGGACACTGGTGGTTATCCCAGTACGTCACCTGACAATCCAGGCAATAGTGACACTCATTGGGGTTGATCTCGCCGGTTGGCCGGACAGCCTGCACTTCACATTGTCTGGCACAGATCTGGCAGGGCCGGCCGCACTCCTTGCGCCGCCGCAGCCAGTCAAAGATGCGTAACGGTGCCGGGATTGCCAGCGCTGCGCCGAGGGGGCAGAGGTATTTGCAAAAAAACTTGCGGTTGAAAACAGCTATGACAAGCAGTGCAAGAGCATAAGCCAGAAAAATGCCTCCCCGGTTGAAGTGCAACACAACTGCGGTTTTGAATGGTTCCACTTCGGCGGCCCTGGCGGCATAGCCGATAGATTGTAAAGACAGGCCGAACAGGGCTACAAAGATGATGTATTTCAATGCGGTCAACCGTTCGTGCACAATAGCTGGAAAGTGATACTCCGGAATTTTCAGACGTCGGGCGATTTTACAGAGTAATTCCTGCAAGGCGCCAAACGGACACAGCCAGCCGCAATACACGCCACGCCCCCACAATAACAATGTCAGTGCTACAAAACTCCAGAGGATAAATATCAGCGGGTCGAGCAGAAATGCTTCCCAGCTGAACTGGTGCAGGAGAGCATTGGTAAAGGTCAAAACGTGAATTACCGAAAGTTGGGCCAGGCTGTACCAGCCGATAAACAACAGGGTGAAAAGCAGGTAAGCGGTGCGGATATACTTCAACAGTTTCGGCCGGCTGGTCAGCCAGTCCTGAAACAGCAGGATGAAAACCAGGATACCGAGAGCGGCAAACAAAACATTTATCTGCCACACGCGTTCACGCCATACAGATACCCAGAAGGGCTCACTTGTCTCGCCCATCCACCAGGCCGGGGCCGGCTGGTTTGCGTGTACCTCATCTGGCAGGGTGGTTTGAGTTGCCGATTCCGGTGCTGAGGCAGGCAACGGTATCCCACGTGAACTGGCGACCTTGCGGATGGCTTTCATTACCGTTGCGTTCATAACCATCGCAGTAATGGTGGCGCCAGTAATCCCGTCTATGACGACATAACCTTTACGCGCCGCGCCGCCCAGCTTTACGCGTTTACGTACCGATACGCCACGGTACTGGTTAACATAGTGCTTCAGATCCTTCTCGGAAACACCGGCAGCCAGAATGGGTTCGGAATGTTTGATAATCCGAAGACCGGTAATCCGGCCATCAAGACCAATGCCGACGAGCAAGGTGATCGGTTTGCCGGAATACGCCGGGATGGGGGCAATGTCTGTGGTACGCAGTACATAGCCCAGCAGACGGTCGCCGTCATACACTGGCGCGGCGAGGGGTTCGCCCTCAAATTCCCCAACCCTGTCTGCTTGCGGGAAGTACTTACGGGCCAGATTGTTAACCGGGTCAGCCCGGGCCGGGCTGATTGCACACGCCATCACTAAAACCCCTGCGGCGAGCCACGCTGACGCATGTAAAAAGTGCCGGTGAAAAAGGTGCAATGGATGATTCATCATAGGCAAATGTGGCATTTTTCATGAAAAATCATCAGCAACCGGCTCCCTTGACTGATATTAATCAATCAACCACCGCCATCTTAAGCGCCAACCGGGCGCCTCTGTCCTTGATTTAGGTCAAATGGTGTTGATCGCCTATTTCTTTGTTTTACGCCACTGGCCGACTGCCCAGACCAGGAAGGCTGTTACCAGGATTACATCAATGGCCAGCCCGATAGAAAAGAAAACTGTCAAATCTTCACGTCCACCCTGGACGGCAGTTATCTCTGCACCCGAACCGGGGGATGCCGCTGCAGGACTTCCGACACCGGTTTCTGCCGGCATGAGTGTGCTGCCAGTGGACTGCGCCTGCGGCATCAGGTTGCGTCCTTTTGTCCCTGATACCCTTTAGCCATCACTGTTATGACGATGACCAGGAACATCAAGCCACCGATGATGGCGATCAGGCCGCCAAACCCCATTAAACCCATTGCTGCAATCTCCTTTATACCCTTAAGGCCCTGTTCAGCGCCGGCCACCTTGCGTTGTACACCATAGCCGCCGGACCACACCAGTCCAAGTACATGCAACAGCTGACCACCGCCGTATATATAGGGCTGAATAGTGGCCAGTCTTATGTTTGGCCGGGCATATCCCAGGCGAGGCAACAGGTCATAGGTCATGCCCATAAAGGCTAGCGTGATACCCACGATGGAGCCATGATAATGTGCGGGAATGGTGACGTTGCTACCCTGAATCAGGAAACCGATGCCACCCCCGATACCGAAAAGGATCATGGAGGTCCACAAGGCTGAACGTAAAGGTGTACACGACACAGGTGCAGATGAACTGTGTAGCAGGCCATAAAACACCGCCAGCCCCAGCGGTACAGGCGCAAGGCTGCCGCCATAGGCCATGAGCCAGGTAAAAAATATAGTATGTTCGGCGGAGGGGACCGGGTAGGCATAGTAAATCAGCGGCGCCATAAATACGGCGATCAGCCCGAATAAAAACAGGATCGATACTACCCGTGGACTCATCGGCAGGCGCACGCCGGAGGTGGATGCGAGCCAGAGCCAGGCTACCAGCATGAGCAGGGTGTAGGTGAATTGCAGCATATGGCCGCCACCCCAGAAAAGCAGCTCGAAATACGCTTTACCCGTCATGGAGTCAGGTATGGCCAGGTATGACCACGCAAAGGCGAATACGGCCATGGCAGCTGATACCACAGCGGTATTCAAGCCAAAGCGTAATGCTCCCGCACCTTCCATATACAATCCGACCGGTACATTGGCGCTCATCCCGCGCAGGACCAGCAATGTTATACCAAAGCCAAAACCCAGCAGCGCTACGATAAATAAAGGTGTCTGCAATACCGGGATATAGTTACTCATCAGAGGATTGCCCGGCCCCAAAAACGGCACGATAACCATCAGAGCAGAACCCAGTCCGGCAAACACCAGTGCCGCCCAACCGAGAGAAATAAAACGTGGAGTTGAGTTCAAGCTCCAGAGTACGCCACCAAAAGCCAGAAACCAGACCAGCACTGACAGGTCCACATGGACAACCAGTGCGGTACGAAAGAAATCTATCCAGGGAAAGAAGTCCTGAATGTACGGTGTTCGGGAAAGTACCAGTAAGACGGAAAATATACCCGAACCCGATAATGCCAATACTCCCAGCCATAACCAGCCCATGCCAAGCCGGTGGCGGCTGCCAGATGGCATGCTTAATACATACTCTTCATGCATAACGGATCTGACTACCCACGTTGATGAAAAACCGATAACTGCAATACGCTGCCTTCCCTGTTGGTAGGAGACTATAGCGATTCGAAAATAAAACCACCAGCCTGCATTTTTGACATTTTAATCCATCCTGTGTATTACGGGATCTATGACAGATGGAACAAAAACAGGTAGCCTTTTTACCGCACTTGTTTTTTTTGCGCTGATACTGACACTGGCGGCTGTTTTGTTGAGTGCCTACCTGCGCCTTGAAAGTATCGGTCTGGGTTGTGATGACTGGCCAGCCTGTTTCGGGCGTCTGCCTGCAAGCCCGGAGCATGGTCTGGTACCGAGCACTGTGGCGGGTACCGTACACCGGTTCACGGCCAGCTTGCTGGGCCTGGTTGTTGTTGCTATCACCTTCCTGGCCCTGCGTGGAAGGCGTCCTGATGGCGTGGGTCTTGCTGCACCACTGTCAGTATTCGTGCTGACCGTCTTTTTGTCAGTGCTGGGATACAGTACACCCTCACCGGATATACCTGCGGTTACATTTGGAAACCTTCTCGGCGGTATGGCGATGCTTGCGTTGCTGTGGTGGGTGAGTCAGCGCTCGGTGGAAAGCATAGCTGCCAATGCAGCTACGACATTAAGGCCATGGGCAAGGTTGGGTCTGTTTGTTGTGGCTGTGCAACTTGCATTGGGCGCCGTGGCCAGCGCCAGTTTTGCCGGGCCGGCCTGCACGGATTTTCCTGGTTGTAACGGTGCCTGGGCTTCCGTCACAAACCTGATTCAGGGTTTTGACCTGTTTAGCGCGCTTGGCACGGATGATCAGGGCAGGGTTATTATCGGTGGCATACAGAAAACTGTGCATATGACTCACCGATTGGGCGCTGTGTTAACACTCCTGTATCTGGCTTGGTTGGCCCTCAGGGCTTTAAAGCAGGACAGCAGCTTGCGTAACACGGCGATTAGCATTATCGTTTTTCTGATCATGCAAGTGGGTCTGGGTATTTCGGCGGTGCTCACCGAACTGCCCCTGCTGCTGGTAACGGCTCACAATGCCATAGCAGCGATGCTGTTACTGGCGATAGTCAATCTCAACCATCTAGTGACACCCGGCAGAGTCCTGGTACCTGCAGGTATACCTTCCGGCGACAGGCAACAGCAACGACATTGAGTGGTTCCGATACCGTGAGGGTGAATTAGGCCTTATAATGGCCAGACACCTGACGGGGACCGAATCCATGAGCACAATCCGATTGAGTTCGACGCTGGGGCTGCTGTTACTGGTCAGTGCCTGCGTAACGATTAATGTTTATTTCCCTACTGCACAGGCGGTTGAGGCGGCAGACCAGATTATTCGTGATGTCTATGGCAAGGATCCGGGGCAGGTAAAGCCTGCGAAGCCGGTTCCTCCCGACGCACAGCCGGATCAGTCCTCCCGGGAAACTGTACCGGCGTGGGTGGCCGTGCTGGAATGGCTGGTCCGTCCGGCCGAAGCAGCGGGTGATATCAATATCCAGTCACCGGCCATCCGTACGATTCGCGCATCGATGGAAAAGCGTTTTTCCTCGCTCAAACCCTTCTACGCCAGCGGTGCAATTGGCATGACCCGGGACGGATTGTTGCAGGTGCGCGATCTCAATGCGGTAGGTCTGCGCCAGCGAAAAAGGGTAAAAACGCAGGTAGCCGACGAGAACCACGACCGCAATGCGCTGTACCGCGAGATTGCGGCAGCCAACGGCCAGCCCGGCTGGGAGACTGACATCCGGGAAATCTTTGCCAGACGCTGGATCGATAATGCGCCCGCTGGCTGGTGGTACCAGGACAATAAAGGAAACTGGCGACAAAAGTAGCCGGGCCTGTATGAATAATATTTTTGTTTTCGATATCGAGACCATTCCGGACGTCGAGAGTGGCCGCAGGCTCTATGACCTGCACGATCTCAGTGATGGCGATGTGGCCAAGGCCATGTTTCATTTGCGCCAGCAGCAGACCGGCAGTGAATTTCTCCCCCTGCACCTGCATCGCATTTGCGCCATTTCAGTCGTGTTACGTCACAACGACAAGGTCAAGGTCTGGTCGCTGGGTGAGCCGGATGCCGGCGAAGCGGAACTGGTGCAGCGCTTTTTCGATGGTATCGAAAAATTTACGCCGACGCTGGTGTCATGGAATGGCGGTGGTTTCGATCTGCCAGTATTGCATTATCGCGCCTTGCTGCACGGTATACAGGCGCCACGCTACTGGGATAACGGTAGTGATGACCGTGACTTCAAATGGAATAATTACCTCAGTCGTTATCACGAGCGCCATACCGATCTGATGGATGTGCTGGCAGGCTACCAGATGCGCGCCAACGCCAAACTCGATGAAGTAGCGACCATGCTCGGTTTTCCCGGGAAAATGGGCATGAGTGGCGCAAAAGTGTGGGATGCCTTCCACGCCGGCGATATCGACGGCATCCGCAACTATTGTGAAACCGACGTGCTCAATACCTGGCTGGTGTATCTGCGCTTCCAGTTGATACGCGGGCGCCTGACGCCTGCATCCTATGAGCAGGAACTGGAACTGTTGCGTGACCTGCTGACGCAGGAAGATAAACCGCACTTCAATGAGTTCCTGCAACACTGGTCGGCCGGCTAACGGTGCAGTCACACAACTATGGGTAAACGCCGCAGAAAGCCAAAACTCCCGAATTATCCGGTGCGGGTCACGGTCGAGTCCCTGACTCACGACGGACGGGGTGTGGCGCACGTCGATGGCAAAGCCGTGTTCATCGATGGCGCCTTGCCGGGTGAAGAATTAAGCTTCCTGTACACGGCTCGCTCACGCAAGCACGACGAGGGACGTTTGTGCGAGTTGTTTCAGCCATCTGAACAACGCGTTGAGCCGAAGTGTGCGCACTTCGAGATCTGCGGGGGGTGCAGCCTCCAGCACCAGCATCCCGACGGGCAGATATTGAGCAAGCAACAAACCCTGCTGGATAACCTGGAACGTATTGGCAAGGTCAGGCCGGAACGTATCCTGGATGCCTTGAGAGGGCCGGCCTGGGGCTATCGCAACAAGGCACGTCTGGGCGTGAAATACGTACGCAAGAAGGGACGGGTGCTGGTCGGGTTCCGTGAAAAACACAAACCCTACCTTGCCGATATCCAGCGTTGTGAAGTGTTGCACCCTTCAGTCGGCGAGCGCCTCGATGAACTGGCGGAAATGATCCAGGGCATGGAGGCGCGGGAACGCATTGCACAGATCGAGGTGGCCGTGGGTGAACAGGCGACGGCACTGGTCTTCCGCCATCTCGACCCGTTGTCGGAGGGTGACAGGCAAATCCTCAAGGACTATGCGGAGCAAACCGGCCTGCATATCTGGCTGCAGCCGGGTGGGCCGGATACGGTGGCGCCATTCTGGCCGCAGGACTCGCAGTTGTCCTATCACCTGCAGGATCATGACATCGAGATGCAGTTCCAGCCAACGGATTTTACCCAGGTCAACGTCGATATTAACCGCTCGATGATCCGTCAGGCGCTGACGTTACTGGACATTGAAAAAGACAGTCGTGTGCTCGACCTGTTTTGCGGCTTGGGTAACTTCACACTACCAATGGCGCGCCGTGCCGCACAGGTCACCGGTGTGGAAGGTGATGCCGGGCTGGTACAACGAGCGAGAGAAAACGCGGCGCGTAATGCCATCCATAGCGTCGATTACCACGCGGTTGATCTGACCCAGGAGCCGAGCGGGCAGGGTTGGATGCAGCAGACATATGACCGCATTCTGCTCGATCCCCCGCGCAGCGGCGCGCAGGAAATGATGCCGTCTATTGCCGCGCTGGGCGCGACGCGCATTGTCTATGTATCCTGCCATCCCGGCTCACTGGCGCGTGATGCAGGGGTACTGGTCAATGAATACGGCTACCGGCTGGTCGCGGCCGGGGTGATGGATATGTTTCCGCACACGGCGCATGTTGAGTCCATGGCATTGTTCGAGAAGGGTGATGGCTGAAGCAGTGGAAAATACACAGGCCGGGACAGGGCACTACACCTGGGAGCGGGTGATGACTATCGTCCGCGAACACCGGCGTGAGCTGGCGTGGGCGAATGGTATCGCGGTTCTGGCCGTGCTGGTCAGTGTGCCGTTGCCGCTGATGATGCCATTGCTGGTCGATGAAGTCCTGCTCAAGCAACCTGCGACCCTGGTTCAGGTTATGGACCGGTTGTTCCCCGACGCCTGGCATGGGCCTGTGTTATATATCGTTGCTGTCCTGACCGCGACGGTGGCGATGCGCTTCAGTAATGTATTGCTGACTGTATGGCAAACGCGCCAGTTCAGTTTTATCGCCAAGGATGTCGTATTCCGCATTCGGCGCGATCTGTTGCTGCGACTGCAACGTATTTCGCTGGCCGAGTATGAGGCCATGGGCAGCGGCGAGGTGACGTCACACTTTGTGACTGACCTGAATGCGGTGGATGATTTCATCGGCATGACCGTCAGCAAATTCCTGATCGCGGTATTGTCGCTGGTGGGCGCAGCCTCGGTATTGCTGTGGATGCACTGGAAGCTGGCGCTGCTGATCCTGTTCCTGAATCCACTGGTGGTGTACTTCACTGTGGCGCTGGGCAAGCAGGTCAAGCACCTCAAACGGCGTGAAAACCAGGCCTTTGAAATCTTCCAGGGTGCGCTGACAGAAACGCTGGATGCGATTCAGCAGGTGCGTGCTGCCAACCGTGAAGGTTATTACCTGAAGCGCGTGATTGATCGCGCGCTGCAGATCAAGCACGACTCGGCCGCATTTTCCTGGAAGAGTGATGCGGCCAGTCGGTTGTCTTTCTTTGTTTTCCTGGTGGGCTTCGATCTGTTCCGCGCTATCAGTATGTTGATGGTGGTTTTTTCCGGACTGACCATCGGCGAGATGATGGCCGTGTTTGCCTACCTCTGGTTCATGATGGGGCCGGTGCAGGAAGTGCTGAACATTCAATATGCCTTTTACGGTGCGCGTGCCGCACTGGACCGTATCAACAGCTTGCTCGACTTACACGAGGAACCGCGTTATCCCACGGAGCAGAATCCCTTTGAAGGCAAGCGCGGCGTGTCAGTCCAGTTGAGCGATATACATTTTGCCTACCGCCCCGATGAGCCGGTATTGAATGGCGTCAGCCTGAATATCGAGGCCGGGCAGCGTGTTGCCCTGGTCGGTGCCAGCGGTGGTGGAAAATCAACACTGGTGCAAGTATTGCTGGGTTTGTATGCACCGCAACAGGGCCACATCGGCTTTGATGGCGTACCGGTGGAAAAGATCGGCCTTGAAGTCGTGCGTGAACACGTCGCCACGGTGTTACAGCACCCGGTGCTGTTTAACGATAGCGTGCGTAATAACCTGACACTGGGGCGAGCCTGCGCAGATGAACGACTTTGGGATGCATTGCGCGCCGCCCAACTCGAAGAGACGGTACGGGACATGCCTCAGCAACTGGAATCACAACTGGGTCGCCAGGGTGTGCGCCTGTCCGGGGGGCAACGTCAAAGGCTGGCGATTGCCCGCCTGTTACTCAACGACCCCCAGGTGGTAATTTTCGACGAAGCCACCTCGGCGCTCGACACCGAAACCGAAGCACGCCTGCACGAAGCCTTAAAACCCTTCCTGGAAGGCCGAACCGTATTGATCATTGCCCATCGCCTGAGCGCTGTGAAGCAGGCGGATCATGTCTATGTCTTCGAGAACGGACAGATCGCCGAACAGGGTACCCACCGCGAACTCCTCAAGGCAGAAGGCTTGTACAGCCGCCTGTACGGCTAACCAAAACCGGGGACAGGAAACCG
>CAYYAP010000068.1:0-12499 GCA_964469575.1 uncultured Thiohalobacter sp.
GAAGCTGAAGCAGTAGCGGTCAAGCGTGTGATTGCATACCAGCTGGGAGAGATGATGGAGTCACAAGGTCTTTCCAAGACAGAGCTGGCCAGACGGATGAAAACAAGCCGTGCGTCACTGGAGCGTTTGCTTGATCCGGAAAATGCCTCAGTGACCTTATTGACGCTGGAGCGGGCAGCCCGAGCTCTGGGTATGCGGGTAAAGATTGAACTGGATGCAGCCTGAAGCGGGCATTACCCCCAAATTAACCGCAAGATATACAAGGGCATAGGCCAGGCCGCAGTGGGTCACTCAGGTGGACATTTCCTGGGACACAATTTGTGACATTAGAGCTGGCCGAACACATTGAACGTGTCGAGACTGCCCGATTTGGGCCCTTCACGTTTGAGATCGCTGTAGACGCAGATGCGCTGGAGGCGCTCTACTTACGTGTCTCAGATGCCCACGATCGTTTCCAACGTTCCCCCCTTTCTCAAGTGGCTAACCGCTTGGAGAAAGAAGTCGTAGTGAGTAGCATCTTTGGTACTAATAGTATCGAGGGAGGCACGCTCACCGAGGAGGAGACACAGCTCGCTTTAGAACTTGACCCTGCCCGAGTTCAAAGTATCGAACAGCAGTAAAGGGCTTGTCACCTATGTGAGTGTTTTACAGTCACGGTAGGTAGAAGCATATAAGGGTGGTGCGAATGAACTTGAAATCACGATTTGTGACTTCAAATTTGCTCTGCCGTAAATATCTGGCGACATGCTGGTTTTAGCCAGTAATCGCTTGTAATCTTCGGGTAACGTTGGCCCTGGATAGCCAGGGCGGTCGCAATCTGCGACAACCGGAGGCCAGGGATGGAAAACCAAACAAGAGCTTAATAACTTGAGGAGCCAATCTGGCACCTCAAGCTGGGGCGGTCTTTGTTACCCGCCCTATGCGTTCACTGAGCAGGGCGTGGCGATGTAATCCGGCATTCTTCGCAGCCCGAAGGCTGTCACCGTCAATATTGAAATCTGTCCACGATATGGCAAAGGGCTTGCGTAGAGAGAATATATGGTAGACAAATCCAAAAAGGTGGTTGGCAAGGATCTAACCGTATCCCAGTTGGATCGTCAAAATATCCTTAATAACCCTTATGCGCTCAAGGAATTAGAGCAAGCCAGCCAGATACAGGGCATTGCGTTTGAAGGAAAGATTGTTCTGACCAAAGAGCAGGTCGCCTGTTTCTTTGAGGTTACTCCGCGAACGATCGAAAATTACCTTGATAAATTTGGTGAAGAATTGCGCCAGAATGGTTACGAGGTGGTGCGCGGTAACCGGTTGAAGGAATTGAAAAAAGTTATGGTGGCCCAAGGTGCTACCGAAGTAGATTTCGGCACCAAAATCACGGTGCTGGGGGTATTCACTTTTCGATCATTTCTGAATATTGCCATGCTGATGGTTGAGAGTGAGCGGGCAAGGCTACTACGGCAGACCATTCTGGATATCGTGATTGATACCATCAATCAGCGTACTGGCGGAGGTACCCGATATATCAATCAGCGTGATGAAGACTTCATTGTTTCCTATTTTGAGGAAGAAAATTACCGCAAGGAATTCACGGATGCACTGCGGGATTATGTGGATATGGGGAAATTCAAATACCCGCTGTATACCGACAAAATTTACCGAAGTATCTTCAAAGAGAATACACGGGAATATCGCAGAATATTACGGCTACATGATAAAGAAAAAGTGCGGGATACGTTTTATTCCGAGATTCTGGATCTGGTGTCTTCCTATGAGTATGGTTTTGCTAAAGCGCTCGAAGCAGCATTTGAGCAATTGGGACGGAAGCTGACTTCTACCGAAGTTGATCAATTGTTTGGGGGGTTTGAAGAACAGGCTCACTGGACACCTTTGATTAATAAGGCAAGACAAAAAATGGCTAGCCGGGATCTTGCATTCCGGGATGCGTTACATCATCAATTGAAAGAATACGTGACACCTGTAGAGCGTGCGGAGTTTGAGCGGTTCCTTGGCGAGAAGAGTAAAGAGCTTGCCGAACGCCTGGAAGAAGCGAAAGATGTCATGAGACGCCTGAAAGAGCGTGAGTAAGCACCATGGAGGTTATATATCTGACGCTTGATCAGGCAATAGAGTGCCACGAGAAAACAGTAGAAGTTAGTGGTGGTGGTGCGCTGGGACATCTGGACATGGATCGACTGGGCAGCGTACTTGAGCATATCCAGAATGACGATTATTACCCAGGTTTTGAAGAAAAGCTGACGCATCTTTTCTTTTGCGCCAATAAATTCCATTGTTTTGCGGACGGTAACAAGCGCATTGCTATTACGTTGTGTGCCCAGATGCTGTTGCTCAACGGCTATTTATATTGCGCAGGCCGATTTTTGCATGAAATGGAAAATATTAGTTATCACGTGGCGGCTGGCCGTATTGACAAAGACTTTCTACACGAGATTATTTGCGCCTTTATTTCTGAAGAAATGGATGACGAGGCGCTAAAATTAAAAATATTGAACGCGATATCCGAGACGGATAATGAGGCTGAAATTTAAAAAATGGTCTCCAAAAAATAGCCCCGACTCATGCCGGGGCTACTGTGTTGGTGGAGGCGGCGGGACAGCGTATCCAAACCTTTCGGAATGGGCTGGACTATACCTTCATCCTGAGTACACATCAGGATGCGGGGCGTGTTATTCGCCGTGTAGTTATACGGCAAATCCTAGTGCCGGCTCCGTTCACCTGAACTCAGCCGGTCTATGAGTCTCTACAGGGCAGGCCTGAGGTTAGCCCTCTTCCTACCCCTCGGTATTGCCCTGGCAGCCTGTGCTGCGTTAGGTTTCACCGATGTGAGCCCCGTTATTCACTTTACCCTTACGGGTAAAGGCGACCCTTGTTGATCGAACCCGCGTCCGCAAGTCCTCTGCCATTGGCTCTACATGCTTATCCACGCCTTTAAATTTAACTGGCTGCTACCCGACGGGCAGGGAAGACAGACAGCGATTCCGGATTAGGTTTTAGCGCATCCGTCCCGGACTAACTTCAGCGCGATCCTGCATGGGATGACTCCGGTGATCCGGGCGTACAGGCACACGCCGGGCCGAAGGCTTTACACCGGTTTTTAAGCGGCTAAAGCGTAGTTGTCGTCGTTGGCAACTATAAGTGTTACAGCTGGATTTACGAGGTAATCTGTCCCTCGGCATGCACCTCAGGTTTCGCAACCCACGTCGAAGCCAGGTCGCCCCCATTGGAACGGGAAGGATTATACCACACCCTGCAACCCCTTCCCGGTTCAGGCGGCGTGAAGCAGAAACAGGCTGCCCACACCGGTTGCCAGCATCAGGATCAGCCCCGGGGCGAAATGCTTCGCCATACTGCCGCCGGCGATGACAAAAACCAGTATCCCCTTTACCAGGGTATTGACCAGTGTGGCCAGCAGGATGGCGCGGCTGGCGACGTCGGCGGCGAGGTCAGCGTGTGCCATGTTGGCCAGTGACAGGGTGATGGCGTCCACATCGGCCAGCCCCGAGACCGCGGCCAGCAGATAGATGCCGGCCTCACCCAGCCAGGCGCGGAAGGCTTCGGCCAGCAGCATGATGGCTGCCAGCAGCAGGCCGAATTGCAGTGCGGACCTGAGCTGCAACGGGTTTTTCAGGCGCAAGGTTGTGGCGCCGTGGGTATTGTCGATGGTGTGCCATAGCCAGGCGCAGTAGCCGGCTGTTACAAAGGTGATCAGGCTCAGGGGCGCCAAAAGGTGGGTCAGCAGCGCCGGGTTGATAATACTGACTTCGATCAGTACGCGCGGGAACATGGTTGTCGAGGCGACCAATACACCCAGAGACAGTAGCCGCCCCATGTTTATTTGTTTGGCAAGCCGCGAGAAGGTCAGTGTGGTCGCCGTCGAGGAAACCACGCCGCCGAACACCCCGGTCAGCAGAATGCCGCGTTTGGTACCGACCAGTTTCATTGCCAGGTAACCGGCAAAAGACAGGCCGGCGATCAACACGACCATCCACCAGACCTGGTAGGGGTTGATTGCCTCCCAGGGTCCATAGCCCTGGTTGGGCAGCACAGGCAGCAGAACCACTGAAATCAGTAACAGTTTCAAGGCGGCATAAAATTCTTCCGGCGCCAGGTGACGCAGCCAGCTGTGCAGAGTGGGTTTCAGACTCAACAGGGTGACGGTGATGACGGCGCCAGTGATGGCGATGTGGATCTGGCCGCGAATCGCCAGCGCGCCCAGTACAAAGGTTACCAGCGCCGCGATCAGTGTGGTAATGCCAAGGTCATGGTCGACCTGGCGTTCGCGCCAGTAGCCGGCGATGAGGATGGCGGTTAGTGCCAGGAAGGAGATGCCGAGCAGCATATTGCCCATGTCCCCGGCCAGCAGTGCCCACAGGCCACCCAGCAGTCCCAGCAGGCCGAAGGTGCGGATGCCGGCAATGCGGCTACCTTCTTCGGCGCTGCGCTCTTTCCAGCCGCGCTCAATGCCGACCAGCAGCCCGATCGCCAGTGCAATGCCGAGATCAGCCAGGTGTTCCATTGGCGGGAGTATTCCGGTGCTTATGAGTCATGATGGTTGCGCTATTATAGGGGCATGCCTGAGTCTACAGCTAATCCCTCCTGCCCGTTGCCCGGTGCGCCGGATCTTGCCGGTGTCACACAGGTGGAACTGAATCCTGAACCCTCACCGGGTGACTATCGCGCCGCCATGCAACTGGCTGATGCGGAAGCGGCTGCGCGGCTGGGCGATTACATGCTGTTGTCGTGGTACGACCGTGACCGCGATTTCGAGTCCCCCCAGCATTCGAGCGAATGCCATCTTGATAGCGCCATTCCCGGCTACGTGGATTATGGCGTGAACCACGGCGCGACGCTGAGGGTGGATATCGGCGACGGCCGTTTCGTATTTTTTTATATGCCGGTCGAGCTGTAACGGCCTAACGCCCTTTCATAATACGCTGCTTGTCGCGTTGCCAGTCACGGTCCTTGATGGTGGTGCGCTTGTCGTGTTCTTTCTTGCCCTTGGCGAGCGCAATTTCCAGCTTGGCGCGGCCGCGTTTCCAGTACATGGCCGTGGGGATCAGTGAGAAGCCCTTGCGTTCCACTGCGCCGATCAGCCGGTCGATTTCGTGGCGGTGCATCAGCAGTTTGCGGGTGCGTCGCGGGTCGGGTTTGATATGGGTCGAGGCGGTCGGCAGCGGGGTGATCAGGCAGCCGAACAGGAACGCCTCGTTGTTCTTGAGCAGGATGTAGCTGTCCACCATCTGTACCTTGCCGGCGCGCAGGCTTTTGGCCTCCCAGCCTTCCAGCGCGATGCCGGCTTCCAGCCGGTCGCTGAGGGTGTAGTCGTGGCGCGCTTTTTTGTTGAGCGCAATGGTGCTGCTGCCTGCACCGGATTTCGATTTCTTTTTGCCGGTTTTTGCCATGCGCGCATTATACGCACTTAATCACTTGAGCCGGCAGTGGATTTTCCGGACAATCGTTGTATGACACAACCACGAAAATCCATACACGGTAGCTGGTCCAGCCGCCTGGCCTTTGTGCTGGCGGCAACGGGTTCGGCGGTTGGCCTGGGTAATATCTGGAAGTTCCCTTATATCGCCGGTGAGAATGGTGGCGGGGCCTTTGTGCTGGTGTACCTGGTGTGCATCGGTCTGATCGGCATCCCGATCATGATGGCGGAGGTGATGCTGGGGCGACGCGGGCGGCAGAGCCCGATCAACACTATGCGCACGTTGGCGGAGGAGGCCAATGCACATCCCGCCTGGCGTTGGCTGGGCTGGGCCGGTGTGATCGCCGGTTTCCTGATCCTCTCCTATTACAGTGTGATTGCCGGCTGGGCGCTGGCCTATGTGTTCCGCTCCATGGCGGGGGTCTTTGACGGGGCGACCGCACAGGGCGTGGGCAGTATCTTCACCCAGCTGACTGAAGATCCGGAACGCCTGCTGGCCTGGCATACCCTGTTTATGGTGATGACCATGATCGTGGTAGCGCGCGGGGTAAAGAGCGGGCTGGAACAGGCGGTGCGTTTCCTGGTGCCGGCGTTGTTTGTATTGCTTCTCCTGCTGGATGGTTACGCCATGGCCAGTGGCGCTTTCCAACAGGGGCTGGATTTCCTGTTTACCCCGGACTTCAGCAAGATCACCGCCAACGGTGTGCTCATCGCCATGGGGCATTCTTTCTTTACGCTCAGTCTGGGGATGGGCGCGATCATGGTGTATGGCTCGTATTTGCCGGATCGCACCTCGGTGGCGCGCACCAGCATCATCATCGCGCTGCTGGATACGCTGGTGGCCTTGCTGGCGGGTATGGCGATTTTCCCCCTGGTATTTTCCAACGGGCTGGAGCCGGGTTCCGGTCCTGGCCTGATATTCCAGACACTGCCCATTGCTTTCGGCCACATGACCGGCGGCGCCTTGTTCGGCACGCTGTTTTTTGTGCTGCTGGTGTTCGCGGCCTGGACGTCGGCGATTTCACTGATCGAGCCGGCCGTGGCCTGGCTGGTGGAGAACAAGGGCCTGACACGCGTACATGCCTCGGTTTACGCCGGTGCGGCAACCTGGGGCATGGGGCTGGTGACAATCCTGTCATTTAGCCACTGGTCGGATTTTCATCCGCTGTCATTTATCTCGATATTTGAGAAATATACGGTATTCGATTTGCTGGATTACCTCACAGCCAATATCATGCTGCCGCTGGGCGGGCTGGCCATTGCCCTGTTCAGCGCCTGGGTCATGCGCCGCCAGGACAGTGTGCAGGAACTCGATATGGGCGACGGGCCGGCCTACCGCCTGTGGCATTTCCTGGTGCGCTACGTGACGCCTGTGGCGGTGATTGTGGTGTTCCTGAATGTAACCGGGATCGTTGAGTTCTAGTCGGCAGTTGGAGTTTCATGACAATAATCAATAAGTTTGCGTTGGTGCCTTACACGCCGGCGCAGATGTATGCGCTGGTGGATGACATCGAGGCTTATCCTGAATTTCTGCCCTGGTGCAAAAGCACCCGGGTATTGTCGCGCACGCAAGACGAGGTACGGGCAACCATCGAACTGTCAAAAGGCGGTGTAGAGAAGTCCTTTACCACCTGCAACCGCAACCAGAAAAACAAGATGATCCAGATGCGCCTGGTGGAAGGACCGTTCAAGCAACTCGAAGGCTTCTGGCGTTTCGACGCGTTGGGTGACGACGGTTGCAAGGTGTCGCTGGATCTTGAGTTCGAGTTCGCCAGCCGTATGCTCGGCATGGTGATTGGGCCGGTGTTCAGCCAGATCGCCAATTCACTGGTGGATTCTTTTCAGAAACGTGCGGTAGCTGTCTATGGCTGAATCCATGATCCCGGTTGAAGTGGCCTATGCCAAACCCGAAGAACAGTTGATCCTGCGACTGGAGGTTCCCGAGGGGACGACTGCACAGCAGGCGATTGAACTGTCAGGTATTGCGCAGCGGTTTCCCGAGATCGACATGAGTCATGTCAAGCTGGGTATTTTCGGCAAGCTGAAAAAACCTGACCAGGTACTGACATACGGTGACCGCGTGGAAATTTACCGGAAATTGATTGCGGATCCCAAAGAAGTTCGCAAGCAGCGCGCGGCACAGGGCAAGCGCACCGGCAAGGGCGGCGGGAAGCTTGAACCGAAGGACGCTTCTCCCGACTAGTGCGTGTGAACGTTGTTGTCGACCGGGCCGCTGTCCGGCCGGAAGGGCTCCTGTTCCGGTGCGGCGTTACGGAACGTCAGCCAGCGCCAGAAACGCACAAGAACACCCGGGTTTTCGATTTCCTGTGGCGGCACGTTAACGGTCACCATCCGGTTTGGCGGTTCCGCCGGGGCATTGGGGTCCGGCAGGATGGTGCCGTCCAGCTTTACCAGTTTGTCCCCGTCAAAAAACACCGCCAGGCGATCGCTGCGCTTTGATCCTTTACCCCGGGTACCCGGCATGTATTCATAATAATAGTCCCAGCGGTTGGCGTGGAAAGGGTCCTCGATCAGCGGGGTACCCATAATGAACTGGACCTGGCGGCGCGTCATACCCGTATGAAGCTGGTTGATAGCATCCTGCTTGAGAACGTTACCTTGCTGGATCTCGATCCTGTAGACCCACGGCAGGCGGTTGACGATCGGGTCGCCGGCGCAGGAAACGAGTAAAAAACTTGCAATGATAGCAATAAGAGTGAGAAGCTTTCGCATCAACAACGGGACCGGTTCGCTCTGTCAAAGAAGAGCGCGATGATAAACGATATAGCCGGTTTTGAATACGCCTGACGGGAAGTAAAGCATTGGAATCCAGTGATCTGCGCAAGGCTGGCTTGAAGGTTACCCTGCCGAGGATGAAGATCCTCGAAATCCTTGAAACCAGCGACACGCGCCATATGAGCGCCGAGGACGTGTACAAGCGTCTGCTGGAGGCCCGGGAAGACATCGGCCTGGCGACCGTTTACCGGGTGTTGACCCAGTTTGAGGCGGCCGGGCTGGTGACGCGCCACCATTTCGAGGGTGGGCACTCGGTGTTCGAGATGAACGAGGGCCACCACCATGACCACATTGTCTGTACAAGCTGCGGCAAGGTGGTGGAGTTTTTCGATGAAACCATCGAGCAATGCCAGCAGGCGGTGGCGGAAAGGGAAGGCTTTTCCATCCGTGACCACTCGCTGATTATTTACGGCGAATGCACCCGCAAGAATTGTCCCAACCTGAAAGATAAATAATTCCCTGACACCGTCATTCCGAACCCGTAGGTTGGCGCTGAGCGCAGCGAAGCCCAACGTTGCAAAGCCGTCCGTTGCAGAGCCGTTGGGCTTCCTTCGTCAGCCCAACCTACCGGGTAGTCAACTATCCCAGCATTTCCTGCGCGTGATCCCGTGTGGCTTTGGTGATCTTCTGTCCGCCCAGCATACGCGCAATTTCCTCGACCCGTTCTTGCGTATCCAGTGCGCGAATGCGTGTGCAGGTGGTCTTGTCGCCAGTCAGTTTGCTGACCTGTAAATGCTGGTGCGCCTGTGAAGCCACCTGCGGCAAGTGCGTGACACACAGCACCTGGCGGCGTTCGCCGAGTGCCTTGAGTTGTTGACCGACGGTGTCGGCAACGGCGCCGCCCACACCACTATCAACCTCATCGAAAATCAGCGTGGGAATGTCGCTGGCCTCTGAAGCGATGACCTGGATCGCCAGGCTGATACGCGACAGCTCGCCGCCGGAAGCCACTTTTGCCAGCGCTGCAGGCGGCTGTCCCGGGTTGGCGCTGACCTGGAAGGCGATCTGGTCGCTACCCAGCGGTGACAGGTGGTCCGAAGCGGTTTTGTTTACTTCAATATTGAGCTGCCCGCCATGCATGCCCAGTGACTGCATGGCCTCGCTGACCTGTTGCGAAAGTTGCCGGGCGGTTTTGACGCGTTGTTTGTGCAGTTTATCCGCCGTTTTCCGGTAGTCGTTTTCTACTGACTGCCGTTGTTGTTCCAGTGCATCGAGGCGCTGGTCTGACTGCTCCAGTTGTTCCAGTTCGGCGACCAGGCGCTGGTAAAAGTCGGGCAGGGTTTCGGTTTCAATGCGGTGTTTGCCTGCTACCTTGTGCAGCGCGTCGAGGCGCTGTTCGACCACCTGCTGCCGTTGTGGATCGAGTTCCACGCGGTCGCGGTAATCACGCAGCAGATTGACGCCTTCTTCCAGCTGGATAAGGGCGCTGTTAAACAGTTCGCTGGCCTCTTTAAGCGCGGGGTCAATTGCTGTCAGTGGCGCCAGGTCGTTAACTGCCTGGCCGAGCAGGTCGTGTGCGGAACGGTCGGCATCGTACAGCGCATCGCTATGGGTGGCGCAGGTTTCCAGTAACTGGCCGGCATGCGACAGGCGCGCCAGTTCCTCGTGCAGTGTTTCCGTTTCGCCGGGTTGCGGCGCCAGTTCATCCAGCTCCTGGCGCTGGAAGCGCAGGAATTCCAGTCGTGAGTCGCGGTCATTTCCGCTGCCGACAATCGCGTCGATATCCTCTTGTACGCGTTTCCACTCGCGGTGCAGGTTGGCGAGTTTGTCCAGCGTGTCGCCGTGTTTGCCGTGCCGGTCCAGCAGCTGGCGTTGCAGGTCGCGCTTCATCAGTGACTGGTGCTCGTGCTGGCCGTGTATGTCCACCAGGTGTTCACCCAGTTCGCGCAGTAATTGCAGGGGAACGGACGTGCCGTTGATATAGGCGCGCGAACGGCCTTCACGGGCAATCACGCGGCGTAGCTGGCAGGCGTCATCAAGGTCGAGTGAACGGGTTTCCAGCCACTGGCGCGCGGCATCGAGTTTGCTGATGTCGAAGCTGGCGCTGAGGTCGGCGCGTTCGGCGCCGTGGCGTACCACGCCGGCATCGGCGCGGTCGCCAAGCAGCAAACCCAGCGCATCGAGAAGAATGGATTTACCGGCGCCGGTTTCGCCGGTCAGTGCCGTCATACCGGGATGCAGTTCGACTTCCAGTTCGTCGATAATGGCGAAGTCGCGTATGTGCAACGAGACCAGCATCAGGGCTGCTCCGCCCAGCGCAGTTTTTTGCGCATAATCTCGAAGTGGTCGTGGCCGCGCGGGTGTATCAGTCGCAACTCGTGGTGCTTGCGGCGGATACGGATCAGGTCGCCACCGAACAGGGTGAAATTGACCTGGCCATCGCAGGTGATCTGGGCCTTGTTGTCGCCGTCACCGTGCAGCCGGATGTCGATTTTTACCCTGTCACTGACCACGATGGGACGGTTGCTGAGCATGTGTGGACAGATGGGTACCAGTACCAGTGCGTCCAGCGCCGGGTCGAGGATCGGTCCGCCGCCGGACAGCGCGTAAGCCGTGGAGCCGGTGGGTGTCGAGACAATCAGTCCATCGGCGCGCACGGTATTCAGGTATTTGTCATCAATATGGGTATCGACCTCGATCATGCGCGCGATGTCCCACTTGTGCACGACGGCATCGTTGAGCGCATCGGCTTCGTTGACCAGCGCGCCATTGCGGTAGACCTCGGCGTGCAGCAGTGAACGGTGTTCTTCCTCGTAGTCGCCGGCAAGGATTTCATCCAGGCGTTCACACATTTCATCCGGCGACACGTCGGCAAGAAACCCCAGTCGCCCGAGGTTTACGCCGAGCACGGGGACATTGGCGCCGACCAGGCTGCGTGACGCGTTGAGCAGGGTACCGTCGCCACCCATCACAATGGCGAGGTCACAGTGTGCCACGAGTTTGCTGCGTTCCATGACCTCGGCCGAGGCCGGCTTGAAATAGGCGGCCGCTGTTGTATCCAGTAAAACGCGCAGTTTGCGGCGCTCCAGCTCTTCCGTCAGTGTCACCAGTGTGCTGGCGACGTCAGTGTCACCGGGCTTGGCGATGAGGGCAATAGTCTTGAAGCGGTTGCTCATGGTGGGCTTATGCTATCGGTTCCGTGGCGTTGCGCCAACTCCCTGTTGTTAGCACTCCTGCACCGGGAGTGCTAAAGTTGCGCCATGAGCAGCGAGTTGAACGAACGTGCCCAGTTTTTGCTGAAGGCGCTCACCGAGCGTTATATCCGTGAAGGACACCCGGTGGGTTCGCGCACCCTGGCGCGCGATGCCGGCCTGAAACTCAGTCCCGCAACGGTACGCAATGTCATTGCCGACCTGGAAGACCTCGGGCTGGTGTGTTCGCCGCATACTTCGGCGGGTCGTGTTCCCACCGTGCAGGGTTACCGCCTGTTCGTGGATACCTTGCTGTCGGTCAAGCCGCTGGAGCAGGAAACAATCGAGGAGCTCCAGGAAAATCTGGATATTGAAGGCGACAGTCGCGAGCTGATGGAGACGGCCTCCAGCCTGCTGTCAGATGTGACCCGGCTGGCCGGCGTGGTGACTTTGCCACGGCATGAGCACGCCTCCCTGCAGCGGGTCGAGTTCCTGCCGTTGTCGAACCGCAAGGTGCTGGCTATCCTGGTGATCAGCGATACGGAAGTGCGGAACTGCATTCTCAATACCGAGCGCGACTATGGCGCAGCGGAGTTGCAACAGTATTCCGGTTTTCTGAATGAGCAGTTTGCCGGCAAGGAACTGCAGAGTGTACGCGCGACATTGATTGCCGAGTTACGGGAGACGCGCGAGAACCTCAACCGCATGATGACCACCGCCATGACCATGGCCGACAAAGTGCTGGGCGAAGCGGAAAAGGGCAGTGACTACGTGCTGGCCGGGCAGACCAACCTGATGGATTGCGATGAGTTGTGTAATGTCACGACATTGCGCCATCTATTTGAAGCTTTTGATGAAAAGCGTGAGATTCTCGGCCTGCTCGACCAGTGTGTGGAAAGTGAGGGCGTACAGATTTTTATCGGTGAAGAGTCCGGTTACCAGATGCTCGACGAGTGCAGCCTGGTGACGGCGCCCTATTCGGTGGATGGCAAGGTACTCGGCGTGCTGGGTGTGATTGGCCCGACCCGTATGGCCTACGAGCGGATTATTCCGATTGTGGATGCCACGGCGCGGATTCTGAGCGCGGCCTTGAATCCCAGAGATTAGCCCCCATGTTGGCGCTGAAGCC
>CAYYAP010000069.1:0-12418 GCA_964469575.1 uncultured Thiohalobacter sp.
AAAAAACGGAAGCCGTAATTGAGTAATGCCTGGCTGATATCGGCGCGGGCTTCTTCACTTTTTGTTCCGAGTACAATGCTGATCAGACGCATGCCCTTGCGCTCGGCCGAGGTCACAAGGCAGTAACCGGCTGAATCAGTGTGGCCGGTTTTCAGTCCATCGACAGATTCATCACGCCACAACAGCTTGTTGCGGTTGTACTGGGTGATATGGTTATAGGTAAAGCTGCGTTGTGAGTATAACTTGTAATACTCGGGGAATTCCTTGATCAGCGCACGTGCAACACGCGCAATATCACGTGCCGTGGTGTAGTGGTCCTTGTTCGGCAGGCCGGTACTGTTGACAAAATGGCTGTTCGTCATGCCCAGCTGTTGCGCATAGTGGTTCATTAACGAGGCAAAGCCTTCTTCAGTACCGGCAACCTGTTCGGCCAGTGCCACGGTGGCGTCATTGCCGGATTGTATGATCATACCCTTGATCAGCTTGGCAACGCTGACCTGTTTGTTGACTTCGACAAACATGCGCGACCCTTCGGTGCGCCATGCTTTTTTGCTGATACGCACCTTGTCGTCCAGCGACAGGGTGCCATTACGGATTTCGTTAAAAACCACGTAGGCACTCATCAGTTTGGTGATGCTGGCCGGTTCCAGCCGCTGGTCGGCATTTTTCTCGGCGATGGTCTGGCCGCTGTGGAAGTCCTCCACCAGATAACCTTTGGCGCTTACCGAGGGTGGTTTGGGCACGGGTGTGGCCGCATGCAGAAGGCTGCTGGTCAGCAACAGAAGTGTCAGCAAGAATGAAAGCAACGGCTTGTGGTTCATGGGTTGTCCTGTGGTCGTATCAAGTGCCGCATTGTGTGCGCTTGATGAAGGTTTTTCAACGGCTAGTCAATCACCACGCGCGGTGATTTGACCCCGTGTTGAAGCAGGCTCCGCGCCAGTCGGTCAGCACTTTCAACAGAGTCGAGCGGGCCAATGCGCACACGGTAGATGTGTTGGTGGCTGGAGGTGTTGGCCTCACGGATGTGTAGCGTTTCGCCGGGCGCTGTCGCTGCCAGACGACGTTTCAGTTGTTCGGCATTATTGCGACTGAGGAACGCGCCAACCTGAAGGTACAACAGGGGCCCTGTCGTTGATCTGGCGGATGTGCTTGCAATGCGTGTATCGATTTTGGGCTGGCTGGCAAGCGGGTGAGACTTTGGCGGATGTTGCACCGGCCGGGTGGCGTCGATCGCTTTGACTTCAACCAGTCCGGTGCCTTCTCCCAGTATGTCCAGTCGGCTGGCGGCGGCATAGGACAGGTCGATGAGACGGTTTTCATGGAATGGACCCCGGTCATTGATCTTGACGATAACCGACTTGCCATTACGCAGGTTGGTCACGCGCGCGTACGTCGGCAATGGCAATGTCTTGTGCGCCGCCGACATTTTGTACATATCGTAACTTTCCCCGCTGGAAGTGCGATGGCCGTGGAACTTTGTTCCATACCAGGAGGCAATGCCACGTTCACGGTAACCCTTGCTGCTGGCCAGAGTGTGATACTGCTTTCCGCGTACAACGTAGGAGCTCGGGTTGCCATAACGGCTCCTTGGCTCTGTGCGCGGTACCGCATCGGCTACATGGGATACGTCAACGACCCGGCCCGGCGCGCTGTCCTGACGCTGACTGTAGCGGCCGCTACCGGGGGTAGAGCAGGATGACAGCAGGGCAGCCAGCCAGATGATGGCCAGGCTTGTGAGTACCTGTCCCGGCCTGTCAGGTGTCTTTACGGTAGGCATCCCGGATAGCCTTGCCGAGCTGGTACACCGACATGGCATACAGCGGGCTGCGATTGTAGCGTGTGATGACATAGAAGTTCTGGCTGGTCAGCCAGTACTCCGGTCCCTGGCGTTGTTGCAGTTCCAGTACCGCGACCGGTTGATCGGCGGGCAGTGGCGGCGTGGTGTGTAGGCCGAGTGCGGAAAGTTCGCCGGCGGTTCTGTCGGGCTTGCTGTTTTCTGAAATTATCGAGGCTGGTACCTTACCCTGCGTGACGCGGCTGGCGACAGGCGCTCCCGGTTTCCAGCCATGTTGATGAAAATAGTTCGCGACGCTACCGATAATGTCGTCAATATTGTTCCACAGGTCGCGGTGACCATCCTGGTTGAAATCGATGGCATAGTGTCGGTAGCTGGAGGGGATGAACTGGCCATAGCCCATGGCGCCGGCGTAGGAGCCTTTGGTGCTGCGTGGGTCGATATGTTCCTCGCGCGCCAGGATCAGGAACTCTTCGAGTTCCGAGGTAAAAAACTTGCTGCGTGGTGGGTAGTCGAACGCCAGCGTGGAAAGTGCGTCGAGTACCCGGTAACCGCCGGTGTGTTTGCCGTAGCGGGTTTCCACGCCGATGATGGCGACCACGATGGCCGGATCGACCTGAAACTTCTGTGCAGCGCGTTTGAGGATATCAGCATGCTTGCGCCAGAATTCGACGCCGCCGCGAATGCGCTCCGGGGTCAGGAAGATTTTGCGGTACTCGTGCCAGGGCTTGGTTTTTTCCGCCGGGCGGGCGATGGCTTCGAGGATATCGTCACGTTTTTTGGCTTCACCGAACAGGGTGGTGAGTTTGGCACGGTCAAACCCGTACTTTTTAACCATCGCACTGATGAAGTCCCGGGTATGCGGATTGCCCGAAAAGTCCCCGGCTGTTGATACAGCGGAACCGAAACCGGTGATGAGTAAAATCGCAGTGCGTAAAAACAGCTTCCGTAATAACACAGTATTTCCCTAGCTTGTGAGTAGTTTTCGGTGCGTGTGTATGGACATCAGGATACCGAAACCCGCCATCAGGGTCACCATGGAGGTGCCACCATAGCTGACGAGCGGAAGTGGTAGCCCCACCACCGGCAGCAGGCCGGTGACCATCCCGGTATTCACGATAATATAGATAAAAAACGTCATGGCCAGACTGCCGGCCAGCAGACGGCCATAGGTGTCCTGGGCCTGGGTGGCGATGTGCAGGCTGCGGACAATAATGAACGTGTACATTGCCAGTAGCACCAGGATGCCGAACAATCCGAACTCTTCACCCAGCACGGCAAAAATAAAATCCGTGGTGCGCTCCGGCAGGAATTCAAGGTGCGCCTGGGTTCCGTTCAGCCAGCCCTTGCCAAATATCCCGCCCGAGCCGATAGCAATCTTGGACTGAATGATGTGATAGCCGGTGCCCAGCGGGTCCTGTTCCGGGTTGAGGAAGGTAATCACCCGCTGGCGCTGGTAGTCGTGCATGAAATGCCACAGCACCGGCGCACCGGCTGCGCCCAGCAGGGTCAGCCCGCCGAGCAGCCGCCACGACAGGCCGGCCATAAACAGCACAAAGAAACCCGTACTGCCGATCAGCAGCGAAGTGCCAAGATCCGGCTGGCGTGCGATCAACACCACAGGCACCACGATCAGCGCACCGGCCACGGTAAGCTTCCAGCCGGTCGGTGGTAAACGTTTATCGGCCAGATACCAGGCCACCATCATGGGGACAGCCAGTTTCATCATTTCCGAAGGCTGGAAGCGTACAAAACCAAAATCCAGCCAGCGCTGCGCACCCTTGCCGACATCGCCCATGGCCAGTACGGCGATCAGCAACACAATCCCCAGACTGTACAACCAGGGTGTCCAGCGCTGCAGCCACTGTGGCCGTAACTGGGCGATCAGTACCATGGCGCCAAAGGCGATACCGAGTCGCACCAGTTGGCGGATCAGGATGGACTGGTCCTGCCCTCCCGCGCTGTACAGCACAAACAGGCCGAACACCGAGGTGGAGAACAATCCAAACAGCAACACCGCATCGACGTGCAGTAGATGCTGCCAGTCACGGCGGCTGGCGTCTTCGCGGGCGCTGTCGAGCAGAGTACTCATGATTGAGGCTTCGACAGGTACTGGTCGAGAATAGTTCGCGCGATCGGGGCTGCGACCGCGCTGCCACTGCCGCCGTGCTCGACAATGACAGCCACAGCTATGCGTGGATGTTTAAGCGGTGCGAAGGCGATAAACAGCGAATGGTCGTGCAGCTTTCGGGCAAGTTTTTTGGCGTTGTACTTTTCTTCTTTTTTAAGCCCGAAAACCTGGGCGGTACCGGTCTTGCCGGCAAATTCGTATTTTGCGCCACGGCCCGCCCTGCGCGCAGTACCATGCCTGCCTTGTACTACCTCATGCATGGCGTGAATGATAACATCCCAGTTGTCCCGGTTTTCGACAGGGATATCCATAACGGTCTCCACCGCGACCGGAGACAGTTCAGGGTCATCGTGGGGCTGGGTTGCAGCGACGATGTGCGGTCGTACCCGGTGGCCATATTCCGACAGGGTCGCCGTGGCGCTGGCAAGCTGAAGCGGAGTTGTCAGCATAAAGCCCTGGCCAATACCGGTAATCAGCGTTTCACCGGGAAACCAGGGTTGGTTGCGCGTCGCGCGCTTCCACTGGCGCGATGGCATCAGTCCGGGCAGTTCGCCGGTGATATCCGCCCCGGTGCGGGTGCCAAAACCAAATTTTGACAGGAAGCTATGCAGGCGATCTATGCCCATTGACAGCGCCAAATCGTAGAAATATACGTCGCAGGACTGGGTGATGGCGTCGGTCAGGTCCACGGTGCCGTGCCCCGAGTGCTTCCAGTCCCGGTACTTACGCTCCTTGCCAGGTAGCTGGTAGTAGCCCGGGCAGAAGGTGTGCGCGTGGGCGCTGGTGATGCCCTGTTCCAGACCGCCAAGGCCGACAAAAGGTTTGATGGTGGAGCCGGGCGGGTACTGGCCGCGCAGTGCGCGGTTGAACAGGGGCTGCAAAGCGTTGCCACGCAGTGCCGCGTAGGTTTTGCTGTCGATGCCATTGACGAACAGGTTGGGGTCGTAGGTAGGTTCGCTGACCAGCGCGAGTATCTCGCCGGTCTCCGGGTTGATGGCGACCGCGGCGCCTGAACGGTCGCCAAAGGCCTGCTCGATAACGTTTTGCAACTCAATGTCAATTGTCAGGTAGAGGTTGTCGCCGGGGATGGGGGGCGTGCGCACCAGGGTACGCAATACACGGCCCTCGGCATTGGTCTCCACCTGCCGAAATCCCACGGTACCGTGCAGGCGTTTTTCATAAGTGCGCTCGATGCCCACCTTGCCGATATGTGTCGTGCCACTGTAGCTGGAGTTATCGATACGCTGCAGGTCGCGTTCATCAATGCGCCCGACGTAACCCAACGCATGTGAGGCCAGTGGCCCATGTGGATAATGGCGTGACAGGCCGGCGACAATTTCTACGCCGGGAAAACGGTGTCGATCGACGGCGAAGCGGGCGACCTCCTCGTCACTGAGATGAAATCGCAGTGGCACGGGTTTGAATACCGGCGTGCGCTTTCTCAGCCGGTCGAAGCGTTTGCGGTCGATGTCACGGATGTTTACCAGTTTGGCAAGCCGGTCGACCACGGCATCCATGTTGTCGTGTACCTGTTCGGGGGTGATTTCCAGCCGGTAAGACGGCAGGTTGTCGGCCAGGATGACGCCGTTACGGTCGAAGATCAGTCCGCGGTTGGGTGGCTCCGGCAGAATCTTGATGCGGTTGTCATCGGACAAGGTGATGTAGTGTTCATGCGCCAGAACCTGCAGGTACACCAGTCGCCCGATCAGTATGGCAACCAGCAGGGCGGCAAAGATCAGCGCCTGTATCGAGCGCTGCATGAACAGGCGATTCTCGAACAGGTAATCCTTGATGGTGATGCGTGAAACCATGAACTACTGTACCGAGAAGGCGAGTCGCACCGAGTTTAGCCAGCGGTAGACCAGTGGCCACAGGAACATGCCGATCACGGACGGCAGCCAGTAGGAAAAGGAATGCCCGGGCCGTCCGATGGTGCGGTCAACCCATAATACCACCAGCTGGTGCAGTACCAGCAGGACCAGTACCGTCAGCATTTGCTGCCAGGCCGGGTAGGCGCGAATCCTGGCATGCAGTCGCACGCACACGTAGGCGATCAGGCTAAGCGCCAGCGCATGTTGTCCCAGCAAGGTTCCCGTCAATACATCGAGAAGCAGGCCTACAGTGAAGCCGGAACCGACACTGATCCGATAGGGGAGCGCCAGGCACCAGAAGATCAGCGTTAGCCCAACCCAGTCCGGCCGCAATCGAATCAGACCCTCCGGTAACGGGATAATGGTCAGGAACATCGCCAGTGCGAAAGTTACCAGGACGATGACACCACCACGAGACCGGGACAGGTTCACGGTGTTTTCTCCTTTGGCGGTTTGGCGACCTTGGGTGCGGGCGGGTGTTCAATCTGCTCCGGCCACACCAGTAACACTTCACGGCTGCGATTCAGTTGTGCCCGGGGCCGCGCCAGCACGCGGGAAAAGGCACGGCCGGGGTCCTGTTCGACTTCTGTCACCTCGGCAACCGGGTAGCCGGGCGGGAAACGGCCGCCAAGCCCGGAACTCACCAGCAGGTCGCCCACACGAATATCGGCATTGTTCGGGATGTTGGGTAATTCCAGCTGGTCGAGCTTGCCGGTGCCAAGTGCAATGGTGCGCAGGCCGTTGCGGTTGACCTGCACCGGGATGGCGTGCGCCGGATCGGTAATGAGCATGGCCGTTGAAGTGAAGGGGCCGACGTGAATCAACTGGCCCATGATGCCCCGGCTGTCGAGTAGGGGCTGGCCTTCAAACAGCTTGTCCAGGCCGCCCTTGTTGATCTCGATCTGGTGACGGTAGGGGTCCATGTCCACCGACAGCAGCGTAGCAATCAACATCGGTCGCTCGCCGACCTGGAAGGACGAGTCGAGCAGTGCGCGCAGGTGGCGATTCTCGGCTTCCAGGGCTTCCAGCTTCTGTAACTGGGTATTCAGCACCAGCTGCTGGTTGCGCAGGCTGAAATTGTCCTCCTGCAGCTGGCGGCGGGTGGCAAGTGACTCGCGGAACCAGTCGATGGTATTGCCGGGCAGATCGACCAGCAGTTGCAGGGGATAAACCACCACCGACAGCGTACTGCGCAGGCTGTCGAGGTGGTGCTGGCGGTGGTCGATGGTCATCAGGGCGATGGAAAGCAGCACCAGCCCCAGCAAGCGGGCCAGCAGCGGGGGGCCTGCGGTAAAGATCTGCTTGATAGCGTCTACTCCATCCGGTCGGGCCGACCGGCTTCAGCGATCATTCAACCGCGAACAGGTCACCGCCACGCTCATCGAGTAATTCCAGGGCGCGGCCGCCGCCACGCGCCACGCAGGTCAGCGGATCGTCGGCAATCACCACAGGCAGACCGGTTTCTTCCATCAACAGGTGATCCAGGTCGCGCAGCAGTGCGCCGCCCCCGGTAATGACAATGCCGCGTTCGGCAACATCGGCGCCGAGTTCCGGCGGTGTCTGTTCCAGTGCGGTTTTGACAGCGCCGACAATACCTGCAAGCGGTTCCTGCAGGGCTTCCAGGATCTCGTTGCTGTTGAGTGTGAAGCTGCGTGGTATACCTTGAGCCAGGTTACGTCCCTTGACTTCCAGCTCTTTCATTTCGGCGCCGGGGTAAGCGGAGCCGATTTCCTTTTTAATTCTTTCTGCGGTGGCCTCACCGATCAACGTGCCATAGTTGCGGCGCACATAATTGACAATGGCTTCATCAAAGCGGTCACCACCGATACGCACCGAGGCGGAATAGACGATGCCATTCAGAGAGATGACAGCCACTTCCGAGGTGCCGCCGCCGATATCCAGCACCATGGAGCCACGTGCCTCGTCCACCGGCATGCCGGCACCAATGGCGGCGGCCATGGGTTCCTCGATCAGGTAGACCTCGCGCGCGCCGGCGCCGGCCGCGGACTCCTTGATGGCGCGCCGTTCCACCTGGGTGGAACCGCAGGGGACACAGATCAGCACCCGTGGGCTGGGGCGGAAAAAGCGCGTTTCGTGTACCTTGTGGATGAAATGCTGGAGCATTTTCTCGGTGACCGTGAAGTCGGCGATCACGCCTTCCTTCAGCGGCCGGATGGCGGTGATGTTGCCCGGTGTGCGGCCCAGCATGGCCTTCGCTTCAGCGCCCACTGCGGCGATACTTTTGGGGCCGCCCGGCCCGCGATCCTGGCGAATCGCAACGACAGAAGGCTCGTCGAGCACAACGCCCTGCTCGCGCACGTAGATCAGGGTATTGGCGGTACCCAGATCAATAGAAAGATCATTGGAGAACATCCCCATCAGACTTCGGAACATGGAGGGCTGAATCCCTTGCTGGATAAAAGGCCTAATCTAACAACGGGGCGCGCTTTGAGCAAGCAAATAACGCGCCCGGCGGGTGACAACCCTGCCGTGGTACGGGAAACTCGGGGCGCGGTTAGACCGCGCCTGCAATACTGCCGGCAAATATGCTACCTTTCGCGTTTTCCCGAAGCGGACGTTGAGACTGGAAATATGTCACTGGATCAAGACACGATACGCCGTATTGCGCACCTGGCGCGGCTGGGTGTGGACGAGGCCGAAAACGCGACCTACGCGCGTAGTCTGTCCGATATTTTTGCCTTCGTCGAGCAGTTGAACGCGGTGGATACCACCGGCATCGAACCCATGGCCCACCCGCTGGACGCCAGCCAGCGCCTGCGGCCTGACGCGGTCACCGAGACGAATCAGCGTGAGCAGTTCCAGAAAGTGGCACCGCGCGTCGATTCCGGCCTGTATCTGGTCCCCCGCGTCATCGAGTAACAGGGCAACTCATGCATCAGAAAAGTCTTTCCGAACTGGCGGCAGGTTTACGCGCCGGTGAATTTACCAGCGAGTCGCTGGCGGGTCACTTCATCGACCGTATCAAGCGCTTCGATGGCGAGTTGAACAGCGTGGTGACGCTGACAGAAGCGCAGGCCCTGCAGGCGGCGCGCGAGGCCGACCAACGTATTGCCGCCGGTGACGCCGGGCTGCTTACGGGGATCCCGTTTTTACACAAGGATATCTTCTGTACCGAGGGCGTGCGCACCAGTTGCGGTTCACGCATGCTGGACAATTTCGAAGCGCCCTACGACGCGACGGTCAGCGAAAAGCTGAAGCAGGCCGGCGCGGTCATGCTGGGTAAAACCAACATGGATGAGTTCGCCATGGGTTCGTCCAATGAAACCAGTTTCTACGGCCCGGTTAAAAATCCCTGGGATACTGAACGCGTGCCAGGGGGTTCCTCGGGGGGTTCCGCCGCCGCCGTGGCGGCGCGCCTGGCGCCGATTGCGACGGGTACCGATACCGGCGGCTCGATCCGCCAGCCCGCCGCATTGTGCGGCATTACCGGCCTGAAACCGACCTACGGACGGGTGTCTCGCTACGGCATGATCGCCTTTGCTTCCAGTCTCGATCAGGCCGGGCCGTTTGCCGGCTCGGCGGCGGATGCCGCCGTGTTATTGCAAGCCATGGCCGGTTTCGACCCGCGCGATTCCACCAGCCTCGACCGGCCGGTGGACAATTACACGGCCGGGCTGGAACAGGACCTGGACGGCCTGGTGATTGGATTGCCAAAAGAATTCTTCGACGAGGGTCTGGATGCTGATGTGCGTGCGGCCATGGAAGCTGCGGTTGCCGAGTACCGGAAACTGGGCGCCACAGTAAAGGAAATCAGCCTGCCCAACAGCGGCCTGTCGGTGCCGGTCTATTATGTTGTCGCGCCGGCAGAATGTTCCTCCAACCTGTCGCGGATGGACGGTGTGCGCTTCGGTCACCGCTGCGAGAACCCGAAAGACCTCGATGACCTGTATACGCGCTCGCGTGGCGAGGGGTTTGGCGCCGAGGTGAAACGCCGCATCATGATCGGCACCTATGCGCTGTCGGCCGGGTATTACGATGCCTATTACCTCAAGGCGCAGCAGATCCGCCGGCTGATTCGTGATGATTTCGTCAAGGCTTTCGAGGACGTTGACGTAATTATGGGGCCAACGGCGCCTACCACAGCCTTCAAACTGGGTGAAAAGGCGGATGACCCGGTGACCATGTACCTGTCTGACATTTACACCATTGCGGTGAACCTGGCCGGTTTGCCCGGCATGTCTATCCCTGCCGGGCTGGTAAACGGTTTACCAGTTGGCTTGCAGCTGATCGGCAATTATTTCGAGGAAGGTCGACTGTTGAATGTGGCGCACCGCTACCAGCAGGTGACCGACTGGCACACGCAGCGCCCTGCGGGATATGCATAAGAGAGAGTCCTGAGTATGGAATGGGAAGTCGTTATCGGGCTGGAGATACACGCGCAGCTGTCGACCACGAGCAAGATATTTTCCGGCGCTTCGACCGCCTACGGCGCCGAGCCGAATACCCAGGCCTGCGCGGTGGACCTTGGCCTGCCGGGCGTCCTGCCGGTGCTGAATGAAAAAGTGGTCGAGCTGGCGGCGCGTTTTGGCCTTGCGACACACTCCACCGTGGCGAAACGCTCGGTGTTTGCACGCAAGAACTATTTTTACCCGGACCTGCCGAAAGGCTACCAGATCAGCCAGTTCGAGCTGCCCATTGTGCACGAGGGCTACATTGATATCGACCTGGATGACGATACCACCCGGCGCATCGGTCTCACGCGTGCGCACCTTGAGGAGGACGCCGGCAAGTCCCTGCACGAGGATTTTGTTGGCGAGACCGGTATCGACCTGAACCGCGCCGGAACACCCTTGCTGGAAATCGTTTCCGAACCGGATATACGCTCGGCGAAACAGGCCGTGGCCTACATGAAAAAGATCCACGCCCTGGTGCGTTACCTGGACATCTGTGACGGCAACATGCAGGAAGGCTCCTTCCGTTGCGATGCCAACGTGTCGATCCGCCCCAAAGGCCAGGAGGAATTCGGGACACGCGCCGAGATCAAGAACATCAACTCGTTCCGTTTTGTCGAACGCGCGATCAATTTTGAAGTTGAGCGCCAGATCGATGTCATCGAAGGTGGCGGCAAGGTCGTACAGGAAACCCGCCTGTACGATTCCGACCGGGACGAAACCCGTCCCATGCGCAGCAAGGAAGAAGCCAACGACTACCGTTACTTCCCGGACCCGGACCTGTTGCCGGTGATACTCGATGATGACTTTATCGAGTCGGTGCGCAAGACGCTGCCCGAGCTACCCGATGCAAAACGTGAACGTTTCATCGCACAATACGGTCTGTCACACCGTGATGCCGTGGTGTTGACCAGTAGCCGCGAAATGGCAGACTACTTTGAACGGGCGACAGAAACCTCCGGCGGTGAAGGCAAGCTGGCGGCGAACTGGGTCAGCGGTGAGTTGTCCGGCCTGCTAAATCGCGAAGGTATCGATATCGATGCGTCTCCCGTCACTGCCGAACAACTGGGTGGTCTGCTGAAACGTATCAGTGACAATACCATCTCCGGGAAAATCGCCAAGCAGGTGTTCGAGGCTATGTGCCAGGGCGAAGGCGATGCAGACACGGTGATCGAAAAGAAAGGCCTCAAGCAGATCACAGACAGCGGCGCGATTGAGAAGATGGTGCGCGAAGTGCTGGACAAGAATCCCAAACAGGTTGAGCAGTATCGCGGTGGCCAGGAAAAACTGCTCGGTTTCTTCGTCGGCCAGGTGATGAAAGCCACCCAGGGCAAAGCCAACCCGGGTGAGGTGAACAAAATCCTCAAACAATTGCTGTCCGGGGATTAGTTCCGGCAATTTCCGCCGTCGTGTCCGCGCAGGCCGGCATCCAGAACACGATATGACCACACAACACGACACTGACTGCCTGCGCCGCTTCGTCTTCGAGCACACCGACGTGCGCGGTGAACTGGTCTGGCTGGACGCCAGCTGGCGCGCCGTGCTGGAACGCCAGTCCTATCCCGACGCCATACGTGATCTGCTTGGCCAGGCCATGGCGGCAGCCGTCCTGTTATCCGCCACCATCAAGTTCGAGGGTTATCTTCAGCTGCAATTGCAGGGTGACGGCCCGCTCAGTCTGTTATTGATCGAGGCAACGGCAGCGCGCACCGTGCGCGGTATCGCCCGCTGGGAGGGTGATGTCGATGACATGGACTTTCGCGCGCTGACCGGTGAGGCGCGGTTGATGCTGACCATTGATCCCGGTGAAGGTGGCGAGCGCTACCAGGGTGTGGTGCCGGTCGAAGGCGAAAGCCTGGCGGCAACGCTGGAAGATTATTTTTCCCAGTCCGGGCAGTTGGCTACACGCTTGTGGCTGGCCAGCAATGCTGAACGTGCTGGTGGCATGTTGTTGCAACAGTTGCCGCGCGACTCGCATAACGAGGAAGACTGGAACCGTGACGTCATGCTCGGCGAAACACTGACAGACGAGGAATTGCTCGGCTTGTCTGCGCAGGCTCTTTTGCATCGGCTCTATCACGAGGAAGACCTGCGCCTGTTCGAGAGCGAGCCGGTGAGTTTCCGTTGTTCCTGTTCCAGCGAGCGTATCGAGAGCATGTTGCGCGGGCTGGGTTATGACGAAGTGCGCGATATCCTTGAGGAGCAGGGC
>CAYYAP010000070.1:0-2075 GCA_964469575.1 uncultured Thiohalobacter sp.
CTCACTCGCGCACATTTCCAGATTATCGAGAAGCAGCACCAGCTGATAGAACACGCTATCCACAAGCGTACCGAGCAGTTGCTCGCCACCAATGCAGAACTGCAATCCCTGTCGATGGAAGACGGGCTGTTACGCATCGGCAACCGCCGCGCCATGGAAGTCGACCTGGAACATACCCATGCTCGCGCAGTCCGCCACAACCAGTCCTACACCACCGTGTTACTGGATGTCGATTACTTCAAGGCGTATAACGACCACTATGGTCACCTGGCTGGAGACGATGCGCTGAAAAGCACCGCATCCATCGTGAAAAACACCCTTCGCAAATCAGACCGGGCTTACCGCTACGGTGGAGAGGAATTGTTATTATTGTTAACGGACACGACCCCCGGTGGCGGCGAAGTGCTCACCCGGCGCATCCTGAAACAGCTACAGAATGCAGCGATAACACACAGCAAAAGTCCCCACGGCGTCGTCACCCTGAGTGCAGGCATCGCCAGCTACAGTCCCGGGCCGAATAAACCGGATGCTGGCTGGCAAGCTGTTGTTCACCGCGCCGACCAGCAACTCTATAAGGCAAAAGAAGCCGGGCGCAACCGCGTTGCATAAACCCGGCGAAGGAACTTAAAGGATGAAGCAAACAATCCCTTCGAGCCGCCAGCGGTGGCTATCGGGCGGCATACTGGCATTGATGCCCGGACTGACCCTGGCGTCGGGCGATACCATACAACCCCATAACTTCACCTCGCACTGGGCAGGTTTGCTGGCAGTCGCCATCTTTGTTGTCGCCTATATGCTGGTGATCGCGGAAGAATCACTGCACCTGCGGAAATCCAAACCAACCATGGTCGCTGCCGGCTTTATCTGGATTATCGTTGCGCTACTGTACCTGTCACACGGCGATACCCACACAGCCGAGCTGGCGGTCAAACATAACCTGGAGGAATTCGGCGAACTGTTCCTGTTCCTCCTTGCCGCCATGACCTACATCAACACCATGGATGAGCGCGGCATCTTCGAGGCGCTGCGCGCCTGGCTGGTGGGGCGTGGTTTTTCGCTGAGGCAGATATTCTGGATCACCGGCCTGCTGGCATTTTCTATCTCACCGGTAGCAGACAACCTGACCACCGCGCTGCTGATGGCAACAGTCGTCATGGCCGTCGGGGGATCCGATCACCGTTTCGTCACCGTGGCCTGTATCAATATCGTCGTCGCCGCCAATGCCGGCGGCGCCTTCAGTCCGTTTGGCGACATCACCACACTGATGGTCTGGCAGAAAGGCATGGTTCAGTTCCAGGAGTTCTTTGACCTGCTGTTGCCGTCTATCGTCAACTGGCTGGTACCCGCCATTATTATGGGTATGACAGTACCGAGTACCGCACCACAGGCCCAGGACGAGGCGGCCAACCTCAAAAAAGGCGCATGGGTCGTCGTGGGTCTGTTCATTCTCACTATTATCATGGCCGTTTCAGCCCATAACTTCCTGCACCTGCCGCCCGTACTGGGCATGATGACCGGTCTGGGGTTCCTGAAATTTTACGGTTATTACCTCAAAAAGAGCGCAAAAAAGCCGCCTGTCGAGCCCCTGTCCGGAGACGCTACGCTGGAGATTGAAGGCCAGCCGGACTCTGACGCCGATTTCAATATCTTCAAATCACTGGAACGCGCCGAATGGGATACGCTGATGTTTTTCTACGGCATCATTCTGAGTGTCGGCGGGCTGGGTACGCTCGGCTATCTTGCGATGGGATCACAGCTGATGTACGGCGACCTGGGCGCGACACAGGCCAACATCCTGGTCGGTCTCCTGTCCGCCATTGTCGATAACATTCCGGTGATGTTCGCCGTACTGGCCATGAACCCTTCCATGGACCACGGCCAGTGGCTACTGGTGACCATGACGGCCGGTGTAGGCGGTTCACTGTTGTCTATCGGTTCAGCCGCCGGGGTAGCCGTGATGGGTCAGGCGCGTGGTATTTATACCTTCTTCACCCACCTGAAGTGGAGCTGGGCGATTGCACTCGGTTATGCTGCGAGTATCTGGGTACATTTCCTCGTCAACGCGAAGTTATTCA
>CAYYAP010000070.1:2175-12322 GCA_964469575.1 uncultured Thiohalobacter sp.
CTCGGTTATGCTGCGAGTATCTGGGTACATTTCCTCGTCAACGCGAAGTTATTCAGCCCCGGCTAGAATCAAAAACTTCCGTAGGAGCGGGCTTGCCCGCGAACAGCCAGGGGTTCGCGGGCAAGCCCGCTCCTACGCTACTTACGTTGTGACCCGGTCACCTGGGCGCACGATTCGCATCAGGACGCTTTCTTTACCGCCTCTTGCAGCAGGGGTTTGAGTTCACCCTTCTGAAACATTTCCAGTGTGATGTCGTGGCCACCGATCAATTCGCCATTGACGTAGACCTGCGGGAAGGTCGGCCAGTTGGCAAAGCGTGGCAGGTTTTCGAAGATCTCCGGGTCGGCCAGCACATTGACGTGACCAAACTCGACCTCACAGGCCTGCAGGATCTGCGCCGTGCGGGCGGAGTATCCACAGCTCGGCAACTGGGGCGTGCCCTTCAGGAAAACAACAATCGGCTGACTGTCGACGGCTTGCTGTATACGCTCCATAACATCCATGGTAATCCACCTCTCAACTCAATAAATTCGACTGATCAGTAAATTGTACGCAGCTAAAGGACGCTGAAAAAGCCTTTTTTAGCGAGGTTTTCAATGAGCCGCCTCAAACCACCGCGTCAACATTGCGTTGCAGCCAGAACTCCAGTGCCGCCAGGTGCCATAATTTGCTGCCCTGGAGCCGGGTAAACTGCTGTTCCGGGTTTTCCAGCAGCAGTTTGACGTAGCTCTCGCGGTACAGGCCACGTTCCCGGCAGGCGCGCGAGGTGAGGATATCGCGCATGAATTCCAGGAAAGCCCCGCTCACGTACTTGAGTGCGGGCACGGGGAAATAGGCCTTGGGGCGGTCAATAACGGCATCCGGCACCAGGCCCCGCGCGATCTGCTTGAGCGGATATTTCCCGTGCTCACGAAGTTTCAGTTCCGGGGGCATGCGCACCACCAGCTCGACCAACTGTTGATCGAGGAATGGCACACGGGCTTCCAGCCCCCACGCCATGGTCATGTTGTCTACACGCTTCACCGGGTCGTCAACAATCAATGTGGTGACATCGAAGTGCAGTACCTTGTTGAGGTACGCATCGGTATTCACAGCGCCCAGGCGTTCTTCCACCAGCGCGGACGTGTAGTCCGGACCAGCAAAGGACGGTGTAACCATTTGCAGGTATTCCTGGTGATCACGGTCGAAATAGAACGGGCTAAAGCGCTCAATATCTGATCCACGCGCGGCGTGCATACGCGGATACCAGAAGTATCCGGCGAACACTTCATCAGCGCCCTGCCCGCTCTGGACCACCTTGACGTGCTGAGAGACCTTTTCTGATAAAAGATAGAACGCTACAGCATCCTGGCCCACCATGGGTTCAGCCATCTGGTCGATGGCTTCGGGCAGGCGATCGAGCACTTCATGATTGGGGACATGAATTTTATGATGCTGCGTGCCATAGCGTTCCACCACGGCATCAGAAAACTCAAACTCGTCGCCACGCTCATCCGCATGGTCCTCGAAGCCGACAGAGAAGGTCAGCAGGTCGTTACCGCCTTCCTGCGCCAGCAACGCTACCAGCAGACTGCTGTCCAGGCCGCCGGACAGCAATACGCCGACCGGCACATCGGCAACCACCCGGCGCCGGCGAACCGCTTCCAGCAAGGCGACACGCGTGGCTTCCAGCCATTCCGCCTCACTGAGCGGGCGATCGGGCGGTGACGCATCGAGCTGCCAGTAGGCCGACAGGTGTTCCTTCCCCTGTGCGTCAATGACCACAAGGTGCGCGGGCGGCAATTTGCGTATCCCCCGCAGCAGCGTACGCGGCGCCGGCACAACCGCGTGCAGGGAAAAATGGTGATGCAGGGCAATGCTGTCGAAACCTGTGTCTACGCCACCTGCGGATAACAGGGCCTGGGTATTGGATGCAAAGCGGAAATGGCTGCGTGTATGGCAATAGTAGAAGGGTTTAATACCAAAGCGGTCGCGCGCCGCCACTAACTGCTTGCGATTGTCATCCCAGATTGCCAACGCAAACATGCCGTGCAAACGCGACACAAACCCTTCACCCCAGTGCGCATAGGCTCTGAGCACCACTTCGGTATCGCCATCGCTGACAAACTGTACGCCCTTGCCGAGCAGTTCTGTACGCAGTTCACGGTAGTTGTAGATCGCACCGTTGAAAACCAGGGCGAGGCCCAGTGCCTCATCGACCCACGGCTGGTTTGAAGCATCGGACAAGTCAATCACTGACAAGCGACGGTGTCCCAGTGATACGGGACCTTTCAGATAGCGCCCCTCATGATCCGGGCCGCGCCGCTCCATCCGTGACAGCATACGCGCAACGACCCCGGCGTCGGGGGCCTTTCCGTCAAAACGGATTTCACCACAGATTCCACACATAGTTTGCCTGAAGTCCCCTGCCGGGAAATAGTCAAGTTTACGACAATCGTTTAATCGATGACAGGAAGCAAAGTCCGAACGGACTTTCAGGAAGGCTTATCCGTATTTTTCACCAGCGACAGTGGTAAATTGCGCACACGCCTGCGCGCCGAATCGGAGGCTTTTTCACAACTCGTATGCCTGACAACCCGGTTACGTCCGCCAGCCTTGGCCTCGTAGAGTGCCTTGTCCGCCGAACGCATCAACCTCGACAACGAGCTTTCTCCCGAATGTCCGAAACAACAACTGACACCCGCGCTGACGGTCACCGAAATCTGTGTGCCCTGATAATTTGCCGGTGACTGGCTTACCAGTTCGCGTATTTTCTCGGCCAGCGCAACACTACCATCCGGACTTTCCGCCACATTCAGGATCAGGAACTCTTCACCACCAATGCGGAACAGGTGATCGCTGGCCCTGGAATTATGCTTGAGCAAGCGTGAAAAATGCACCAGTACCGCATCGCCCGCCAGATGCCCGTGTTTATCGTTGATCGCCTTGAAATAATCCAGGTCCAGCAGGATCGCCGTCAGGTAACGTCCGTCACGTTCAACCTGGGCAAACAGGCCGGGGGTAATTTCCTGCAGATAACGTCGGTTATACATCCCCGTGAGGCTGTCGGTAATCGCCGTTTCCTGGAGTTTTCTATACGCCTTCTTCACCTTGGATTTTTCCCGTCGCAAGGCATCCAGCACATCCGCAAACCGGTTCAGTAACAGGTCCAGTTCGGTACGCGATTTACGTCGATCCAGAACCGGCAGACGACCATGCACCATCGCCTCGGTGGCATCCATCAACTCCGCCAGCGGACGGCGGAAGTTCCGCACCATCAACCAGCCCAGGAACAGGACCGTTATCCCGCCAAGCAGCGAAAAGATATAAGCCCAGTTCCGGTAACGGTTAAGCATCCCCAGCAAACGCGTTTCCGAAGCGGCGAACCACAAGCGTGGCATACCGTCTGTCTTTACAGGCAATGCCACTTCGTGCATATAAAAAATACGCTTGTCGTCGCTTATCACCTGCCTGTTGTAATCGATCCTGAAATCCTGGTACGCCGGGTTACTGCTCCAGAGCAAATGCCCCCCATCCTCAAAGAACATCAGGTAATCGTCAGAGGCTCCTTCCTGCCGCTTGAGCCAGTCGTTACCGAGCAACCGCGCCACCGCACTTGTCGCCAGCACCTCACCCTGATACACAAGTGGCTGCATCGCCACCATGACCAATCCCCGGGGCGAACGAAAAATAAACTGACTGCGGCCATGCATATCATGTTTTTTACGCACAGCATCGACCAACGCATGGTTCTCACCGCCGTACAACACCTCACCATTGCTGGACAGGATGATATCTGCATCCGCCGGAAGTGAACCAAACTGTCGGTTATAATAGGCTGCCAGACCGTCTTTATCGGTTTTTAGTTCGACGATTATGTAGATATATTCCTGAAGACGAACATCGTTAGCGATAATGTCCGTGTAGCTCAGCAACTCCTCACCCTGCTCGCGCAGAGCATCCTGTTTGCGCATGGCGGCATGGCGAAGGTAATCGCGGGAACCGGACACAACAACATCGGTCGCCGTTTTGAACGACAACAACATCATCCCTGAAAGTAGCGCAATCAACATCCCTATGTACAAGAACATACGGGATGTGTAGCTCATGGAGAGTAAGTCTCCTGCTCTTCCTGCAGGGGCAACAGATGATATTTCTGCGCGACCTTGTGGAAGGCCGGTCCGGTTTGCACTTCGTGGATGATTTTAAGCACATCCTTCGAAGGATGATTATCGGTCACTGCCGATAACTTGCGATAAAAAGGGTATTTTTTCAGGCGCAGATTTTCAGCTGTTGGCATGACGCCATTGACACTCAATATCTTGAGCCGGCTCTCCGGGCCAAACGTCCAGGTTGAACCGATATGCCCGAGCGAACCTTTGAAATCACTGATGCGCTGCACCATGTCACCCGCGCTCTTGACGTTCATGCGTTGCTGACGGAACTGTTTCACATCCGGCAGAATGGTTTTCCAGTGCCCCGGACGCTTTTTGCAGTGTAAGCGCGTGACCAGCACGATAGGCGCATCGGCTCCACCGAGTTCCTTCCAGTTAACCAGGTCACCACGCATCACGCCACGAACCTGCTCCTCGCTGATATCACTGATCGGGTTGGCCTGGTTGACGACAATATAGATGGGTTCCAGCGCAATGGGATACACCTTGAGCCTCTTGCTGCTGACCTCCTCGTCACTCAGCGGGCAACAGACAAAACCGAAGGTCTCCTTGTCCGGGCCGTTTTGCAAGGCGGTTTTGATACCCGCATTGCAACCCATACCGAGAGTGGAATTACGGCCGTGTAGTTCAATAGTGCGTCCTGAGACCTTTTCCAGATCCGCCTTGAGACTGTCAAAGATGACCCAGGCAAAATGTGCACCGGCGCCGGTAACCATATTTTTCGTCTGCGTATGCGCCGCAACAGCATGTTCAACAGGCATGGTGAACATGATGAGCAGCCCGGCACATACGCTGAGCAATTTTTTTAACGTTCTGGTCACAGATCCAAACCTCTACTTTAATATAAACATTATGCTGCACGGGTTCCGGATCATTAACGGCAAAGCGTCAAAAATCTGAACTGGTTCACGAAATTTTTTGAAGTTGATTTATAACTAACTGATAATTATTATTTTATTATTTCCACACACGTGACAGTTTTTGGTGACTTTCGTCACTTTTTAGCCGCAATATTTTGACACAGGCATTACGATTGAACAAACAACGCAAGCTCAGGCAGCGCCGTATCCCCCGCCACCCGGCGTGCGAATTTGCAACCTGTCTCCCGCTTTCACATCCACTGCGATCTTTGCCGCCAGGGATTTATCGTTCAGCAGGTTCTCGCCGACGGCGCCGGAACCTCCACCTGACAGTCCCTTCGGGGCATGAACCCGCCGCTCGGTCAGCAGGGTGACTTCAGCCGGTGCAAGAAACTCGTATTCCCTGACAAGCCCGTCACCCCCCATCACCCGACCGGCGCCGCCAGAACCCTTGCGCAGCGCATAACGACGGATACGCAGCGGAAAGGCCGATTCCAGTACCTCGATTGGCGTATTCAGGGTGTTGGTCATGTGCGTCTGTACCCCGCTCAGCCCACCCCCTGCAATCCCCGCGCCCATACCACCACCTAAGGTTTCGTAATAGTCCCAGCCACCGCCATGCCGCGAGCCCATCGCCAGGTTGTTCATCGTACCCTGGCTGTCTGCCGCCACGCGTTGCGGCACCGCCTGCGCCAGGGCGCCCAGCAACACATCCACGACCCGGCTGCCGGTTTCGACATTGCCTGCCGCAACCGCAGCCGGCGCATGCGCATTCAACAGGCAACCGCCTGGCGCAAAAATCTGTATGGAACGGAAACTGCCGGCACAGGCCGGTGTGCGTTCATCCATCAGGCAACGAAACACGTAGAACACCGCGGCCGCTGCAACGGGCAGCGGGCAGTTGATATTGCCGTCAACCTGACCGGCGGTCCCGGTAAAATCCACATGGACATTTCCGCCACAAATCGTCAGCAACACCCGTATTTTGATATCCGTATTGCCCTGGCCATCGTCGTCCATGTAGTCGGTATAGCAATAGTCTCCCTGCGGCAGGCTCGACAGCGCCTCCTTCGCCATACGTTCACCATAGGCATTGATTTCCTCCAGGCCCGCCAGGTAGGCACCAACACCACGGGCAGAAGCCAGTGCCCTGACCCGGCTTACACCGATACGATTGGCGCTGATCTGGGCGGAAAAATCGCCTTCCGTCACCACCGCGTTATGGGTTGCCGCAATAATCCTGTCCAGTACCGGGCGCAGCAGTTCGCCGCCCTCGACCAGCAAAGTGGGTGGAATCAGCAAACCTTCATCATCCAGTGTCGAACCGATGGGCATGGACCCGGGGCGATCAGCACCGATATCGGCGTGGTGCGCGCGATTCGCGACAAAGCCTGCACAGACCCCGTCAACAAATACCGGCGCAATTAACGTCACATCAGGCAAATGGGTACCGCCACGGTAGGGATCATTCAGCACCAGCATATCGCCATCTACCCAGTCGCGGCAGCGCACCAGCTCGCGCATGGCGTAGGCCATACTGCCAAGGTGAACGGGAATATGCGCCGCCTGTGCGCACAATTCGCCCTGCGGGTCGAACACCGCACAGGAATAATCGAGCCGATCACGAATATTCGGCGAGAAGGCGGCCTGCTGCAGCACGGCGCCCATCTCGTCACACACCGCCTCGATGCGACTGGCAAACAGGCCAAGTTCTATACTGTCCATGGTTGGCTATTATGCCCTGAAGTCACAGGTATATTGCATTAGCTCATAGCGTGCCGTAAGCTTCGCAATCCTGACTAAATCAGTCAGCTATTACGTCTTTCTTTAATGATTTAAAGAACAAAGTCAAACCCATTGTTTCGAGGAGCAGTAACAATGAACCCATTAAATTCCATCCTTGGCACAATCGTCAGCGGTTTTATCCTGGCCATTGTCATCGTGATTGCCATCGGCACCAGCACGGTCAACGCGCTTGCATTCGAAGTCTGGTTCCATGTATTGGCCGGCGTGGTCTGGATCGGCCTGCTGTACTACTTTAACTTCGTCCAGGTACCCGCCGTGGGCCAGGCACTGGCAGACAAGGATCCCGGCCCCGCCGCCATCAACAAGTATGTTGCACCTCGCGCACTGCTGTGGTTCCGCTGGGGCGCCCTGGTAACCTGGCTGACAGGTATTGGTGCTTTACAGAACCTGACCGAAGGCGGTGCAATCAAGGCCTTCACACTGGCCGATGGCATGCAGGTCATCGGCATTGGCGCCTGGCTTGGCACCATCATGCTGTTCAACGTCTGGGTACTGATCTGGCCAAACCAGAAGAAAATCCTTGGCATGGTTGAAGCCACCCCGGAAGAAATTGCCAGCGGCAAGAAAGTCGCTCTGATGGCTTCGCGCACCAACACGCTGCTGTCTATCCCGATGCTGATGTGCATGATCGGCTACGGTCATGGCCTGCCTTTCTGACAGCCGGCACTACTGGATCGAAACCCGGCCACCGGCCGGGTTTTTTTATGGGAAGCACTGGCTAGCATTATATCCCTGAATCTGCCGCTTAGCCCCGGTGCGGTGATCCTTTCACGGCGCCTTGCGCATGCCTGCGCCGAAGCCGTGAAAGGACCACCGTGCCGGGGCGAACTCTAACGAAGTCACCCAAGGGAATAACTTGGAAAACCCCGGGAAAATCTATAAAATTCCCGCTTTGCGGTGGCGGCTTCTCTGAGGCTGCCTTTTTGTTTTGGGAAACCCATGTCCGACCACTTGATGAACACCTACCTGCCGTTGCCCGTCAGTTTCACCCACGGTGAAGGCGCCTGGCTGTACGATACAGACGGGAAACGCTACCTGGATGCGCTCGGCGGCATTGCCGTCTGCGCACTGGGACACGCCCACCCGGCTGTCACCAAAGCCATTTGCGATCAGGCCGGCCGTCTGCTGCACAGCTCCAACCTGTACCGGATTGATCACCAGGATGCGCTCGCCGATGCGCTGTGTGAAAAAGCGCAGATGCGGCGTGTGTTCTTCTCCAACTCCGGCGCCGAGGCCAACGAAGCCGCATTGAAACTGGCGCGCCTGTATGGCCACCGGAAAGGCATCGAAAACCCACAGGTCATTGTCACCGAGGGCAGTTTCCACGGTCGCACCATGGCCACCCTGACCGCCACCGGCAATCGCAAGATACAGGCCGGCTTTGAGCCGCTGGTGCCGGGTTTTCTGCGTGCCCCGTATAATGACATCGAGGCGCTACGCACCATCGCCGGCAACAGTCCTGACGTGGTCGCTATCCTGGTTGAACCGATTACCGGGGAAGGCGGCATACGGATACCGGACGAGGATTACCTCACCACCATTCGGGCGCTGTGCGATGAACACGGCTGGTTGATGATGCTGGATGAAATACAAACCGGGATGGGGCGCACCGGACGCTGGTTTGCACATCAATATACCGGAATAAAACCCGATGTGATGACGCTGGCGAAAGCACTGGGCAACGGCGTACCCATCGGCGCCTGCCTCGCCGACGGTGCGGCGGCCGAGGTGTTCCAGCCCGGCAATCACGGTTCCACCTTCGGCGGTAATCCGTTGGCGACACGCGCCGCACTTGCGGTCATCGATACCCTTGAAAAAGACCAGCTGGTCGCACGCGCCGACACGCTCGGGCAACGACTGATGGCCGGTTTCCATGCGCGCCTCGATGCCCGTGAAGGCGTGAATGAAATACGCGGCAAGGGTCTGATGCTCGGTATCCAGCTCGACCGGTCCTGCGCCGTCCTGGTACAGCGTGCGCTCGACAACGGCCTGCTGATCAATGTCACGGCCGACAGCGTGGTGCGCCTGCTGCCGCCACTGATCCTCAGCGATGAACAGGCCGACACCCTGTGCGACCAGGTGTGCGAACTGATCGAAACCTTTCTGGATGAAACGTCATGAGCACCAAACACTTCCTGACCCTGCTGGACTTCTCGCCGGAAGCGTTGCGCAGTCTGATTACACGCGCTATCGAACTCAAACAGTGGCAGAAGGAAGGCCGGATCTTCGAACCCCTGAAGAACAAGGTGCTGGCCATGGTATTCGAAAAATCGTCTACCCGTACCCGCGTGTCATTTGAAACCGGTATGGCGCAACTGGGTGGACACGCCATGTTCCTGTCACCCAGAGATACCCAGATCGGTCGTGGTGAACCCATTGAAGACAGCGCACGCGTCATGTCGCGCATGGTCGACGCGATTATGATCCGCACCTTTGAGCACGAAAAAATCAAACGCTTTGCCGAATTCTCCCGTGCACCTGTGATCAATGCGCTAACCGATGAATATCACCCCTGCCAGTTACTGGCTGACATGCAGACATGGTTTGAACGCCGGGGCGATATCCACGGCGCCACCGTAGCCTTCATCGGCGATGGCAATAACATGTGTCATTCCTACATCAATGCCGCGCGTCAGTTTGATTTCCACCTGCAGATTGCAGCACCCGAAGGCTACCTGCCGGATGCGGACATCATGGTGGCTGCCGGAGATCGTATTACCCTGAGCCATGAACCGATGGAAGCGGCAAAGCAAGCGGACCTTGTGGTTACCGACGTATGGGCAAGCATGGGTCAGGAACAGGAACAGCATGAACGTGAAAAGGTTTTCAACGGTTTCCAGGTCAATGCTGAACTGATGGCGCAGGCGGACAAAGACGCCCTGTTCATGCACTGCCTGCCCGCACACCGTGGTGAGGAAGTGACTGCAGATGTCATCGACGGGGCGCAGAGCGTGGTATGGGACGAGGCCGAAAACCGCCTGCATGCGCAGAAGGCGTTACTGGAAATTTTACTCACTGCTTAAGGTGATGTCCGTTTTTTCCACTGACATGATGGGTGTAAGGCGCCGGTTTGTCAGTGGTTTCCGACTCAACGGTTTGCCCGCTTCGCGGGTTCCCTGCGCTTCTCGACATTTTGCGCGCTCGCTAAACTCGCGGCACACGCTTCGCGTGCACCACTCAGACAACGCTCGCTTGATCGCAAAATGTCTGCGATGCTCGGCTGCACCGATTCGCCTGAAACCACTGGCAAACCGACGCTGAAACTCAAGAACCCCCCTCCCATAATAATATATACCATCATGTAGGAGCGGGCTTGCCCGCGAACAA
>CAYYAP010000071.1:0-11878 GCA_964469575.1 uncultured Thiohalobacter sp.
TACTACCGATGAACATGATGTTGCCGGTCTGACCATGGAAAGTCTGCAGGCCGGAGCCCCATTTCTCCCAGCTGTCGCCGAGCTTGCGCAGCATGTCGGTGGTGTAATAGTTGGCCGGGCTGGGCTGGACGCGCAGGGTGTGGAATTCTTTGGATTCGGGGAAAGCGTCGCCGACTTCCGAGAAACGTGGAATGATGCCGCCGCCGTAACCGAACACGGAAACGGTGCCGCCCTTCCAGTAACCCTTGCGGGTTTCGTAGGAGTGCTCAAGCTGACCGAGCAGGGAGTCGGTCACTTTGCGGATACGTTCGTCCGGGTGGTCGTCACGCAGGTGCTTGATGCCGGATATAAAACTCGGCCATGGGCCGTTTTCCAGTTCGTCGAGCATAGGCGTTGGATAGTGTTTATCAGCCATGGCCGTCTCCTTTCCTGTTGAATATGTTATGGCGGTAGCCGCCGTTACGTTACGTCTAAATGAGTTTGAAGTTCCCGTATTGGAACCGGATTTCCGATACGCGGAACTCCCTCACAGGGCAGGACGAAGTCTAGGAGTCTCGTCGACCTCAGAGAACCCTACCCTTGGGGTGTGTGTTAACGACAACACTATCTCTAAAGGGATAGACCGGTATTGGCCCTACCGCGGCGGGCGATTGTACAGTGGCCCTGAGTAAATTGCCAAGGCCAGAGAATGTTTGAATATTATCAGTTGCTTATGGATTGATCGGTGTATAAATTTTCTTTTATGATCAACTCCGGCGAACAATAACCCTTGAAAAAACCCTGCATTAGCCGACTCGCGATCAGCTCGCGATCGAACAAATCTGGTAAAATGGCCTTTTTGCGAAGCGCTCGAAGCTGCTCCCATGACCTCACGTGCACCCTGTTTAACGCCGCCAGTCACAGATTCGCCGTTTGATCTGGATGCGAATGAAGCCTATGTCGCCTGGCGGGAACGCAAGCTGGCTGACTGGCCGGCCAATTGTGGCGAGTTGATGACGGAGGTTGTTAACGGGGCGGCGCTGCAGCCTGGCGAACTCAAGTCACTTCATTCAGCACTGGCGCGCACCAATATCGCGTTCTATCGGATGAAATCCCCTTTGCCGGGTGACAAGGCAATGGTCCGTGCGCTCGGTCGCCGGCTGGGTCTTGAGCGCCTCGACAACAACCTGTGTGCAGATGGCGACGGGATTACTTCGCTTACCGTGGTTGAGAAGCGCCAGCAAGGTGAGTACATCCCCTACACCAACCGCCCGCTGAACTGGCATACCGATGGTTATTACAATGCGCTCGACAGGCAGATTAGCGGTGTGATACTGCATTGCGTAAGCCCGGCCGAAGAGGGGGGGGGTAATGCCTTTCTGGATCATGAAATTGCTTATATACAGCTGCGCGATGAGAATCCCGATTTTATCCGTGCCTTGATGCAGGCCGATGCCATGACCATTCCCGCTAATATCCAGGGTGGTCGGGAGTTGCGGCCTCGTCAGGCGGGGCCGGTGTTTTCTGTCGATCACCGGGGTAAGCTGCATATGCGTTACTCGGCGCGCGCAAGAAACATTGAATGGAAGGCCGATTCAACCACACAGGTCGCAGCAAAATATCTTTTGAACTTGTTTCAACAGGATTCACCCTATATATTTCGCCACCGGCTGGACGCTGGCGAGGGCGTGATCAGTAATAACGCCTTACATTGTCGCACCGGGTTTAGCCACAAAGAGAGTGCGGTTTCGCGGCTGCTTTACCGGGCACGTTACTTTGACCGCGTTGTCGATTCAGGAACAGGTTCAGGTAAATAACATGTTGTGTCTTAGCGAAATATTGTTGCAACACCACGAGATTGAATCGTTCGACGAGCTGGTTAGCCTGGTCGAGGAAAAAGCCCGCGGTGGCGAACTGTTTTTCCAGATGGATGTCCGGCCACCGTACCTGGACACGCCGGAGAGCTGGGAAGATCGTCTGGAAGCAGCGTTTGCTGCCGCCGGTAAAAGGTAAGTTCATCGTGTTCTGGGAAGAGGATAAAGACGAAAACACGCCTTACAGCATCCCTGGGGAGGTGGTCGACCTCGTCTACCATATTAGCTGCAAGTGTTTGCCACTGGATCACGCGCACAGTTTCTCCGAGGCTATCCGCAAGGCCCTGCCCTGGATAGATGAAGAGCCGATGGCAGGCATCCACCTGATTCATGGCGCTGAATCCGGCAATGGCTGGATGCGCCCCGACGATGCGAGCAACGCGCTACTGCACTTGTCGAAACGTTCGCGCATGACCTTGCGTGCGCCTGAAAGCCGTGTTGAAGATGCCGGTCAGCTGACAGGCACCGTGCTGGATATCGACGGACACCGGCTGCAGGTCGGCAAAATGAAAACACGGCTGTTCAGTACCTTGCCGACCCAGTTTGCTCGTTACGTCGTAGTACCCGACGGGATGGATCACGAAGATGAAGATGCCTTTATGCGTTACGTGGCGGAACAGCTGCAGGCGCTGGAGGTCCCGGTTCGCAAACTGTTATGCGGGCTGGCACACGCCATTCAGCACCCGGATGGTGACCTGTACACGCGCAGTGTCATGCTTGCCGATCTGGAGCCGGAGCAGGCGGTTCGCCTCCAGCAGTCCGGTATCGGTTCGCATCGAAAGATGGGGTGTGGCCTGTTTTTACCCCACAAGGGGATTCGCGCGGTACACGAAATGACCGCCGACAAGAAGTAATTTGTTATAATTTAATTTAACTATATGTATTAACTTACTGAAAATGGAGATATAGTATGGCTCTTGAAGTTGATGGCAAAACGGTTGAAACCACTGAGAACGGTTACCTGGTCAATGCGGAAGACTGGACTGAGGCAGTGGGTCAGGCGATCGCCGATGCAGACAAGCTGGAAATGACCGAGAAGCACTGGGATGTGGTGAACTACCTGCGCGATGAACACTACAACAACGGCGGCGCCGAGCCCAACGAACGTACGATTCTCAAGACCATGGCCAAAAAGTGGGGCGACAAGCCCACCAGCAAAACCATGTACGCTATGTTCCCGAGCATGCCCAGCAAGCAGGGCCGCAAGATTGCCGGTTTGCCGCAGTCCACGCGCAAGGGTGGCTATTAATTCGCAGCCTTCCCATTGGGGATATAGCCGGGATAAGCAAATCGTAATATATTTCGCCGCACTCACGTTGAGCGGCGTATGCCTGTAGAACCAAACGCTTTGGAGGCAAGACCATGAGCGACAAGACAGAGTTGATCAAGAAGTTGATCGAGATGCAGAAGAAGTTCATCGCGTATGAGCATGAACACGGCGTCTCCCAGGAAGAATATTTCATGGCCCCCGAAGGCCACGAACTGGCAGGGTACCGTCAGGAATACCGTGATCTGGCCATGAAGCTGGTTGACATGGCGCACGAAGAAAAAGGCTCGCACGCTTAATTTAAAGTCTTCGAGTTTTCAGCGGGCCGATGTGCAGTGCACTCGGCCCGTTTTTTATGAGGGACTTATAACTCCGCCCACAGGCGGGTCAGATTGACGTAAGCGTGATCGACCCGGGTGGTTTCAGTATCCCCGGGGTGATTTTTCAGCAGACCCTCGCGGGCCTGGTAGAGCTGGTAGAGAATTTCCCGTCGCGCCGGGTCGCGCACCATGCTCTGGGTCCAGGTCACGGCGACCAGCCGTTCGCCGCGCGTGACTTCGGCAACATGGTGCAGGCTGGAAGAAGGGTAGATGATGGCGTCGCCGGCGGCCTGTTTGAAGGCTTGTTCGCCGAAGCCGGTCTGTATGACCAGTTCGCCGCCTTCGTAGCTTTCCGGCTCGTTCAGAAATACCGTGGTGGAGATGTCGGAGCGGTATTGTCCGCCCGGCGGTCCCATGACCGGGTCATCCACGTGATCACCATAGCGCATGCCCTGTGTATAGCGGGCATAGAACGGGGTCGCGACGCGAACCGGCATGGCCGCCGCCTGGTAGAGCGGGTGCTGTACCAGCGCGCCCATCACGATGCTGTTGAGGCGCTCCATCGGTGCGGCGGCGGATTGCAGTTCCTCGTTGTGTTTGACCTGTCTGGCGCGCGTACCGGCCGACAGGCGGCCATCGACAAAATGGCCGTCCTTGAGCAGCGACCGAACCTGTTCGAGCAGTGTCTTGCCGAGTATGGCGGGAATGACAACGAGCATGCGGTATCCTGAATTTTAAGTGAGTCGGAGATTCTACGATGATATTGAAACTGACCATCGATGATCAAACCTGCAACATCGACGTGCCGGAACAGATGATGAAGGAAGCGGAGGAATTCTACGCCAAAATGGATGCCGATATGGACAAGGGATGGCAGATGAGCCGTTTCTGGGTTGAGAAACCCGATCTGTACCAGCGCTGCCAGATTGTCGCTGACCGGGTGCTGGGTGCATTCCATACAGAAAACAAAAAAATGCTGAATCTGATGTCGGGTTACATACTCAGCCGCGTCCCGGGCGTTGATGAAGTGATCGTCGATACGACCGGTGATATGACCCTGACGGAGATTGTTGCCTGAAGCCGATTCGGGTTTGGTTAAGCTCTATGCGTCGGTTATTTGACGCTGGTTCCAGGAAGTGCTCCAGTTTTGCCCTTATACTGTCGCTAATACCGAGAGGGGATAGACAGGTTGACGCAGAGCAGTGGAGGCGGTTACAGCGTGGATGAAGTTTCGAAGGGTGAGCAGCACGATAACGATGGCGAATTCTACGCCCGGCTGCTGCGCGCCTATTTCGATAGCGCCAACGATGCGATTTTTGTCCTGTGTAACGAACTCAAGTTTCTCAGCTGCAATCGCCGCATGGAAAGCTGGCTGGGGATCGCCGAAGACGAACTGACGCGTCACAACTGTCGTCGTCCCATTACCGACCTGGTGGGTAACACCGATACGGCAACACGCTTCGAGTGCGCTGCGCGTGATGTGCTTGAAGGCGAGTCGCAGCGTTTTGAATGCCTGCTCGAACCGGATGATGGCGCGCCGCGCTGGGTTGAAATCAATATGACCCGTGTCGATGTCGAGGCCGGTGAAATGGTTATCGCGGTAGCACGTGATGTCACCGAACGTCGTGCGCAGATGGCGAGGATACTGTACCAGTCGACGCACGACAGCCTGACCGGGTTGCCGAACCGGACGTCATTGCAGGAGTTTCTGGAAGCGCATAGCGGCGAGGGGGGTGCGCTTGCTGTACTGGCCATTGATGTGCCGCGTTTTCGCGATGTCAATGAAGCGCTGGGCCACCAGCTTGCCGATGAAGTGCTGAAAACGATTACTGCGGGCCTGAAAGATATTGCTCGACAGTATCGTGATACACGCGTATTCCGCCTGGCAGGAGATCAGTTCGTTATTGTCTCGAGGGGTGTGGCCGCAAAGTGCTGGAAAGAGATTTCCGAGTCTGTACAGCACTGGCTGATAACGCCAATGGAGCAATCCGGCATCGAGTTGACGCTGGGTTCGAAAATCGGCGTATCACTCTATCCCTCACATGTCAGTCATCCCGGTGAACTGGTGCAGGCCGCCGAGGCTGCGCTGCATGCGGCCAAACAACAGGCGACTACCGGCGTCAAGATGTACTACCCGGAACTGCTGGCCTCGGGTGGTGAAAGACTGGCATTGCTTAATGACCTGCGTCAGGCCATTGAGAATGAATCGCTTGCCGTGCATCTGCAGCCCATTGTGCCGTTGCACGGACAGGGTCTGGTCAGGCTGGAAGCCCTGGCGCGCTGGCGTCATCCGGAACGGGGGATGGTGTCCCCTGAACACTTTATTGCACTGGCCGAGACCAGTGGGTTGATTCTTCCGCTGACCTGGCTGGTAACACGCTGTGCGCTTGAACAGTCGGCACCACTGATACGCGATGGCCGTATCGAATCTGTTTCCATCAACCTGTCACCTTATTGTCTCCTGGATGCCGGTTTTACCGTGAAATTTGCCGCAATGATTGCTCAACACGGTATAGAGCCTTCATCCGTCATGCTCGAGATCACTGAAAGTATCGCCATGTCGGAGCGTATGCAGAAGTATACCGTCATGTCACTTCGCGAACTTGGTGTGGAATTGTCGATTGACGATTTTGGTACAGGGCATTCGTCCTTGTCCAAACTGCGGCAGTTGCCGGTTACCGAGCTGAAGATCGACCGTTCATTCGTGACGCACATGCTTAATAATGAAGACGATGAGGCCATTGTCATCGCCACCATTCAGCTGGCTCACAGCCTGGGACTGGATATCGTTGCGGAAGGCATCGAGGATGCCGAGGTATTGCAGCGACTCGGTGAGCTGGGCTGCGATTATGGTCAGGGCCGTTATCTTTGCGATGCAGTGTCGCCTGGTGAATTGCAGGACTGGCTGGATAGCAAGCGCACATCGGGCCGCGTGGCCTAGGCCGGCACACTCATGCAAACACGACCCAAGTCGTGGCGATATACTTGACGCCGTTCTGTAAGGTGACGCCACGGTGTTCGTGGGTCCAGAACGGCGGGAACAAGACCAGCTTGCCCTGTTCGGGTTTGACCTTGATGTCCTGGAACAGAAACTCGGTTTCGCCGCCAGGGCCTTCCACATCGTTAAGGTACCAGACAGCCACCAACTGGCGCTGGCTGAAGTCGTGGCTGCCGCCATCGATGTGCCAGTGATAGTGTTCGTCGGGCAGGGTGCGCTGGATCGCGTAACCCATATCCTTGAAGGGCCCTTTGAAATAGGGGTAACTTTCGCGAAACTCCAGGATAGCCTGGCCCATGGAACGGAACAGCGCCTGGTCGATGTCTTTCCAGTGTGGCTTGCCGCTGACCACGAGGTCAGTGGATTTCTTGATGCTACGGTGTTTTTCCGCCAGCTGACCAATGCGGCCTTCGTATTGCTCATCGCTATGCGCTTCGAAACGTTCAATCGCCGCCTGACACAGTTCCGGTGAGAGTGCGCCGTGTTTTTCAAAAATGAAGCTGTCGAGTTGTACCTCCACGAGGGTTCGCAGGGGAGTTGCCAGTCGGGTTTGCGCCATTGCCTGAAAGTTCCTAAAGGGTTTTCTGCTCGATGAGTGTTTCCATGTCTGTCCAGGCCTTCTTGACGCGACCTTCGTGGAGTTGCATGAGTTCGTCCGCGACCTGCAGCCAGTGTTGCCGGCCAGCTTCCACCTGGCGTTGTAATTCGCCGCGATCACCGCATTCTACCCAATATTCGTAGGCCTGTAACAGGGCCGGGTAGAGTTGTTTACGCATACCGGACAGATTGCCGAAGTAAAAATGCAGCGATGCGGGGCGGTCCTGTTTCAGCAGGGCAGGCAGGGTGGACAGGGCGTCGGCAAGGTGGTCGCGTACGGCGCGCGCCATCAGTTCCAGGCGCGAGCGCGGCAGGTTGCCGAGCATGTCTTCCCAGCCTTTCCCGAGCAGCTTGCCGGCCTCGATTTCACCGGTTTCGTGCAGTATCAGCGAATCGGTTTCGTTCAGGGTCATTTTGTTCAATGCGCCATCGAGGTCACCTTCAAAATCGTAATGGCCCAGCGCGCGCGCCATGGCATTGTTCGGTCGGTTCCAGCGCCATTCCTCGTAACGCTCCCAGAGCATGCGGCGCAGGGATTCCTGACGGATAAACATCTTTCCATCCAGCGACATGGCCGGTGGCGCGGTCAGATCCCGCGCGTATTCTTCCGTGGTGATATAGACAGGGCTGCCATTCCGGTCGAGCGTGCGCTCCAGTCGCGCCAGCATGAACAGGGGTTTGGCCTTGTTGCCATAGCCCGCGCTGTACACCAGATGGTCGGCGCGTAGCGCATGATTGATGGCGTCGGCATCGAAGGCATCGAACGACTGCCCATCAATGACGACCGGGTGAAACGCCTCGTCTTCCAGCGCTCCCCAGAAATCCTCGCGCACGCTCAGCCAGTCACCCACCTCGTCACTGGAAATACTGGCGCCGTAGGGCAGATGATTTTCCCAGCGGTAGTACTCGCGCATCTTCAACAGATAAACGCACAGGGTATAATCGCTGGCAAAGCGTGCATCCGCAATATGACAGTTGTGCTGAATGGCGGACTGTACGGCCTGCAGGCGCGGAGACAGTGGTGTTTGCCAAGCTTGCATAGGCGGTGAAATACCTGAGTAAACTACTATGGTTTTTGATGCTAGCATGATGTAATCTGATGCGCCAGTAAGCATAGTGGAGTACATTAAGTGCGTATTCGAAGTCGTTGGAATAACAAGGGAAGAGTGAGAACTCTGGAGGAGAATGCTGGCGCGTTGGCCTTTATCGAGTGGCGTATTGCCGGCCAGGCGTTGCTCAACCTTGAGAATGAAGGTTTCCAGACGGATACCCAGATGCAGCGCCTCGATGTGTTGCAGGAACTCAGTGCTTTCCTGATCCATGTGACGGACCGCCTGGTGCATGGTGACCTGGAGGAAGAACAGCGGCAGAAATTCATTGTCGAACTGGCGTTAAAAATGGCCGACACCTACCACGATAACCGCGTTGATGCGGAAGGTCGTGGGCAGGATTTTCGACCGGGGTTCATTGATACCCTCAATCAGCGGCTGGCCAATTATGCGGAGTGCAGTTTCGATAAGGGTGAGCCGGGTTACCAGTTCAAGCGTTACCTGGGCGAGTGCGTGACCCGCACCATGGGGGACCGGGATCGCAAGTGGATCAGCGACCAGGTGATGGAGATCGAAGTTCCTGAGATGTTGAAACCGTTGAAAAAAGGTCTTAAAGATCTGTTCGAGAGCGGTAACGCCGAAGCCGCGACGGCGCCACAGATTGGCGAGGGGGAATAGGCGAAAAAGACATGGCGGTGAACGGCATCGAGGTTCGCGCACCCCTGACCGAAGAGGAGTGGGCGCGTTATTACGACCTGCGCTGGCGTATTCTGCGCCAACCCTGGCAGCAAACGGGCCCGGATCGCGACTCGACCGATGACATCGCCATCCATCGCATGGTTTGCGCCGCAGATGGGAAAGTGCTGGCCGTCGGCCGCCTGCATCGCGTCAATGCCGATACCGGCCAGATCCGCTTTATGGCCGTCGCCACAGGCCGGCAGCGACAGGGTCACGGCAGCCGGCTTCTCGCCGCCCTGGAACAGTCAGCGCGTGAGCTGCCCGTGAATACGCTGATATTACAGGCTCGGGAAGCGGCCGTTCCCTTTTATCAGCATCACGGTTACCGGCGGGTCGAGAAAACCTTTCTGTTGTTTGGCGAGATTCAGCATTACCTGATGCAGAAAGACAGACTGACCTGATACAAGCGCTTTTGTCCGGTTTCTGGTAAAGTACACCGGTGCGCTGGGGGCGTACAGATTGGGGGGTAAGTGGTATGTACGACCAGTTCTACGGGTTTTCCGAACGCCCGTTTTCCTTGTTGCCGGATCCGGATTTCCTGTTTCTCAGCGACAAGCATCGTGCGGCGCTAGATACGCTGGAACTGGCGATTTTCAACCATTCCGGTTTCTGTGTCATCAGTGGCGCTATCGGCGCGGGCAAAACCACCCTGATTCGTGAGTTGCTCAACCGGCTCAATGACGATGTCCAGGTCGGGCTGGTTTCCAACACCCATCCTTCCTTTGGCGAATTGATGCAGTGGATTATGGCGGCCTATGGTTTGCCCGCTGACACGGCCGACCCGCTCGAATTACACAAGCGCTTTATCGACTACGTTATCCAGCGTTATGCCGAGGGCAAGCACACCCTGCTGATTATTGATGAAGCGCAGAATCTCTCGATGGGCGCGCTGGAAGAACTGCGCATGCTGTCCAATGTCAATTCCGAAAAGGACCTGGTGCTACAGATCATCATGACCGGGCAGAAGGAACTGAGAGAAAAGCTGCGCAGGCCTGAGCTGACCCAGTTCGCACAACGCATCAGCATCGATTATTACCTGGGTGGATTGACACCCGACGAGACCGGGCTTTACATCCAGCACCGCGTGACCCACGCTGGCGGCGCCGCCGACCTGTTTACCCGGGAGGCCTGCCAGCAGGTATTTGAACATAGCCAGGGTATCCCGCGTGTGATTAACCGGCTCTGTGACCTTAGCCTGGTCTATGGTTATGCGCAGGAGAGTGAACGGATTGACGCCGGGGTGGTAAAAGCCGTTGTGCAGCAACAGCACCTTGGCGCAACCCTGGATGCGGCGCGTCAACGCGCCACAGCGCCAGCTTCGGCCGTAAAGCCGGTTGTTGCGGCCATGGAACAGGCCAGGGGCAACGATAATGCGGCTGAGGTACTTATCGAGAAAATAGACAGCATACTGGCAACAGGCGCACAGCAGGCGGACAAGATTGCGATGCAAACTGTGCCTGTTGCTGTAAAAGATGACGTGCCGCTCAAGGTGGAGGATGTGGTGGCGGAAGCGCCTGTACAGGAAGCGGTTTCTCTCACAGCACCCGAATCCGAACCCGAAAGTGATGAGATACACCCTGGGCTACGGCCAAAGATTGCACGCGAGGACAGTGCGCCGGCTAAATCCACTTTACATACGCTGGTTGTCAATGCTGAGAAATCCGCCAACGCCCGGAGTGAGCGCGGGGCCATGTGGCTGTTCCTCAGTGTTGCCGTAATGGTTATTATCACGGCCTGGGTGAGCCGGGACGCGTGGCTTCCTGTTGTGCAGGATGTCGCTGTAGTGAAAGAGCCGGCACCCTCAGAACCGGTTGCACCAGTGAATACGGAGGCAGGGAAAGCAGCGCGTCTGGCCAGACAGCAGGCTGCCGAAAGGGCGAAACAGGAACAGGCGAAGCAGGAAAAAGCTCAACGTGAGAAGGTCACCCGTTTAGCCAGACAACAGGTGGCGGAAAAAGCAAAACGGCAACAGGCGAAGCAGGAAAAAGCTCAGCGTGAGAAGGCCGCCAGTTTAGCCAGACAGCAGGCTGCGGAGAAGGCGAAACGGAAACAGGCGAAGCAGGAAAAAGCCAGGCGCGAGAAGGCCGCTCATTTAGCCAGAAAAAAGGCCGCAGAGAAAGCAAAAAGGAAGCAGGCGAAGCAGGAAAAGGCCAAACGTGAGAAAGCCGCCCGTTTAGCCAGACAACAGGCCAGGCAGGAGAAAGTCCGGCAGGAGCAGGCTGCCCGTTTGGTGAAACAGCCGGCGGCAGGTAAAGCTGTTACCCCGGCTGCGTTATGGCCTGATACACCGGAATGGTCAGACGAAGATGACGATGAAGGCACAGTCAATGCGCCAGCCATAGCCTCTCCTGCACAGGATACGTCGCAAACCACTGCCGCCGCAGCCATCCCGGAGGGTAGTCAGGCCGAGACCAGTGACTCATCTGGTGAGGCCGGTGGTTTCTCGACCAATCCCTGTAACGGACCGACGGCGCGTTTCCTTTCCACATGCCGATGACGATCCAGCAGGACCTTGTCCGCCATTACCACTGGCTCAGGCAATACGGCTATAACGATTCCCACAGCGGCAATGCATCCGTTCGTGAACAGGATCAGTTCTACGTGACGCCCACGGGCGCCTGTGCTGATTTGCTGGAAGCCGATCAACTCGTCAGGTGCCCGGTGGATGGCCGCCCGGGCGAAGGTGCATCACTGGATGCGTTGCTACACGCAGGGGTCTACCGGAAAAATCCACAAGCCAGGGCGGTACTCCATAGTCATGGTGCGTACAGCGTCGCCATGACCCTGCACGGGGACGATTTTATCCCGGTGGATTTCGAGGGGCAGTACTACTTTGAGCGTATTCCCGTGATCCGCATTCCTTACGACCGGTATCTTGATCTGGCCGCAGAGGCTGTTTCGGATGTGCTGGCCGAGTACAAGGTGGCCGTGGTGCGCGGTCATGGTGTTTATGCCGCTGCGGAATCAATCAACCTGGCCTATAAATGGACCTGTTCATTTGAACTGTCAGCCAAAACGTCTTTCCTTGCAGGGCAGGCCGGTACCTTGTAGCCAGT
>CAYYAP010000072.1:0-10190 GCA_964469575.1 uncultured Thiohalobacter sp.
GGGTGGTGGGCCTGGAAGATTTCGAGGATGATCCTGAGCACTCCGGTGAAAAGATCCTCGAAGCCATTCAGCTGGCCTGGATCGAGGAGCGCGAGTAGCCCTTGAAGAACCTGGCCATCATTCCGAACCCGTAGGTTGGCGCTGCCTGTAGGTTGGCGCTGAGCGCAGCGAAGCCCAACATTGCGGAGCTGTTGGGCTTCCTTCGTCAGTCCAACCTACCGGCAATCGCGGCTGACCGTTCTTCCCCGATTCGTCACCGCGTAGCGGGGTAAGATGCTAGCAATGACGAACTGACCGGAAGTCTCTGGGTTATTTTTATTATATATTTCAGTCTGTTGAATTTATCTTCTGGCAAGTTTTCCGGGTGATTACCCGTTATCTTGCCGTTTCCTCTCCAATTGCCTGTATGCCCACAGAACAGGTACACTACCGGATTCAGCTTTATTAGCTAAGTTTCAGATTTCCCGGCACTTTAGCTTTGGCGATGTGCAGGCGAGGCACAGGCTCCACGTGGACAGCAAGACCGACAAAACCAACCTGATGGATTTCGACCGCGCGGCGCTAGCCGAGTGGTTCGCTGCGCGTGGTGAAAAACCGTTCCGCGCACAGCAGTTACTGAAATGGGTGTACCAGCAGGGTGTGGATGATTTCGACGCCATGAGCAATCTCAGCAAGACACTGCGCGACAGTCTGAAACAGGTTGCCGAAGTCCGTGGACTGAAAGTGGCCGCTGACCAGAAGTCCGCTGATGGTTCACGCAAATGGCTGTTTGAACTCGAAGACGGTAATCGTATCGAGAGTGTTTATATTCCTGAAGCGGAGCGCGCTACCCTGTGTATTTCCTCCCAGGTCGGCTGTGCGCTCAATTGCAGCTTCTGTTCAACGGCGCAGCAGGGTTTCAATCGCAACCTGACGGCGGCGGAAATTATCGGTCAGTTGTGGATGGCTTCGCGCCTGCTGGCGGAGGATGACAGGCTGCCGGTATCCAATGTGGTGTTTATGGGTATGGGGGAGCCGCTGCTCAATTTCGACAATGTGATGACAGCCGTGTCGCTGATGCAGGATGATTTCGCCTATGCCCTGTCCAAGCGGCGTGTGACGCTCAGTACCGCCGGCGTGGTGCCAGGGCTGAAACGTCTGGCCGAGGTATCGGATATCTCACTGGCCCTGTCGCTGCATGCGCCGGATGACGCGTTGCGTAACGAACTGGTGCCGCTGAATATCAAGTACCACATCGATGAAGTGCTGCAGGCCTGCAAGGCCTATGTCGGTGAAGGACGTCGTCGCGTCACTATCGAGTACGTCATGCTGGACGGCGTCAATGACAGCGACCGGCACGCCCGCGCGCTGGCGAAGCGTCTGCGTCATGTGCCCGCCAAAATAAATCTGATCCCCTTCAATCCCTTCCCGCGCGCACGCTACCAACGTAGCAGCACTCAACGGATTGAACGTTTCAGGGATATTCTGCACAACGCCGGTATCGTCACCATCACGCGCAGGACGCGTGGTGACGACATCGATGCGGCGTGCGGGCAACTGGCGGGTGATTTTACCGATCGTACGCGGCGTCGTGAACGGATGGCGGTTGAAGTAACAGGAGATTTTTCGTGATGTCTTTTCGGTCTGTGGCGGTATGTGTTCTGATGGTGCTGAGCCTGTCAGCCTGTGCCCCGACAGAACTCAACAGTCGTGACACCGAGGGTCGTCAGACGCTGGCCAGTGTCAGTACCCAGCTGGGTATTGAATACATGCGTAACGGCATGTACGAGGCCTCCCTGGATGCGCTGAAGAAAGCTATTAAACAGAATGCCTCCTACCAGCCGGCGCATGTTGCGATTGCCGTACTCTACGAACGTCTTGGCGAAACCGCGCTGGCGGAGAAACACTATCGAAGGGCCTATAACCTGAACCCCGAAGATGCGCTGACATTAAACAACTATGGCCAGTTTCTGTGTCATACAAAGCATTATGATAAAGCGGACAGGATGTTTAATACGGCGCTTGAAGACCCGTTGTACCATCATCCTGAAACCGTCCTGACCAATGCGGGTTTGTGCGCGATGCGCCAATCAAGACGGGATGTGGCTGAAAAGTATCTTCGTCGTGCCCTGGAGAAAAACCCGAAGTACCCGCCCGCGCTGCGTGAAATGGCCCGCCTCAGTTTTGCGCGTGAGCACTGGCTTGCCGCGCGCGCCTACCTGCAGCGCTTGCAGGAAGTCGGCCGTCTGACGCCGGAGTTCCTGTGGATCGGCGTGCAAACGGAACGGGCCCTGGGTGATCAACATGCACTGTCCAGTTATGAATTGCTGTTGAAGAACCGCTACCCGGAGTCCGAAGAAACCGGGAAGCTGCTGGATTGGGAGCGCGCCCAAAGTGGTCGATAAGGACCCGGAGCAGATAGTGGAAGACGCGTTGACTGTTATAGGAAAGCAGTTGGCAAGTGCGCGCGAGGCTGCCGGGATGGATGTGCGTGAAATCGCCTCGGAGTTGCACCTGCGCGTTGAGGTCATTCAGGCCATCGAGGCAGGTGATGAAGCTGCGCTGCCTGCTGCCGCCTTTGTCCGGGGTTATGTACGTTCCTATGCGCGTTGTGTCGGGCTCGATGATGTGGCGCTGGTTGCCACCTTGCCCCAGGCGGTAGAGCATCACCCGCGTCCCCGGCAGGAGGTGCGTAAACACTATCGTACCCCATCCATTCCGTTGGGGCGTGTGCTGGTCTGGGGGCTTGTCCTTTCGCTGCTGGTGCTGGTGGTGTTGTATGGTGCGCCTGCGATAGAACGCCTGTGGTCCGGTGAGCAGGGCCAGCCAGTCGACAACACCTTGCAACTTCCCCTGTCCGGGTTTGAAGAACCGCCGGAGGGTGATGTGCCGGTATCGCCCGGGGACAGCGGCGAGGGAACTTCCGGCACACCCGGATCGTCTGCGCCGGCCATTGTCCAGCCTGAACCCGTGAAGCCCGTGGAGGCTATCGCCTCATCGGGCAGTACGGATTCGGCGGGGCCGGCAGAGCTTACGCTGCGGTTTTCGCAGGATAGCTGGGTGGAGATGACATCCAGAGACCGCAAACTGGTTGTCGGTACACAACACGCAGGAACACAACGTACCATCAGGGCGGAGCCGCCAATTGATATCCTGCTGGGCAATGCCCCGGCGGTAGAAATGTACTGGCGTGGAAAACGTTTTGATATTTCCCCGTACCAGCGTGGCAAGGTCGCGCGTATCAAGCTGGAACACTGACGTATGTCCAATACCCTGCAAGCCATTCGCGGCATGAACGATATTTTGCCGGAGCAGACGCCGGCCTGGCAGTTTGTGGAAGATACGCTACGTGCTGTGCTGGCGTCCTATGGCTACCGTGAAATACGCATGCCTGTTGTTGAAAAAACGGAACTCTTCAAGCGCTCTATCGGCGAAGTTACCGACATCGTTGAAAAGGAAATGTATACCTTCACGGATCGTAACGGTGACAGTCTGACGCTGCGTCCTGAAGGTACCGCCAGTTGCGTGCGCGCCTGTATACAGCATGGGTTGGTCAATAATCAGGTGCAACGACTCTGGTACACCGGTCCGATGTTTCGTCACGAGCGTCCACAGAAAGGACGTTATCGCCAGTTCTACCAGGTCGGTGTCGAGGTATTCGGCCTGGAAGGTCCGGATATCGATGCCGAGTTGCTTATTATGACGGCGCGCCTGTGGAAGCGCATTGGCTTGCGTGGCCTTGTCCTGCAGCTGAATTCACTGGGTACCGTGGAGGCGCGTGCGGCATTCAAGGATGCGCTGGTCGAGTATTTACAGGCGCATTTCGAGCAGCTTGACGCCGACAGCCAGCGGCGCCTGGAGACGAACCCGCTGCGCATCCTCGACAGTAAAAACCCGGATGTGCAGGCGCTGCTTGGGGATGCCCCGCGCTTGTCTGACTACATCGATGAAGATTCCAGGGCGCATTTTGACGCCTTGCTGAGTTTGCTCGATGCAGCCGGTGTGGACTACGAGATTAATCCGCGGCTGGTGCGTGGGCTTGACTACTATGGCCTGACGGTTTTTGAATGGGTCACCGACCAGCTCGGCGCACAGGGCACGGTGTGCGCCGGCGGGCGCTACGATGCCCTGGTGGACTACCTGGGTGGGAAGGCAACACCGGCAGTGGGTTTTGCCATGGGGCTTGAGCGGCTGATCGCACTGCTGGAAAATCAGCAGACGGCACTCCCCGACAGTGCGCCGCACCTGTACCTTGTCGCCATGGGGAATGCGGCGCAACGCGAGGGGCTCCTGATCGCCGAACGCCTGCGGGACGCCCTGCCGTGGCTGCGTATACAAACCCACTGCGGTGGCGGCAGTTTCAAGAGCCAGTTCAAAAAGGCCGACCGTAGCGGCGCGCATTACGCGCTGGTGATTGGCGAGGATGAAGTGGCGCGAGGCGAGGCGGGTATCAAACCGTTGCGGGATCGCGGCGAGCAGCAATCCGTGGCATTTGCCGATCTTGCCGGGTATTTCGCAGAGACATTGAGTGATAACACAACGAGGAGAGTATCCGATGGACGTTAATGCGTCGGAAAAAGAACAAATCGAGAGTCTGAAGAAATGGTGGAAAGACAACGGTAGCTCGTTGATCACTGGCGTGTTGCTGGGACTTACCCTGTTATTCGGGGGGAAGGCCTGGGTGAACTGGAAAGATACCCAGGCGCAGAATGCATCCAATGTCTATACCCAGATGCAGTCCGCACTCAACCAGAACAATATCGAGCTGGCGCGCGGTCAGGCCAACGAGCTGATCAGCAATCATACCGGTTCCGGTTACGCGCCGCTGGCTGCATTGATGCTGGCCAAACTGGAGGTGCAGGACGGTAAAATTGCGGCCGCGCAAGGCCAGCTCGAGTGGGCGCTGGAACACGCCAAAACACCGCAGATGACCCATGTTGTGCGTACCCGCCTGGTCCGTGCGCTGATTGACGAGAAGGCCTACGATCAGGCTGAAACCCTCATATCACAGGTCACCGATGCCGGTGAGTACAGCGCTGTCTATACAGAGTTAAAGGGTGACCTGGCCTTTGCGAAGGGTGAAACAAAACGTGCGGCTGACGCGTACCGTGACGCACTCGCAGCGTTCCCGCCAGACGCGCCAAACGTGACGTATTTGCGGGTGAAGTATGAAAATCTCGCTGGCTCGGACAGCGTATCACAATGATACGAGTCCTCGTTTCTGTTGTACTTTCACTTGCACTGCTAAGCGGTTGCTCGTGGTTCGGGGATGAAGATAACAGTGAACCGCCTGCCAAACTGAAAAAGTTTGATGTACAGGTGCGCCTGAACGAACTGTGGAGTCGTGATACCGGCGTTGGAGCCGACGGGCAACTGGTCAAGCTGGTGCCCGCCGTTCTTGGTGATCGTGTCTACACGGTTGACCGCAAGGGACGGGCAACCGCCTATACGCTGGATGACGGTAAACTCGTCTGGCGCAGCAAGACCGGTGCGCTGGTATCTGCGGGGCCTGGTGTAGATGAAGGACTGGTATTACTGGGAACCAGTGATGCGCGTGTGCTGGCACTTGATGCCAAAACCGGCAAGTTGCTGTGGACGTCACAGGTTTCCAGTGAAGTGCTTTCGGTGCCGCAGGTCTACGAAGGTGTGGTTATCGTACAGACCGTTGATGGTAATTTGACCGGGCTGGAGGCCGACAGCGGAAAACGTATCTGGGTGCATGATCGCACTGTGCCGGTGCTGTCATTGCGCGGTACCAGTACACCGTTAATCAAGGATGGCGTGGTGCTGTCCGGTTTCGCCAATGGCAAGATGGTGGCGCTCGATGCCCATTCCGGCCGCCAGTTATGGGAGGCGGTCATTGCCGTCCCGAGTGGTCGTTCCGAATTGCAGCGTATGGTGGATGTCGACGCCGACCCGGTGGTGCGAGACGATGTGCTCTACGTGGTCAGTTTTCAGGGACAGCTCGCTGCGGTTTCACTCCAGAACGGCCGCTTGCTGTGGAACCGCGACATGTCGGCTTACGCCGGTATGGCGGTGGATTTTCAGCAGGTCTATGTGACCGACGAGCTCAGCAATGTATGGGCACTGGATCGTCGCAGCGGCGCCTCTCTGTGGAAGAACAGTGACCTGCAACGCCGGGCACTGACCGGGCCAGTGGTGGCGGAAGGTTACGTGGCGGTCGGTGACTTTGAGGGTTACGTCCACCTGTTATCCCTCATCGATGGCGCAATTTCCGGCCGTCAGCGGGTGGATCGTGCCGGTATCCTTGAGCCACCGGTCGCACTGGGCGACCGACTGCTGGTGCTGGGTGCCGGCGGCGAGCTGGTGATGTACCAGCTTTCTCCCGTCGAGTAGAAACATGCTGCCTGTCATCGCACTGATCGGCCGGCCGAATGTCGGCAAGTCGACCCTGTTTAACCAGCTCACCCGTAGCCGGGATGCCCTGGTGGCGGATTACCCGGGCCTGACACGCGATCGTCAGTATGGCAATGGTCGCGTGGGTGACCGGCCTTATCTGGTGGTCGATACCGGTGGCCTGGTGGGTGACAAGCACGGGCTGGATGGCCTGATGGCTGACCAGGTATGGCAGGCCGTCGATGAGGCGGACGCGGTGATCCTCCTGCTCGATGCGCGTGATGGCATCAACCTGAGCGACGAACAGATTGCCGTGCGCCTGCGCCGCAGCGGCAAGCCCGCCAGGCTTGCGCTGAACAAGGCCGATGGCCAGAATACCGATGCGATTCTTGCCGATGCCTACGCACTGGGACTGGGGGAACCTGCGGCGATTGCCGCAGTTCAGGGTCACGGTGTGACCACGCTGATTAACCAGGTGCTGGCTGACTTCCCTTCAAGCGACGTTGTCGAAGCGGAAAAGCGGCATCACAAGGGCATACGCATTGCCGTGGTGGGGCGTCCTAACGTGGGCAAGTCGACCTTGATCAACCGCATGCTGGGCGAGGAGCGGGTACTCGCTTTTGACCAGCCGGGTACCACGCGCGACAGCATTTATATCGATTTTGAGCGTGATGGCGAACCTTATACCCTGATCGATACAGCTGGCGTGAGGCGTCGCAGCAAGGTCAACGAGACCATCGAGAAATTCAGTGTGATCAAGACGCTGCAGGCGATCAATGATGCCGATGTGGCTTTACTGGTGCTGGATGCACACGCCGGGGAAGTGGCTGAACAGGACGCCACCCTGGCCGGACACATACTGGAAAGCGGCACGGCGGTGGTGGTCACCATCAATAAATGGGATGGCCTCGATGATGACCAGCGCAGCTGGTATCGCGACCAGCTGGACCGGCGCTTGCCTTTTCTGGGTTTTGCCGAACGTTATTTTATCTCCGCCCTGCACGGTAGTGGCGTAGGTGATCTGTACGAGGCGGTAAAGACCGCGCACCGGGCGGCCTCGATCAAGGTGAATACTTCCGAACTGACGCGTTTGCTGGAGCAGGCGGTACACGATCACCAGCCGCCGCTGGTCCGGGGCAGGCGCATCAAGTTGCGTTATGCGCATCAGGGTGGACAATATCCCCCGGTTATTGTGATACACGGCAACCAGACGTCGCGTTTGCCGCATACGTACAAGCGTTATCTGAATAATTATTTTCGTGAGGCACTGAAACTGGTCGGTACGCCAATACGCCTGGAATTCAGGACCGGCGACAACCCGTACAAGGACAAGCGTAATAAACTGACTCCACGCCAGCAGCGTCAGCGCAAGCGGATGTTGCGCCACGTCAAGAAATAATAATCATGCACCTCAATGGGAGTGGGTGAAAAGAACATGAATAAACGAAAACAGATCCTGAGTGGATTTTTTGGGGGGCTGGCACTGCTGCTGCAAGGCTGTGCGGTCACTTCGCCCTACGATCAGGTCAATGATCCCCTGGAAGGGTTAAACCGTGTGGTATACCGTTTCAATGATACGCTGGACCGCAAGTTGCTCAAGCCGGTTGCCAGGCGCTACATGAAATATATACCGTCACCGGTGCGCACCGGAGTCGGAAATGTCTTCAGTAATATTTACGAACCAATTAATATTGTTAACGACCTGTTGCAGTGGAAGCCGAAAAAGGCGGCCAGCGATACCATGCGCTTCAGCTATAACAGCCTATTCGGCATTGCCGGCCTGATGGATGTCTCTACCCCCTGGGGTATGCCAAAACACCACGAAGACTTTGGGCAGACTTTTGCCGTCTGGGGAATGGGTGAAGGCCCCTACCTGGTATTGCCTTTTCTAGGCCCCAGTACCGTACGTGATACGGCCGGTCTGCCACCCACCTGGTACCTGGATCCTGTCAGTGGGTACACCCGTGGTTGGACCAGGGCAAGCGTGTATGCTTTGTTTACGGTGAACAAGCGTGCCGAGTTGCTGACAACCACGCGCATTCTGGATGCCGGTACCGTCGATGCCTACCTGCAGGTCCGAACCGCCTACCGGCAAAAACGCTGGTACGACATTTACGATGGGAACCCCCCGGAGGATGGCTTCTCCGACGAAGAACTATTTGACGACTAGGCGGGAGTGGGGATTCAATCTCTCACCGTCACGCCACAGCGCTCAAGGTAGATCAACACAAGGTCGCGGTGCGTTTCACCACATTGCCTGAGCAGCTCGAGAAAGATCTTGCGGTGTACCACGACAGGTTGCTGTGCCGACCGGACAGCCTTCTCGGCAGGAGCTGGCGTGGTGGGTGTTTGTGCCGAACCATCCAGTAATTCAGGCAACCCTGTTTCCAGCGCCCCGGCGATGCGCTCGATATTGTCCAGGCCGATATTATGCTCGGCGCGCTCGACGGCGCCGATATAACTGCGGTTGAGGCCGCTGAGTTCGGCGAGAACTTCCTGTGACCAGCCGCGTCGGGTGCGCATCAGTCGCACCCGTTGGGCTAGCCGCTTCCTTGCATTGGCTTTCATGGGATATCATTACAAGGGAGTGGCGGAGCATCGTCCACAGACGAAATATGGCATATTGCTGCATATCGACCACATTCTGTCTTTCGTGTGTCGGTGACAGGGTGTTGGGCGCGTAGCGCTGGCGGGTATAGCGCGGTATGGTTTCGCCGATGTTGTCCGGCAGCTCCTGAAATCGCGGGTCCAGCAGCGCCGTGGGGGATGTGCCAAGTGCGGCGGCCAGCCGCTGCAGGTTATCGACGCCAATGCTTATTTCACGGCGTTCCACGGCGCCCACATAGGTGCGGTGCAGGCCACTGTGTTCCGCCAGTTGTTCCTGGCTCCAGCCATTGAGCAGGCGAAACAGGCGCAGGTTTACCGACAGTGTATGGCGGATATTGCACTCCATCACCGTTCAGTGCGCCGGTTCCGGTAGCGGTTCCCGGAGCAGGAATACGGGATCAATGCGCGCATCGTTCAGGCTTACGCTCCAGTGCAGGTGTGGCCCGGTGACGCGCCCGGTTTTCCCGACGGCGCCGATAATCTCCCCGCGTTTTACCCTTTGGCCGGGTTTGACATCAATACGTGACAGGTGACAGTACATGGTGACCAGCCCCTCCCCGTGATCGATAAAGACGGTATTCCCGTTAAAAAAGAATTTTCCGGTATCGATAATGCGGCCGCTTGCCGGCGCCTTGATGGGTGTGCCTTTTGCAGCGGCGAGGTCGAGACCACTGTGCGGCTTGCGTGGCTGATTATTAAAGAACCGCCGTAAACCGAAGGTGCTGCTCACGGGGGCCTTGACCGGCAAATCCAGTTGCAGGGTTTTCGGGGGTTGAGGCGACCAGTTTGCCAGCGCCTTGCGGATACGCTTCTGTTCCTTCCCGATACGCACCATGTCGCGTTTTTCCGGGTTGACCATACGCTTGTTCTTCAGGGTGATGTACTGGCGTTGGTAGTCGCGGTGGGTGACAGTAAACGTGACTTGCCTGGTCTTGCCTGAGGGATCGCGGACTTCGAGGGTCTGTTGGCCGGGTTTCGTCGTCAGCGGTAGCCCGACCAGTGCGGCGAATGCCCCCTTGTCATCGCTGACCACCATGACTGGCTTGTGTTTGAAGAAGGCTCGTGGCGCGCTGTTGTCGCCGGCCAGTTTGATGACCGCAATGCCACCGGGGACGGAATGATTTTCGGGCAGTTGCAGCGCCAGGGCTGGCGACAGGTACAGCAGGCCGCCCGCCAGCAGGCCGAACAGGGGTCTTGTGTGGTTTGCCTTCATGATGACTCCGTGTCAGTTACTGTGCTGATGATGC
>CAYYAP010000072.1:10290-11869 GCA_964469575.1 uncultured Thiohalobacter sp.
TCTTGTGTGGTTTGCCTTCATGATGACTCCGTGTCAGTTACTGTGCTGATGATGCGGCCACTGGCCAGCCGCGTTTCCAGTTTATCGCCGGTTTCCAGCTGACGGCTGTCGGTGATGATCACGCCATTTTTTCCGGCAAGGGTGATCGAGTAGCCGCGTTGCAGTGTTGCCAGCGGGCTGACGGTTTCCAGTGCGCGGGCCAGGATGGCCAGTTTTTCACGGTATTTCGATACCTGTATATTTATACAGTATTCGAGCCGCCGTGCCAAGGCCAGGTTGCGTGCCTTCAGGGTATCCAGCAGGCGGCCTGGATGGTGTTGCCGGCAGCGCGCGGAAGCGGTTTCCAGCCGTGCATGCCGTTGCGCCAACTGTTGCCGCAGGCTGCGTTCAAGGCGCTGCTCCAGTTCGTCGAGGCGTTGCGCCTGTTGTTCAAGGCGTCGCCCCGGGTGGTGCTGGTAGAGACGGCGCATCAGCCAGCCGAACTGTTCGTGCCGGCGTTGCAGGCGTTGTACGAGTTGCTGACGGAGTCGTGTGGCGAGTTGACGCAGGCGTGCAGTCAGTTCGCGCCGGTCCGGGCTGAGTAATTCAGCAGCGGCCGATGGGGTGGCGGCGCGGGCATCGGCGACAAAATCGGTGATCACAACGTCGACCTCGTGGCCAACCGCAGACACCACGGGGCGTGTGCAGGCGGCGACTGCGCGGGCGACTTTTTCCTCGTTGAAAGGCCACAGGTCTTCCAGTGAGCCGCCACCGCGCGTCAGCAGCAGGACATCACATTCACCGCGCGCATCGGCTGTGCGTAATGCCGAGACAATATCCTCCGCCGCACCCTCCCCTTGTACCCGGGTGGGGTAGACCACCACCGGGAGGCCGGGAAAGCGACGTTTCAGCACTGTCAGCACATCACGGATGGCCGCTCCGCTGGGCGAGGTAATGACGCCGATGCAGTGCGGAAGGCCGGGAAGTGCCTGTTTGGCGGCCTCGTCAAACAGGCCTTCGTTGTACAGCTTTGTTTTCAATGCCTCGAAAGCGCGCCGCAGGGCGCCGTCCCCGGCTTCTTCCATCTGATCCACGATCAACTGGTAGTTCCCGCGCGCCTCGTAGAGGCTGACCTGGGCGCGCACCAGGACCTGGGCGCCGTTTTCCGGGCTGAAGCGCAGGCGCAGGGCGCGATTGCGGAACAGCGCGCAGCTGACCTGGGCGCGTGCGTCCTTGAGGGTGAAATACAGGTGGCCGGAGGCCGGGCGGGCGAGGTTGGAGATTTCGCCTTCCACCCACAGGCGGGCGAGGCCGGTTTCGAGGAGTTCGCGGGCTTCGCGGTTGAGGCGTGAGACGGTGAAGATGTCACGGGTTGGGCTTGTCATTGGGGCATTTTAGCGCAAAAGGCGTGGGGGTCGGGGCTGTTATGCTCCTATGGCTTCGAGCGCGCTCCGGCCCGGTAGCACCCGTTGGGCTTCGGCGCGGGTGTGCTCAAGGTGCTCGTCGGGTTCTACCGGTCCGGATCGCTGTGATTGTGTGTCATTTGTTGTGATTGCTGGTGTGGAGTGGTGGGTGTTGGTTTGTGCGAGGTCAGTGGGTG
>CAYYAP010000073.1:0-11821 GCA_964469575.1 uncultured Thiohalobacter sp.
GTGAAAACGCCGGTCTGGATGTCAAGGCCGATCCCGAAGGTTTTGTGGCGACCAGGACTTTTGTCCATCTTTTGACAAACAGTTACTACCTGAAAGTACAGACCCGACGCCATTATTTGAACGGATGTTCAGTCATTAACGCCCTTTGTCATGAGCTATACTTTTTCCATTGCCGGGTTTTATGTCGGGCAATGCGGGATGGAAGTTGGACGTTTGTGGTGACCGGTCGTCGTTAAGCGCCACAAACCGGACAGGAGGTTGGAGACAAGAATGAAATCAATCTATGTGGGTAATATTTCGTTTGACACGACATCCGATCAATTGCGCGAGTTGTTTGCTCCGCACGGTGAGGTCAAGTCGGTCAAGCTGGTCAATGATCGCTATACCGGCAAGCCGCGCGGTTTTGCCTTTGTGGAAATGGATGACGAGGTTGTCGAGTCTGCGGTTACCGCGATGGACGGTGTGGAGCTGGCAGGCCGTAGCCTGAAGGTTAACCTGGCGAAACCCAGGGGTGTCTGGCGCATGCGCCGTCCCAGGCACTAGGAATCTCCGGACGTCAGTACTACACCCTGCGGGCTATTTCCCGAGCAAACCTTTTTTCAGGGACGTGTCAGCCGGGTGCTTGCCGATCCACACCCGCAGCAGGGCGGTGAAGAAGTCTTTGCCCTTGATTGTGCCCAGTGATTTACCGTTGATTGTCAGTTCGGTGCCGCGACCGGGCCGGTAATCCATATCGACGACGTCACCTTCGTGCAGTGTCGGGAACAGGGCATTGAACTGTTTCAGTCGGGCCTTGATCTTCTCGAACCCGGCATCATCGAGGTTGGCGCGAAAGCCCTCTGTCCAGCCATCGGACAGTTTTTCAGCTGAAACCTTGCTATAGAGTATATTCATCTGCATGCGCATGGCGCCCGGTGCCGCCAGTATCGTCACCGCATCATGGCTTTTTTGTTCGACACACAGCACGCCCACATAAATCTTGAAGAAAAACTTGCTGCGTACACCGGCGCCGTTCAGTTTCAATGACGGGTCGCCGGTGTTGCAGCTTGCATCGATGTTGACGCCGGCGACTTCACTGGCCGCGTGTGCAAGCAGGGGGGATGTGATCAGGCTAAGATAAAACAGGGCACGAAGGACGCTCTGCATGGTCAATATTCCTTGAAGATCCGGTGGGTGCTTTTATCTTAGCACGTTGGCGAGGATGTCGTAGATGGGGGAAGACGCATTGAGAGTGGCAATCCGTACAGCCAGCCTGTGCGATGAGCGCCGCTGTGTGGAACAGCGACTGGCGCAGGCCGCCCTTGCGCCGGATAGCGTCCTGCGCATTCAGGTGCAGGCGCGCAAGCTGGTCATCGCGGTACGCGAACAGGCACCACAGCAGTCGGGTGTCGAGGCCTTTTTGCAGGAGTATGACCTGTCCTCGGAAGAAGGCGTGTTGCTGATGTGCCTGGCCGAGGCGCTGTTGCGTATACCGGATGACGCGACAGCGGAAAAACTGGTCGCCGACCGCCTGGCGCGCGGACACTGGGATGAACACCTCGGCGCAAGCACGTCACTGCTGGTGAATGCATCGACCTGGGGCCTGTTGCTGACGGGGCAGGTGTTCTCCACCGAAGCGCTGGACGCCGGTGCTGAAACGCTGCTGCACAAGCTGGTGGCCCGGGTGGGTGAATCGGTAGCCAGGCGGGTGATTCGACAGGCGATGCGCCTGCTGGCCGGTCAGTTCGTGATGGGCCGTAGCATGCACGAGGCCTTGCAGCGGGCCGATGATTACCCGTCAGGTACACTGTTCTCCTTTGACTGTCTCGGTGAAGCGGCGCTGACGGCGGATGACGTGGATCGTTACCTGGCGGCGTACCGGGACGCCATCAGTCAGCTCGGCGAGCGGGTTAGCGATACGGCGCCAGTGTTCCGGCGACCTGGCATTTCCATCAAGCTTTCCGCTTTGCACCCACGCTATGAATTTGCGCAGCGTGAGCGCGTCATGGCGGAGCTGTTGCCGCGCCTGCAACAACTGGTCGATGAGGCGGCCGGTGCGGGGATCGGTTTGACACTGGATGCGGAAGAGGCCGACCGGCTGGAACTGTCACTGGAGGTATTCGAACGCCTGATCGCTACGGCGCCGACACAATGGCGGGAAGGACCGGGCCTGGCGGTGCAGGCCTACCAGAAGCGCGCCTACCCGCTATTGCAGTGGTTGTCAGCGCTGGCGCGCCAGCACGACCGGCGAATTCCCGTGCGGCTGGTCAAGGGCGCCTACTGGGATAGCGAAATCAAGCGTGCGCAGCAACAGGGTTTACCCGGCTACCCGGTATTTACCCGCAAGGCGGCGACCGATGTGTCCTACCTGGCCTGCGCGCGGCTGTTGCTGGACGCGCCGGACTGCTTTTACCCGCAGTTCGCGACACACAACGCCCTGACCCTGGCGTGGGTTAAAGCAATTGCCGCCGGACGTGATTATGAATTTCAACGCCTGCACGGGATGGGCGATTCACTGTATAACGCCCTCCGGTCCAGTGATGAGACTGTGCAGGTACGCGTGTATGCCCCGGTCGGCAGTCACGAAGCCCTGTTGCCGTACCTGGTCCGACGGTTACTGGAGAATGGCGCCAACAGTTCATTCATTAACGCCATCAATGACCCCGCGTGCCCTGTCGAGTCACTGATCGAGGATCCCTGTGAACGGGTTCGCACGGTCAATGCCTCGCCACATCCCCGCATTCCGCTGCCGGAAGCTCTGTACGGGGACGAACGCAGGAATGCGCGTGGCCTGGATTTGAGTGCGCCGGATGTTGTCCAGCCGTTAATGGCTCAGATGGCGCAGGCGAGTCGTACACCCTGGTGTGTGGCCGCATGTGCCGGTGAAATGGTTTCCGGAACTGAACCCCGCGCATTGTGGAACCCGGCGCGGCCCGAAGCGCAGGTCGGTGAGGTACGGGAGACGGATGACGCCACACTGGCGCATGCGCTGGAACTGGCTGCCGCATCGGCGCCTGCCTGGGATGCGCAGGGTGGTGCGCAGCGGGCGGATTGCCTGCTGCGCGCCGCTGACCTGATCGAGCAGGACATGCCTGCATTGATGGCGATGATTGTGCAAGAAGGCGGGCGCACGGTGCGTGATGCCCTCTCCGAAGTGCGTGAAGCGGTGGATTTTTGTCGTTACTACGCGCAACGTGCCAGAGAAGAGTTCGAGGGTCCGCACAGCCTGCCGGGTCCCACCGGCGAGCAGAACAGCCTCAGCCTGCACGGGCGTGGCGTTTTTGCCTGCATCAGCCCGTGGAATTTTCCGTTGGCTATTTTTATTGGCCAGATCAGCGCAGCACTGGCGGCGGGCAACAGTGTACTGGCAAAACCCGCCCGCCAGACACCACGGGTTGCCGGTCGCGCGGTGGCCTTGCTGCACGAGGCCGGGGTTCCGCGCGACGTGTTGCACTTTGTACCCGGCAGTGGCGCCGCCATCGGCCAGCGCCTGATGGGGGATAGCCGGCTGGCCGGCGTGGCATTTACCGGTTCGACTGAAACTGCACTGACCCTGCAGCGGCAACTGGCCGCACGAGATGGCCCGATTGTGCCGCTGATTGCCGAAACCGGCGGTCAGAATGTCATGATTGCAGACAGTTCTGCGCTGCTTGAGCAGTTGGTGGGCGATGTCGTCCAGTCGGCCTTCAACAGCGCCGGACAGCGCTGTTCGGCCTTGCGTGTGTTGTTTGTGCAGGAATCGATTGCCGAGCGCAGCGTGCAGATGCTGGCCGGCGCCATGGATGAACTGCGTCTGGGCGATCCGATAAAGTTATCCACCGATGTGGGGCCGTTGATTGACCCGGCGGCCGTGCAGGGGCTTATGCCACACCTCGAACGGATGAAGCATGAGGCCCGCTGCCTGAAGTGTATCGATCCACCACCGGGAGCCAGCGACAGCTTCAGTTCGTTGTATGTCTTCGAGATCGACAGCCTGTCGCGGCTGAACCGGGAAGTCTTCGGCCCGATCCTGCACGTGATTCGTTACCGTGCCAATCAACTCGATGCGGTGATTGATGCCGTCAATGCCACTGGCTATGGGTTGACCCTGGGGGTGCATAGCCGCATCGAGTCGACCTGGCGACGGGTTTGCGAGCGCGCCCGCGTCGGCAATCTCTATGTCAACAGGAACATGATCGGCGCCGTGGTCGGGTCGCAGCCATTCGGTGGCGAAGGGCTTTCCGGCACCGGGCCGAAGGCCGGGGGTCCGTTTTATCTTCACCGTTTTGCGACAGAGCGGACACGCAGCGTAAATATTTCTGCGCTGGGCGGGAACAGTGGGCTACTGACTCTGTCTGAGGATTAATATTTGTCCAGGCTGCTGTCGTGCAATGGACAGGCTGGTCTATACTCTGGTCCAGACTTATCCGGGAGTGTGAGCTGATGCTTAAAGTTAAAGGCTACGGTGACGATAAGGCATCCACGGAAGGAACAGTATCACGGGAGGATACGATGGAACACCGATGCAGTGTTCGCAAGCCTATCGAGTTTCAGTTAATGCTCTACAAGCATGGTCTACCAGTACAGCGTGCCGTGAGCCGGAATCTGGGACTGGGTGGCATGTTGATCGATACCGGCACCACAATGTGGCGGAAGAACGAATATCTCGAAGTCGAATTCATTTGTGCAGACGGCAGTGAGGGCATGCGCGTACCGGCGGTTGTAGTACACCAGTCCGGACAGGGCGCCGGCCTGATGTTTGACGGCATCAGCGGAGAGCAGCGGCGGCGATTACGCGCCTGGCTGTTTTCCCGTGAGCGTGCCGGTAAACCGGCCGTTTCGCTGGCCGTTGCCTGATCAGTCCTTATCCGGGTTTCTGCCCGGGTGCTTGATGATGTCGCCGCGTTGCAGGGGAAAGCCGTTGCCGCGTTTCCGATCGGCAAAGTAGCGTTTCAGGGTTTCTTTTACGACCGGGAAGGCCAGTTTGTCCCAGGGGATGTCCTGCTCGTCAAACAGCCGACACTCCAGGCTTTCCGCGCCAGGCGCGTATTTGCCATTCAGCAGCTCGCCCCGGTAGAACAGGTAAACCTGGCTGATATGCGGGATGCTGAAAAGGCCGTACAGGTTGGCGATTTCTATTGTGGCGCATGCTTCTTCCTGTGTTTCCCGCTGGGCCGCCTGCTCGGTGCTTTCACTATTTTCCATAAAACCGGCGGGCAGGGTCCATAGCCCATAGCGTGGTTCGATGGCCCGCTTGCACAGCAGGATGCGTCCCTCCCATTCCGGAATACAGCCGGCGACTATATTCGGGTTCTGGTAGTGAATGGTCTGGCATTCATCACAGACAAAGCGTTCGCGGGTGTCGCCCTCAGGGATGCGCCGCACGACGGATGCGCCACAGTTACTACAGAAATTCACGCTGTCTCCTGTTGATTTTTCGCTGCCTGCAGCGCTTCAGTCGCCCGCATCAGCCCCAGCAAGGTTTTTCCATCATCAATGTCACCACGTTTGCACATCTTCAGGGCTTCGTCGAGGCTTTTCCAGTGAACTTCAATGACTTCGTGGGGATGTGGTTCGGCATCGACCGGCTGCAGCCCGGTCGCCAGATACAGAAACAGGCGTTCATCACAAAAGCCCGGTGTAGAGAGGAAACTCCCCAGCGATTCCCAGTGATCCGCCGCCAGGCCGGCTTCCTCCTGCAACTCCCGCTTTGCGGTGTGGTCCGGCGTTTCCGGTGCATCAATCTTCCCGGCCGGCAATTCCCATAACCAGCCACCGGCGGCATGTCGGTACTGACGCAACAGACACACGCATTGCCTGTCATCGATCGCAACGACAGCCGCGCCGCCGGGATGGCGAACCACTTCCAGCTGCATGGTCTCATTATTAGGGAGGATGACGGTTTCTATGCCGAGATGTACCACCTCGCCGTCATAAATAATTTTTCTGTTATCCATAGGTATCCCGTTTAATGTCCGTAGACCGCCAGTGTCTGACCGGCATTTTCCGGCATGCGTCGATCCAGGTACAGGGCGCGTAAGGGGAGTGTGCAGGCCGGCGAAAATTCGCTCCCGCAGATGATCGTATCGAATTCCCGCCCACCGAGCAGGCAGTGTGCCGTTGTCAGGTACAGCCGGTCGAGTGCGTTGCTGTGAACCAGTGCGTGCAGGACAGACGGACCAGCAATGGCATAGATGCGTCGGTAGCCCAGTTCGCCCAGTCTGGCTTTAAGCTGTGATGCATCCACCTGCCGGGTTTCCCCGCAGTGGATTACCCGGGCGTCGGTTTCCCGGGTGATTTTGTCTAGCTGTTTCGGGTCTGCCTTGCCGCCCGTGATAATGTAGATTTTGCGGTCGGCATAAGCCTGCAGCGTTTCAGGGGGGATGTCGAGGCTGGCGCTGAACAGGGCAATATCCGGTTGCGGTGAAAGGCCCTGTTCAATGCGCCAGGCGCGCAGATCGTCGAATTCAGGTGACAGGCCGATGGGGAGTTCGGCCTGGGCCTCCTGTTCGGCCGCCTGACGAAAGTAGCGTGCGCTGCTGATCAACAGATCGGCTTGCGCGGCGAGCTCCTGAAACAGTCGCCAGTCACGACGGTTTGCGATAGCGGCTGGCACCTGGTGGCTGAGACGATCCGCAGCGGGCAGGGCAATGCGTCCATCCAGGCTGCTGATGTAATTAGTATAGATGAAGGGCTGTTCGGTCCGGGTCGGGATCTGTTGCAGGTAAAGCCCCTTTAGCGCATGGGGCTGGCCGCAGTCTGGATAGAGTTCGAGAATATCATCGTCCATGCGCGCATCCTAACCTGTTCTGTCAGACATAAAAAAGGGTTGCCCGTGGGCAACCCTTTTTTAGCGTGTTGGCTGTTTCGCCTGTTCAGGTGGAATCAGGCAACCTGTTCCTGGTCATTTTTCTCTCTGAAGTCGGAGATTGCGGCTTTGATCGCATCTTCGGCCAGTACGGAACAGTGTATCTTGACGGGTGGCAAGGCCAGCTCCTCGGCAATTTCACTGTTCTTGATCTGGCTGGCTTCGTCCAGTGTTTTACCCTTGACCCATTCTGTCAGCAGGGAACTGGAGGCAATGGCGGAGCCACAGCCGTAGGTTTTGAAGCGGGCGTCTTCGATAACGCCGTTTTCACCGACCTTGATTTGCAGTCTCATAACATCACCGCAGGCCGGCGCGCCGACCATGCCGGTACCCACTGTGGTATCACCCTTTTCGAAAGCACCGACGTTACGGGGGTTTTCGTAGTGATCCAGAACCTTGTCACTGTAAGCCATTCGTGTTTCTCCAAATCTGCTCGTTCAGTCAAATTGGCCGATTTATGCCGCCGTCTGCTGGAAACCTGATCCAAAACCGCTGGTGTTTTGATCATTTTCCTTTGGCGTCTCTTTCTGATTGACGGCTTCTGCAAGCGTCAGGTCATTGAGATAGTCATAAATGCGTGCGCTGAGCTGGTTCCACATGATGACACTCTGTGGCCATTCCTCACCAGGAATGCGCTCGCGGCGCGCCGGCATGGCGTCATCGACTGCGCTGAGAATCTCAGCGATAGTGATTTCGCCGGCTGGACGACGCAGGCAGTAGCCGCCACCGGGGCCACGCATACCGGTCACCAGACCGTGATTGCGCAGACGGGCAAACAGCTGTTCCAGGTAGGACACTGATATAGACTGCTCGACCGAAATATCGGCCAATGTGACAGGACCCTGACTGTCGCGTAATGCCAGTTCCATCATTGCCGTAATGGCATGACGACCTTTCGTAGATAATTTCATGATTCGCCTCATTTGCTTTACAGGCGCTGCACCACTGTGCGCGTCTCCGTTTCATGAACCTGAGGGGTATGATAGTAATACTTGAGTCTTTTAGTCAAGTATAAAAAACAGGGAGTCAAAACCCCGCCGTGATCCGGGTGGTATCACGGGCAGGTATAAACCTGTCTGTCAGAGGGTATTAAACCGCGAACTGATGGGTGCCGTCAAGCCGCCAGGCGTTGTGCCATATCCTCGAGTTCTTCTTTATTATCAAAGAGTTTTGCGGCAGCATCGAGAACAGTTTGTTCACCCAGTTCGAGCATTTGCAGGGAAAACGCCGGCAGACCTTCGGTATCGGCTTCCCCCAGTCCATGCATGGCGAGGGCGCGGTTGGCAATCAGCACCAGCTGCGGATAAACCGCATGTGTATCCCAGTAGTCCGGGTTGTGGTGGTGGCGAACCGCCGTGGTGAGCTCTGCGGGCAGCCCCCAGGCCTGCATCAACCAGGCGCCAATCTGGTCGTGGGTGACACCAAGTACGTGGCGTTCCAGCTCGCAGGTGGGCATATCCGGGTTAGCCTGGGAGAAACGATTGAGGATAAAAAACTCTGGCTGGAAGGTGTGTCCCAGCACCAGGCGCCCGAGGTTTTGCAGCAATCCGGCGAGATAGGCGGTTCCGCGCGGCGGACGCATTTTGCCGGGTAGCTGTTGGCCCAATGTTTCCACCAGACGGGCGGCAAACACCGCGTGTTTCCAGAAGGCATCCATGCCAAACGGCCCATCCTGGGGAACCTTGAGTGACTTGCCAATGGAAAAGCCCAGCGCCAGATTCAGGACATATTCGAACCCCAATACCCGTGCAATGGCGGTTTGCAGGTTTTTGATGCTGCCCGCGTAGCCATACAGGGAGGAGTTGGCGTAGCGCAGCACCTGCGCGGCCAGCCCGGGGTCCTGCCCGATAATATCGGCCAGCTGACGGGCATTGGCGCGCGGGTCGGCGGCCAGCTGGAGAATCTGTGCGGCAGTAGTTGGCAGGGCGGGCAGCTCATGGAATTCCTCGATGTCGCGTTTTACCCGCGCCGGTGTGAACTGCTCGACCGCGTGTGGCAGAGCCTGGTCATCGGTATGCAGCGTGGTGACCGGGAGAGAAAACTGTTCGATCCGTACATTGCCCAGCAGCTTGCGATAATGTTCATGTGACATCTGCACCAGGGAGGTGTGCGTGCCAGGTTCAAAGGTGACGCTTGGCATGGCATCCACAGCCTGATCGACAATGACGTCGAGGTCATAGGCGGGCGCCAGTGGCGGGTACGATCCCGGCTCGCAGTCCTCGAAGATAGCGGTAAGCTGGTGACCGGGAACCAGTTCCAGCTCGCGGTGCAGTAATTTGCACAGGGCTTCAAAATCCAGCACGTGGGTGGCTGGCAGGACAGCCATCAACAAGCCCTGGCCATCGACCAGCACCACGGCGCGAACCAGCTGATCAAGGGGAATTTCACAGGCTTCCGCTGCCTGGGTCAGTGTGTGGGTTCTGCGGTGCAGCAGAACTTCATAGTGATTCTGTCCACGATCCAGCAGTTCGCGGACATTGACCGGTATAGCCATCCTGTTGCTCCCTTATTCCAGGTTGATATGGGGCAGACAAAAGCAAGATCTGCACCACTGTTGAAAACCTGATAGAATTCAGTATCCTGAAAATTACGGTGCCGGGGGTGCCGGTCCGGGCGACAAAGGTTCGACGTTTGACCCGGGTCGGAGCGGTTGATTTGCTAACATCGGCGCCAGAAACAAAACAGTAAAAAATTCACTGGAGTCAACATGCCTTCTGATTTTAATGCGGGTGCCGAACGGCGGGGTCGTTCACGGGAAAAGCTGGCAACGCTGGTCAAGACGCGCAGCGAAACCCTGTCATTGTATACAGAGCTCGCCAACCAGCAGCCGTTCGAGGGCGATGAAGCCACCCGTGAGGCCCTGCAGGACTTTTGCCAGGCGCTGGTTGATTACGCCGCCAGCGCACACTTCCAGCTATACCGTTATATATCCGACAGACTGGAGCGTCGTACCCCGGTGCTTGAGGTTGCCGATGCGATCTATCCGCGTATTGCCCAGACAACAGATATGATTCTGCGTTTCAACGACAGGTATGATGGCGTTGACCTGATGGCCTGTGAAAGAGATATCCTGGAACGTCTGGCCAGCGACCTTTCCGCACTCGGGGAAACGCTTGCTGAACGCATCCAGCTGGAAGATCAGGTCATCGGTGCGATGACCGGCCAGGTTCACTGATTCCCGGGCGATTTCGCCAGCGCCAGTAGCCTGTCCGCCTGTGCGCGGCTCAGGTAGCGCCAGGGCCGGGGGATCAGCGCCGGCACGTGGCGCTGGTAGTCACGATAGGCTTCTCCGTAACACGCCACCAGTTTACGTTCTTCGAGGCGTGAACCGATGATGAGATACAGTGTGATCATGATGGCGCTGGTAAGTAGTGCGGCGTTCATCTCGCGTGTCCACACAATCACCAGTCCATAAAAATACCAGGGATGCCTGACGAACCGGTGTGCCATTGACAGGCTCATCGGCGGCGTCGCGCCGACTTCGTGTGGTGGGCAGGAGAGCTGGCGCAGTCCCAGGAACTCCGCGTTGTCATATATCCTCAGGCTGAAGGCGAAACCGGCCAGCGCCGCAATCGCCGCGCCATCCATGATCCAGCGGAGTTCTCCGGGCCAGCGCCAGATCAGCTCGCCCGGGTAGCGGGCCATCAGGCCCAAGGGTACCAGCAGCAGTAATCCGGCGAGCAGGTTATACACCAGCCGGTAGGCCCGGAACCCGTTCGGGAACAGCCTTTTTGCCAGGTGTTTGGCCGCTTCCGACGCCAGCAGTGAATGGATGACGCCGTATACAATCCAGCTGGTGGCCAGCAGGATGAGTGGTTTGTCAGGTGTCATGGTGTCATTTTCCTTACTGATGTACGCCGGTTCACAATTTATACTAACACCCCGCCAACATTTCACTGGAAGTACATGATGAATCAAAATGCCCGGCCTGAAGTCGGCGATATGTCTGCATTACTCGCGATTATGGCGCGGCTACGCAGCCCTGAAGGCGGTTGCCCCTGGGACTTGCAGCAGGACTTCGCCAGTATTGCGCCCTATACCCTCGAAGAAGCCTACGAGGTGGCGGATGCGATTGAGCGTAATCAGCCTGATGAACTGCGTGACGAGCTGGGCGACCTGTTGTTCCAGGTAGTTTTCCATGCGCAGATGGCCAGTGAGAAAGGCTGGTTTGATTTTGCCGATGTGGTGGATGCCATCAATACAAAAATGCTGCGCCGTCATCCGCATGTCTTTGGCGATGAAAGCGTCGTTGACGCCAAAGCACAGTCAGAAGCCTGGGAGCGGCACAAGGAACGTGAGCGTGCAGAGCGGGGTGATAAAGCGGATGTCAGTGCGCTGGTCGATATCCCTGTTGCGTTACCGGCGCTGGTGCGCGCGCAGAAGATCCAGCGTCGTGCGGCGCGCGTCGGTTTCGACTGGAACCGGATCGATGAAGTGCTGGAAAAGCTCGAAGAGGAAGTTGCCGAACTGCGTGACGCCATTGCTACTCAGGAAAGTCAGCAGCGCCAGTGCGAGGAACTGGGGGATATTCTATTCAGCTGCGTGAACATGGCGCGCTTTCTGGATGCCGACGCCGAGCAGGTATTGCGTCATGCCAGTAGCAAGTTCTCCGGGCGGTTTCGTCAGGTCGAGGTACTGGCCGCGAAGGCTGGCCGAACATTGAGCGACTGCTCCCTTGCCGAGCTGGAAGCTTTCTGGCAACAGGCCAAGCATACACAGTGATACCTGTAGTCTTCGGCCCCGACCCCCGTCGACTGGTTGTTGAGCATAGTAGGGTGCATGCGCCCCATAAACAGGCGTTCCCGCAAGTCTTCAGCGGATCAAAATAGTGCGTGATCGTGCGGAATCAGCTTGAAATATGTGCGTAAAATCGACTTCTCCCGAAGACTGATTGATAATGTGTTGAAAATCATTAAGATATTTCACCTTGTGGTGACGAAATTCTGCACAATAACAGAACGATTGGGAGTCGATAATGGAAGCTTATCAAGCGGG
>CAYYAP010000074.1:0-2970 GCA_964469575.1 uncultured Thiohalobacter sp.
CTGCTACCCCTCGTGGAACCGGTCTTTCTACGCATTGCCACGGAAATCGCACGGCGGGAATCCCTGCTGGCCAACTGCTTCGATGAACGAACTGCCGCGCATATCCACACTCACCTGCACGTGCAGGATGTCCCTGAACAGCACCTGATCACCACCATCGTCCCCTCAGACGACAGCTGGGCCAGAGACCACGGTCCGGTCACGCGTCTGCGCAACGGGCGCCCTGAACTGATGGACTTCTGTTTCAACGGCTGGGGCGAGAAATATTCCGCCGAACGCGACAACGCCCTTACCTGCCGCCTTGCCCGGGCCGGCGTGTTTGGACAAACAGCCGTCAAGGGCGTCGATATGGTGCTTGAAGGCGGCAGCATCGACAGTGATGGCGCCGGCACTTTACTGACCACCCGACGCTGCCTGCTGCACCCTCAGCGGAATCCCCGGCTTAATGCCGAAACGGTTGAGAAACGTCTGCAAGCGTTGCTGGGGGCGAAACGTATCCTGTGGCTGGAAAACGCTACGCTGGAAGGTGACGATACCGATGGCCACGTCGACATGCTGGCGCGTTTCGTCACACCGGAGCATATTGTCTACCAGCAATGCGACGAACCCGGCTATCCGGCCTTCGCCTCGATGCAGGCGATGGCATCGGAGTTACAGGCACTGCGTACCGCAAGCGGGAAACCTTACCGCCTGACCCCGCTGCCCTGGCCCTCGCCCAAATACAATGGCACCGGTGAGCGACTGCCCGCGAGCTATGCCAACTTTCTGCTGATTAACGGTGCTGTACTGATGCCGACGTACGAAGACGCCCGGGATTCACTGGCCGCCACGCAGTTGCAGCAGTGTTTTCCCGACCGTGAGCTGATACAAATCCCCTGCCTGCCGCTCATCCAGCAGTTTGGCAGTCTGCATTGCGTCACGATGCAATTCCCCGCCGGTGTTGAGTTTCGGCCTGCAAACCCCGGATAATGGCAGCTAATGAATCAAACAACCCTCAGGGTCGCCGCCGTACAAATGGCCTGTTCGGCCGACCGCACCGACAATCTCCGTCACATCGACGCACAGCTGGAAAAGGCCGCCAGGGCCGGCGTACAACTTGTGCTGTTACAGGAACTGCACAACAGCCTGTATTTCTGCCAGCGCGAAAACCCGGACAACTTTGACCTTGCCGAGTCAATCCCCGGTGCAAGCACCGAACACCTCGCCGAACGCGCGCGCAAGCTGGGACTGGTGATCGTCGCCTCTTTGTTCGAACGCCGCGCCGCCGGGCTGTATCACAACACCGCCGTGGTACTCGACAGCGACGGAACACTCGCAGGCCGGTACCGCAAGATGCATATTCCCGATGATCCCGGCTACCACGAGAAATTCTATTTCACACCGGGTGACCTGGGCTTTCACCCCGTCGATACCCGCGTGGGAAAACTCGGGGTTCTGGTATGCTGGGACCAGTGGTACCCGGAAGCCGCGCGCCTGATGGCGCTGGGTGGCGCTGACCTGCTGCTCTATCCCACTGCCATCGGCTGGGACAGTGCCGATGACGATGCTGAACAACAGCGGCAACTCGATGCCTGGATCACGGTGCAACGTGCGCACGCCGTCAGCAACGGCATCCCGGTAATGGTCTGCAACCGCACAGGCCATGAAACCGACCCGGAGGGAAGCACACCCGGCATCCATTTCTGGGGCAACAGTTTTGTAGCTGGCCCTCAGGGGGAAGTGCTGACGCGGGCCTCAGCACAGGGCGGGACTCTGCTGATAGCCGATATTGACCTGGAACGCAGCGAACAGGTACGCCGCATCTGGCCGTTCCTGCGCGACCGCCGCATTGATCACTACGACGACCTGACGCGCCGCTTCAGGGACTGAACCAACGGGAAACGCCATGATCCTTATTCTGAAACCGGATACGACCACTGACAGCGATGCCTTCCGCACACTGGCCGCCGCCCTTGAAAAACTCCCCAATATCCGTCATCGCATTCATCAGGAAACCGGCACGCAACAATTACTCACCGAGGTCTACCTGGTCGGTGATACGGCCGCACTGACACTCGAAGAGATGCAGAACCTGCCCGGCGTCGAGCGCGTGGTGCGGGTCTCTGAAGAATACCGGGTGTTGGGTCGCCACAAGGATGACCGGCGCCCGACCTGGTTCGACTACAACGGTGTACGCTTTGGACAGGATACCTTGCATGTATTCGCCGGCCTGTGCGCCGTCAACACGCCGGAACACGTCGAGGCCATGATGAAAGCCCTGCAGGAAAACGGCCAGGTGTGTACACGCATGGGTGCCTACAAGCCACGCACCAGCCCCTATTCTTTCCAGGGCCACGGCAAGAACTGCCTGCCGTATGTGTTCGAACTGGCTGGCAAGTACGGGATCAAGGTGATCGCCATGGAAATCACCCATGAGGATCACGTTGACGAGATTACCGAAGCGCTGGAGCAAACCGGTAACCCGACCGGCGTCATGTTACAGATCGGCACACGCAACACACAAAACTTTGAGTTGCTGAAATCAGTCGGACGTCAACACCGTTTCCCGGTACTGCTCAAGCGGGGTTTTGGCATTACGCTGGAAGAATCGCTGAACGCGGCGGAATACCTCGCCAGCGAAGGCAACCGCAACGTGGTCTTCTGCCTGCGCGGCATGAAAAGCAACATGGGTGACCCACACCGCAACTTTGTCGACTTTGCCCATGTGCCTGTGGTGAAACGCCTGACGCGCATGCCGGTCAGTGTCGATCCCTCGCACTCGGTCGGTTCCCGGGACAAGGCGCCGGACGGCATACTGGACACCATGCACGTCGCCGCACAGGGCGTGATAGCCGGCGCTAACATGATACTGGTGGACTTCCACCCTGACCCCGCCAGCGCGCTGGTAGACGGGCCACAGGCGCTGACGCTGGATGAACTGCCGTGGTTCCTCGACGACGTACAGATTGCCCGCGAGGCGTACCTGAAGCG
>CAYYAP010000074.1:3070-7442 GCA_964469575.1 uncultured Thiohalobacter sp.
GGATCCTTGTCTACCTGATGCGTTTCAAAGTGTTGCGATTGAAGTCGCGCTCCGTCAAGCCGGTTTTGAATTTATAGTCACTCCAGGTCAGGCGGGTGCTTTTGCCGGTCTGGTGGTTTTCCATATACATGTCGTAGGCGCGCCAGTAGCGCCCCAGGAACTGCCGGTAGTCGCTGAAGGTGAGTGTTTTCAGCAGGCTGTTCTTACGATCATAGTAGTCAATCTTCTGCGGGCGGTATTCGGCCTTGTCGATCCATACGACCTGGCGCGTATATCCCGAGTTCCTGTCGACCGGGTCGCGTTCGATCACGAAGCAATCCATCCCCTGATATATCTCGTCGCGCAGGTACTTGTAGGTGTATTTTTCAACTTCCTGGGAAGACAGATCCTCGTAGGCAAATTCACTGCCCATGAACGGCCCGGACTTGTTGCGTGAAGAAATGCGTTTGACCCGTTTCAGCGCCGGCAGGTACAGCCACTGGTCATCCGGCCCGCTCTTGTGGGTGAAACTGAGAAACGCCGTACCCTTTACATCGGCCGGGCGATCAAAAATGGTCAGGCTCTTGTCACCGTCGTTATTCTGTTCCAGGGTGCGAACACGTATGTCCCGGGTACTTTCATCGCCCTGCCGGTTTTTCAGTAACATGGTCATGGTTGCTGTCGAATCATGGAAGCCGGTGTCACGCCGATCCGCCTCGACGGCAATTTCAAGCCCCTTCTCTTCAGGCGTCTGCGCCATCACATTCAACGACAGTCCCAGAAGTATCAAACAAACCAGTTTCTTCATTACCACTCCTATGTCTTGTCCAGCGCCATCAACAGGGTCGGTAGCAGCAGGAAATCCGCCAACAGCGCAAAACCAATGGTGATGGCCGTCAACAGCCCCATGCCTGAATTCAGTTCAAAGGGGGAATAGACCAGCACCAGGAACCCTGCCATCAACACTACCGAGGTGGTCCACAATGCTGTCCCGACCGTGTGAAACGCGTAACGCACGGCAGCATCAGGGGTGTAACCCTCCTCACGGCGCGCACGCAGGTATTTACTGAGAAAATGCACGGTGTCATCGACGATAATACCCAGCGTCATACCCGTGACAATAGAAAGCGCAAGCCCCACCTGCCCGACCAGCAGCCCCCACAGGCCAAACGCCATGGCGGCCGGCACCAGGTTGGGAATAATACTGATCAGCCCGATGCGAAATGACCTCAGCGCAAAAATCAGGATAAAGGAAATCAACACCAGCGCAACCGTGGTACCGATCAGCATACTGTGAATATTGCGCTTACCGATATGCGAAAACATAATACTTGGACTGGCGCCATGTACCTGCATCGAAGCCGGCGCATGCGTTTTCAGCCAGCGTTGCGCCCGCGCTTCCAGTGCGATGGTCTGGTCACTGGACAGACTCTCCAGCGACACATCCAGTTTGGTGGCTGATTTATCGACATTGATCTGGTTATTCAGATCGAGTCCGTAGGGCAAGGACATTTCATAGAGCAACAGGTACTGGGCGGCCAGCTCGCGACTGTCCGGCAGGCGATACCAGGCGGGGTCATCGCCGTGCAGGTTCATGTTCAGGCGTTTCATGGTATCCGACAGGGTGCTGACGTGCTTGACCTCCGGCTGGGCGCGGTACCAGTTGGCAAATGCATCGAGTTTGCGCAGGTAAGTCGGCTCACTGATACCGCCCGATTCACCGGCGCCGAGCGAATAGGCAATACTGTACAGGCCGGTCAGGTGATCCGTGGTGTAATCCGTATCCACACGGAACGCCACGCGTTGGTCAAAGTATTTAACAAACTCATCATTCAACTGGTTACGCGGCAAAAAGGACGCCAGCCCCACCACCAGTAACGCCATGACCCACAGAATCTGTTTGTAGCGGTGAACCACCAGGTTCGCCAGTGCGTCCATCACCGGCGCGGTGTGTGCGGCCACCTTTTTTTGCCGTATCGGAATCAACAGCATCATGGCGGGAACCAGCATCAGGCTGTACAGGAAGGAGGCGACGACGCCTATAGCAACCACATTACCCAGGTCGCGGAATGGCGGCGCATCGGAAAAATTCATCGACAGGAAACCAATCGCTGTCGTTATCGAGGTGATCAGGATCGGCTGCAGGTTGATACGCAGGCTTTCCTGCATGGCCTCGCGTTGCGACTCCCCAATGCGGACTTTCTGCAGGAAGGTCACCAGGAAATGTACGCTGTTGGCGACCGCCAGCGTCATGATCATGGTCGGCGCACTCGCCATCGGCGGGGTTATTTTGATCCCGAGCCAGCCGGCGATACCCATGGCGGTGATGATCGACAGGAAAATCACCAGCACGGTCACGAAGGTCGCCGCCACTGAGCGCAGCAACACCACCAGCATCAGGATAATGACCAGAAACATCACCGGAATGAGCGTCTTCATATCACTCATCGCCATTTCCGAGAATGCGTTGTTAAGCAACACCACCCCGGTCAGGTGAACTTCAAGTTCCGGGTACTTCGCGCGGAGTTGCTTGACCAGACCGCGGCTGTAGGAAACGACTTCGGGCACCTCTTTTTCAGGGTGTATGCCCGGTAACTGGACAATAACATTCACGCCTGTGGTACTGGCATCCGGCGATATCAGGCGGTTGACGAGTAATGGCTCGTTGACAGCGATATGACGTTTTTGCGCCAGCGTCGCCTTGTCCAGGCTGGCAGGGTCCGGCACCAGATCCTCAACGATAAGGTCATCGCCTTGCGCGTAGGTATTCTGGAAATTGGTCACCGAATCCACACGAATCGAATAGGGAATCTGCCACGCCCTGTCCTTGTCGGTCAGCCAGCGTACCGCTTCCAGCGTCCGCTGCGTGAACACCTGACCATCTTTCGGTGTAATCACAAAAAGGACATTATCGGATTTGGTATAGGTGTTCTGCAGGTTCTCGAACGCCAGCAACTGCGGATTGGCTTTACTGAAGAAAATGCGATAGTCGTTCGAGAAGCCGAGATGAGACAAGCCAGTCGACGCCAGTACCACCATGGCGAGCGCGCCAACCCATGCGATCCATCGCCAGCGGATCAGCAGATCCGCAAGTAACCTTGCCATTCGATATCCTTGTTATTACTTCAGCGTGTTTTCAGTGAACGTAGAAACTGTATCAAGCCCCGATTACAGATCTTCAGACGATCCCTGCTTTGCGCACTTTTTGCAAGCCCTATGCAGCCTTCTAAAGCCGCCATCACAAATGTCGCAATTTCCTCACAATCACAATCCGTGCGGATCAACCCCTGCTGCTGCGCCTGTTCCAGCGCCTGCCGGGTGGCGCCGTGCCACTCTCCGAAAGCATGATCGAGACGTTTGCGAAAGCCCTCGTCCAGGGGGGACATTTCCTGGGCAAGATTGTTCAGCGGACAGCCATACTGGATCATTTCAGGAGGCTTGGTATCCGGCATCTGCTCAATCACGTCGATCAGCGCCTGTAATGGGTTAGCCGCGCCGCGCAGCGGCAGAATCCATACAGCCTGCACCATTGGCAAGATCACCTCATCAACAACAGCATAGCCAAGTGCCTGTTTATTCGGGAAATGATGGTAAAGCGCACCTTTTGTCAGGTGCGTCGCAGTTAGCACCTCGTCCAGGCGCATGCCCTGGAAACCATTGCGGTAGATCTCCATAAATGCCGCTTCGAGAATGCGTTGGCGCGTCTGATCCGGGTTTCTCGGCGCCCTGGCCGTGTTTTCTGCCTGCTGCATCTCTGCACCTCTCACTGCTCTGCTACGGCTATCAGGCACATTATTGGGGAACTTATGCCGGAAAGCTATTGACAAACCATCTGGTCGGTTCGTATTCTACCGACCAGCCAGTATGTAAGCAAGGCCCACAGCACACGTGAAATCGCCAGGAGAGCGCCAGCTATGACAGCAACAACCCTCGGTCTCAGTATCGGTGAAGCCATCCCGGATCGCCGCCTTTCCTCCAACGCCCACTCGGGAACCATGCTGCTGAGAGGCAAGCGTCTACGCATTAACGTCAGCGAAAGTGCGGTTGAGGCCCTGGCAAACCGGGACACGCCGCTGCTGGTTGAACTCGAACTGTATTTCAGCTGCCTGGTGCGTAAACAGATTCGATTTTCAGAACTCAGGGAAGAACCTGACACAGACAACACCTGCACCCGCGTCATGCGCGGTCTGTATGCCAGTTTTCGCGCCGTGACCACGGCTCACTGTCGTATTGATGAAACCGACGGCAAGCCCCCGGTCGAAACCCTGCCAGTCAAAAAGCCGGACCTGTTTGTCCCGGACTGGCTGAAACTGGATTTCCGCGCCGGCCGCTGGCTGGGCGAGTACGGATTCAAGAATGACCTCTGACCCCTTAACCCAGACGGGAGGTTTAC
>CAYYAP010000074.1:7542-11796 GCA_964469575.1 uncultured Thiohalobacter sp.
TTTGGTTTCGACCAGAGCGAGTTTATCCCTGAAGTCACCGACTATGTCGGCGCGACCTATTTCCTTCCAGTCGCCAAGGATGCGGATATCTGCCTGTATATCTGAACCAGGTTTCATAGTCCCTCCTTCGACCGGCGCCATGCGCCGGTTTTTTTTGTCCGGTTGTGCGAAAATGCCCGCTTTGCCGCCGTCGAAACCCTAATGTCACAGGCCGTCAGCCACACAAGCCCGGATTCCCGCCTGGCAGACCCTTTCCAGTCGCGTCTGCCGGAAGCCCGTCAACACGCACTCTGGTCACGCCTGTATGGCGACAGCCTGCCGCTGGTGCTCGCCAATGCCGTGCAACAGTCCGAAAGGCTGCTGCTGGTGGTCACCCCGGACAGCCAGTCCGCCGAACAGCTACAGCGCCAACTGCGCTTTTTCTGCGCCGATGCCACACTGGATATTCTGTGTTTCCCCGACTGGGAAACCCTGCCCTACGACACCTTTTCACCCCACCAGGACATCATTTCCGAGCGCCTTGAAACCCTGTGCCGCCTTCCCACCCTGAAGCGCGGCGTGCTGCTGGTGCCGGTGGCAACCCTGTTGCAGCGCCTGCCGCCGAAAAGCTTTCTGGACCAGTACAGCCTGGTGCTCGATCGCGGCGACACCCTGGATCTCGACGCCATGCGCATGCGCCTGGAAACCGCCGGTTACCGTTGCGTGGCGCAAGTCATGGAGCATGGCGAGTTTGCCGTGCGCGGCGCGTTGCTGGACCTGTTCCCCATGGGTAGCCCGACGCCTTACCGCATCGACCTGTTCGATGACGAAATCGAATCCATCCGCACCTTCGACCCGGAAACCCAGCGCTCTATCGACAAGGTGCAACAGATACGCCTGTTGCCGGCGCGTGAATTTCCTGTCGATGACGCCGCCATCCGGCGCTTCCGCCAGCACTGGCGGGATCTCTTTGAAGGTGATCCACAACGGGCACTGGTCTACCGCGACGTCAGCAACCAGGTGATACCCGGCGGTATCGAGTACTACCTTCCGTTATTCGTCGAAGAGACGGCGACACTGTTCGACTATCTGCCCGGTGACTGCTGCCTGGTCGAAAGCGAAGACGCACAGGACGCCATCGAGACGTTCCGCCGGGAAGTCGAGGAACGCTACGCGTCATTACGCCATGACGTTGAACGGCCGTTACTGCCGCCGCAACACCTGTACCTGTCGCAGGAGGAAATAGACCATGCACTGGATGCCAGTGCGCGGATCGAACTGCAACGCGCCGAAGCCCTGGATACACAGTCGCACGCTATCAATTACGCCACGCGGGCATTGCCCGATCTGCAGATCAAGGCGCGCAGCGAACGCCCGGCCGGCGCCTTGCAGGACTTTATTGCCAACTTTACCGGTCGCGTACTGATTTGCGCCGAGTCTGCCGGGCGGCGTGAAACCTTGCAGGGGCAACTGCGCGAATTCGGTCTGCGCGCCAGAACGGTCGATAGCTGGCAAGCCTTCCTGGACAGCGATATCGCGCTGGCCATCACCATCGCACCGCTGGAACAGGGCGCCTGGCTGCCGGGCGACACTTCCATTGCCCTTATCACCGAGTCACGACTGTTTGGTGAACGCGCCCTGCAACAGCAACAGCGCCGCAAACCCAAACGCGACGCCGAGGCCATTGTCCGTAACCTCACCGACCTGCACACCGGTGCGCCGGTGGTCCATGAAGATCACGGCGTAGGCCGCTACCTGGGGTTACAGAAACTCACCGTAGGTGGCCGTGAAGCGGAGTTCCTGACCCTGGAGTACGCCGGCAACGACAAGCTCTACGTACCGGTTGCATCCCTGCACCTGATCAGCCGCTACACCGGCTCCAGCCCGGACACGGCGCCACTGCACCGCCTCGGTAGCGACCAGTGGGAGAAAGCGCGCAAGCGCGCGGCGCAACGTGTCCGTGATGTTGCCGCCGAACTGCTGGATATCTACGCGCGTCGCGCCGCCCGCAAAGGCTATACCTTCCCCTTCGACGCCGACGAATACAGCGCCTTTGCCAGTACCTTCCCGTTTGAAGAAACTCCGGACCAGGCCAGCGCCATCGAAGCGGTGATTGCCGACATGACCGGCCCGCAACCCATGGATCGCGTGGTCTGCGGGGATGTCGGTTTCGGCAAGACCGAAGTCGCCATGCGCGCGGCCTTTGTTGCCGCGCAGGCCGGCCGCCAGGTCGCGGTGCTGGTGCCCACCACCCTGCTCGCCCAGCAGCACTACCAGAACTTTGCCGACCGCTTTGCCGACTGGCCGATCAGGGTCGATGTGCTGTCACGGTTCCGCAGCAAGAAACAGCAAAACGATATCCTGCAACAGTTCTCGAGGGGCACACTGGATATCCTCATTGGCACGCACAAGATCCTGCAAGGCGATGTGAAACCGAAAAACCTCGGCCTGGTCATCATCGATGAAGAACACCGCTTCGGTGTACGCCAGAAGGAAAACCTCAAGGCGCTGCGCACCGAAGTCGACCTGCTGACACTCACCGCTACGCCGATACCACGCACCCTGAACATGTCCCTGTCCGGCCTGCGCGACCTGTCCATCATCGCCACGCCACCGGCGCAGCGCCTGACCATCAAGACCTTCATCACCGAATGGAACCAGGCCACCATTCGTGAAGCCTGCCTGCGCGAGATCACCCGCGGCGGCCAGATCTACTTCCTGCACAATGAAGTCGATAACATCGAAACCATGGCCCGCGAATTACGCGAACTGATCCCCGAAGCCAGCCTGGAAATCGGTCACGGGCAGATGCGCGAGCGTGAACTGGAACAGGTGATGCTGGATTTCTACCACCGCCGTTTCAATATACTGCTGTGCACCACCATCATCGAAAGCGGTATCGACGTTCCAACCGCCAACACCATCCTGATCAACCGCGCCGACCGGCTGGGACTTGCCCAGTTGCACCAGTTACGCGGCCGCGTCGGCCGTTCGCATCACCGTGCCTACGCCTACCTGGTAGTACCGCCGCGCAAGGCCATGACCGCCGACGCCATCAAGCGCATCGAAGCCATCGAATCCCTGGAAGAGCTGGGTTCCGGCTTCACACTGGCCACCCACGACCTGGAAATCCGTGGCGCCGGCGAACTGCTGGGCGACGACCAGAGCGGGCAAATCCATGAGATTGGTTTCAGCCTGTACACCGAACTTCTGGAACGCGCCGTGTCCGCCCTCAAGGCCGGCCGCCAGCCCGAACTGGAACGCCCGCTCAACCACGGCCCGGAAGTCGACCTGCACCTGCCGGCGCTGATCCCCGACGACTACCTGCACGATGTTCACGGCCGCCTGATCCTCTACAAACGCATTGCCAGCGCCACCAATGAAGACGAACTGCGCGAATTACAGGTGGAAATGATCGACCGCTTCGGCCTGTTGCCGGAACCGGTCAAACTGCTGTTTGAAGTCACCCGCCTGAAACTGAAAGCCGCGCCACTGGGCATCAGCAAGATCGACGTCGGCGACGAGAACGGCCGCCTGATGTTCGGTGCGGAACCCAACGTGGACCCCGCCACCATCATCCAGCTCATCCAGTCAGAACCACAACACTACCGCCTCGACGGCTCCGACATAATCCGTTTTTACGCCGACATGGACGACACGGAAATACGCCTTGGCACGGTAAGCACCCTGCTGGAGCGGTTGAGTCCGCGTTCGGCTTGAGGCAGGATAGCCTTTATGACAAATACCCTCGGATACCTGTTTCGCGTCCTCTTGTGTTTCGCTGGCATGGCAAGCGCAGTCTACGCAGGCGAATCGCCACGACAGTTCGATATTGAACTGTTGATCTTCCAGAACTTCAACGCAGACGACGGCGGTGAAGTCTGGCCCGTCGATTATTCAGAATGGTTTAACGATGACACGCCGGAATTTGACAACACGCAACCCGCTGCACCCGGCCTCACACCTCCCGGCCCGGGCACACCTGTCTGGCTTGCCCCTGCCTCCCTGCATTTACGGGCCGAACAACAGACCCTGAAACGCGCGGCCAATTACCGTGTGTTACGCCACCTGGCCTGGCGCCAGACTGTCGTTGACCGAGCCCACGCGCAGGCGATTACACTGCCCGCCGTCAGCGCCGACAACCCGGTACGTGTAGAGGGTAGCGTGCGTGTGGCGGTTGAACGCTACCTGCACCTGTACCTCGACCTGAAGCTGGTCGATACCACGCTGACGCTCAACGCCGACTTCTCGGATTATGATTTACCGGAATTCCGC
>CAYYAP010000075.1:0-11448 GCA_964469575.1 uncultured Thiohalobacter sp.
GCCGGGTTTATCGGCAACAACCTGGCGCTGCGCCTGCTGGAACGTGGTGATGAAGTTATCGGTATTGATAACCTGAACGACTACTACGACCCGACTCTCAAGGAAGCGCGACTGGCGCGTGTGGCCGACAACCCCGCCTTCACCGATGTGCGTATCGACCTGGAAGATCGCGATGGCATGGCCGAGGTGTTCAAAAAGTACAAGCCCAACCGCGTGGTGAATCTGGCCGCGCAGGCCGGTGTGCGTTACTCGCTGGAGAATCCGCATTCCTACATTGATACTAATGTAGTCGGTTTCATGAACATCCTCGAAGGTTGCCGTTATAACGATGTTGAGCACCTGGTCTATGCGTCCAGTAGCTCGGTGTACGGTTCCAATACAAAAATGCCGTTTTCGGTACACGACAATGTTGATCACCCGGTCAGCATCTATGCGGCGACCAAGAAAGCCAACGAGTTGATGGCGCATACCTATAGCCACCTGTATCGCTTGCCCACTACCGGGTTGAGATTCTTTACCGTGTACGGCCCCTGGGGCCGTCCTGACATGGCGTTGTTCCTGTTCACGCGCAAGATTCTCGCCGGTGAACCGATTGATGTTTTCAACTACGGTAAGCACCGTCGTGATTTCACTTATATCGACGATATTGTCGAGGGCGTCATACGCACGCTGGATCATACCGCGCAACCCAACCCTGACTGGTCCGGAGACCATCCCGATTCGGCCAGCAGTACAGCCCCCTATGCACTGTATAACATTGGCAACAACGAGCCGGTCGAACTGATGCACTATATTGAAGTGCTGGAAGACTGTCTCGGCAAGAAGGCAGAGATGAACATGTTGCCCCTGCAGGCCGGTGATGTGCCTGCTACCTATGCCGATGTGCAGGACCTGATTCGTGATGTGGATTACAAACCGGATATGTCGGTCGAGCAGGGCATCGCTAATTTCGTCGCCTGGTACCGCGATTATTACAAGGTTTAGGGCAACCCGGGCTAATTCGTTCACCGTCATTCCGGCGCAGGCCGGAATCCAGTGGTTTCAAGGGCATGGATACCGGCATGCGCCGGTATGACGAATAACTCAGAGGTTACTTGGGAGATGGCTGGCACCGGTACAGACTTCGCAGGAAATGTGCTGGCCTGGTTTGAGACGCATGGCCGCAAGGACCTGCCCTGGCAGCAGCAGCCGACACCCTACCGTGTGTGGGTGTCGGAGATCATGTTGCAGCAGACCCAGGTAAAAACGGTCATACCCTATTATCAGCGCTTTATGGCGCGTTTCCCCGATATCACCAGCCTCGCGGATGCGCCTCAGGATGCTGTGCTTCATCACTGGTCAGGCCTCGGCTACTATGCCCGCGCACGTAATCTGCATAAGGCGGCGCAACATATCTGTCAGGTGCATGGCGGTGTGTTCCCGGAACAATTCGAACAGGTTGAAGCCTTGCCCGGGATTGGCCGTTCAACCGCAGGCGCTATTCTGTCACTGGCCTGCGGTCAACGGCATACCATCCTGGATGGTAATGTGAAGCGTGTACTGGCACGCTACCATGCCATCCATGGTTGGCCCGGCAGCAGCACCGTATTGCACGAGCTGTGGTCGCTGTCCGAGGCGGCTACGCCGGTACAGCAGGTCGCCGCCTATAACCAGGCGATGATGGACCTCGGCGCTACGCTGTGTCGTCGCGGTATGCCCGATTGCGCAAATTGCCCGTTGCAGGAGCGTTGTGCTGCGAAACAGCAGAATATCCAGCGGGAATTGCCATCTCCACGTCCACGCAAAACGCTGCCGGTACGCAAGGTGCGTATGCTGATATTGCAGGATGAACAACAGGGCGCCTGGCTGCAAAAGCGGCCGCCTGGCGGTATCTGGGGTGGTTTGTGGAGTTTTCCTGAGTTTGAAAAGGCCGCTGCCATGCGTAATTGGCTTGACGAAAAAGCCCTGGACGTTAATGTGCAGGAATACGATGCCGTGCGCCACACCTTCAGTCATTTTCACCTCGATATCACACCCTGCCTTGCGCGGCTGCAAAACCCGGCTTTTTCTGTGATGGAGGGTGACGGGGGAGTCTGGTATAACACCGGGCAACCCGGGGCGCTGGGTCTACCGGCGCCCGTTCAACGCCTGCTAGAGAAATTTCAGGCAGCAAATTAAGGAGACCTCCGGCATGGCCCGAATGGTAAAATGTGTGCTACTGGGAAAAGAAGCGGAAGGGCTGGAGCGCCAGACCTATCCCGGCGAACTGGGCAAACGGATATTCGATAACGTGTCGAAGGAAGCCTGGCAAAAGTGGATGGCGCAGCAAACCATGCTGATCAACGAAAATCGTCTGTCGCCGATCGATCCGAAAGACCGGAAGTTTCTGGAACAGCAGATGGAGAAGTTCTTCTTTGGTGGCGGTGCCGAGAAACCGGAAGGTTTTGTCCCCCCGAGTGAAACCTGACATGAAAGGTATTATCCTCGCCGGCGGTTCCGGCACCCGCCTGTACCCGGTCACACGTGTTGTCAGCAAGCAATTGCTACCGGTGTACGACAAGCCGATGATCTACTACCCGTTATCAGTGCTGATGCTTGCGGGGATACGTGACATTCTGATCATTTCCACACCACACGACCTGCCGCTGTTTCGCCGCCTGCTCGGCGATGGCAGTCAGTTTGGCGTGTCCTTCAGTTACGCGGAGCAGCCCGAACCGGCAGGTCTGGCACAGGCCTTCCTGATCGGTGAGTCTTTTATTGATGGCCAGCCCTGTTGCCTGATTCTTGGCGATAATATTTTTTATGGTCACGGGCTTGAGACCCTGTTGCAACGTGCAGCAAAGCTGGAAACGGGGGCTACCGTATTTGGCTACCGGGTGCGAGATCCCGAGCGTTACGGTGTGGTCGAGTTCGATGCGCAGCAACGTGTAAAAGGTATTGAGGAAAAGCCGGCGAAACCCCGTTCAAACTATGCGGTAACCGGCCTGTATTTTTATGACCGCCAGGTGGTGGAGATTGCTTCGGGATTGAAGCCTTCCGCGCGTGGTGAGCTTGAAATCACCGACCTGAATCGCGTCTATCTCGAAAACAAACAACTGACGCTGGAAATACTCGGTCGGGGTTCCGCGTGGCTGGATACCGGGACACATGCCTCGTTATTGCAGGCTTCCAGCTATATCGAGACCATCGAGCAGCGTCAGGGACTGAAGATCGCCTGCGTGGAAGAGATCGCCTACCGCATGGGCTTCATTGATGCAGACGGTTTGCGTGAACTTGCTGCCGGTCTGGATCATAACGATTACGGACGCTACCTGCTGGATATCCTGGAGTTGGACGGCTAATGGAAGTCATTGAAACGTCACTGAAGGATGTGTTGCTGGTGAAACCGGATGTGCATGGCGATGCGCGCGGGTTTTTTCTCGAATACTTCCACACGGAGCATTTTGCCGATAAAGGTATCCGTTTCCCGGTTGCACAGTTCAATCACTCGCGTTCACAGCGCGGCGTATTGCGTGGATTGCATTATCAGTTACAGCGCCCGCAAGCCAAGCTGGTGCAAGTGGTACAGGGTGAAGTGCTCGATGTAGCGGTCGATATTCGCAAGGGTTCGCCCACCTTCGGCCAGTGTGCAGCTGAACTGCTGTCAGGTGAGAATCACCATCAATTGTTCATCCCGGTCGGGTTCGCGCACGGGTTCTGTGTGTTGAGTGAATCGGTAGATTTTCTCTATCTCTGTTCCGACCTCTACCAGGCCGGTGATGAGTATGGTATCGCCTGGGACGACCCTGCGCTGGATATTGCCTGGCCACAGGACAGCGAGTTCCAGCTGTCATCAAAAGACCGGCAGTGGCCACGTCTTGCTGATGCGGGTGATGTGTTGCCGGTATTTGGCGGCTAGCCTCCGTGCGTGTACTCGTGACAGGCGCATCCGGCCAGCTCGGTCATGATATTACGGCCTTGTTGCGTGAGCGGTCGATGGATGTCATTGCCATGAACCGGCAACAACTGGACCTTGCACAACCTGAAGCCATGGTTCGGCAGTTGCACGCAGCCGCGCCGGACTGGATTATCAACTGTGCGGCCTGGACGGCGGTTGACGATGCCGAGCAGGCAACACAACAGGCCTTCGCCATCAATCGTGACGCGGTACGTGAAATGACAGCCTGCGCGGATGAGATCGGTGCGCGCCTGTTGCACCTCTCCACCGATTTTGTCTTCTCCGGGCAATCACAGCGGCCCTGGTGCGAGGAAGACCCGACCGGGCCACTCGGTGTATATGGCCAAAGTAAACGCGAGGGGGAACTGGCGGTGCTGGCCAGCCCCGGACACATTGTGTTACGCACCGCCTGGCTGTACGGTGCGCATGGTAATAACTTTGTCAAAACCATGCTGCGTCTTGCGCGCGAGCGCGACGAACTGAAAGTGGTCAATGACCAGACAGGTTCCCCGACCTGGACACACGATCTGGCCCGGGTCATTCCTGTGCTGATGCAGGAAGGCGTCGGCGGTTTGTATCACTTTGCGAATACAGGTGAAACAAGCTGGTACGGTTTCGCTTGCGCCATACTGGAAGAAGCGCGTGCGCAGGGTTTTGACCTGCGCGCCACGAAAGTCACGCCGATAACGACTGAAGAATTTCCCACCCCGGTAACGCGGCCGGCCTATTCCGTGTTATCGACTGAAAAAATACAAGGCCTGTTGCCAGCCCCGATCCGGGACTGGCGGTCGGCATTACACCTGATGCTTGAGGAGTTGAAGCAATGTCCGGATTGTTGATCACCGGTGGAGCCGGGTTCATTGGTGGAAACTTCGTTCGCCACTGGCTGCGCGAACACCCGGGGGAGCGTGTCGTGGTACTCGATGCGTTGACTTATGCCGGCAACCTGGAAAGCCTGGAAGACCTCACGGCGAATCCGGACTTCAGTTTTGTGCATGCCGATATCTGTGACAAGTCTGCGGTTCAGACTGTATTCGAGAAAGAAAACATCAGCCGTGTCGTACACTTCGCTGCCGAATCACACGTCGACCGTTCTATCCTCGGGCCAGCGGAATTCATGCGCACCAACATCGAAGGAACATTTACGCTGCTCGATGTGGCGCGTGCCGCCTGGGACGGTGATAAAACCTGCCGTTTCCTGCACGTCTCCACAGATGAAGTGTATGGCAGCCTGGGTAAAAATGATCCTGCATTTACCGAGACGCACCCCTACCGGCCCAACAGTCCCTACTCGGCTTCCAAGGCCTCATCGGATCACCTGGTGCGCGCCTGGTTCGAAACCTACGGCCTGCCGGTGCTGACCACCAACTGTTCGAACAATTACGGTCCCTACCAGTTTCCGGAAAAGCTGATTCCGCTGGTGATCCTGAATGCGCTGGAAGGCAAGCCCTTACCAGTCTACGGCGACGGCAGTAATGTGCGCGACTGGCTGCATGTGGAGGATCATTGTCGTGGTATCGCCGCCGTGCTGGAACAGGGTAAAACCGGTGAGGTGTATAACATTGGCGGTGATAACGAACGCAGTAACATCGAAATTGTACAGTTGCTGTGCGACCACCTCGACCGGCGCAGGCCGGCTGATCAACCCTACCGTGACCTGATTCGTTTTGTGACCGACCGACCGGGCCACGATTTCCGCTACGCCATCGACAGCAGCAAACTCCAGCGGGAGTTGGGCTGGCGGCCGCAGATCGCCTTTGATACCGGTCTTGAGCAGACCATCGACTGGTATTTACAGCACCTCGACTGGTGTGAGCGCATTCGCAGCGGGGAATATCGCCGTTACTATGATCAGCAATATGCCCACAGGGTGAATCAAACACCCGGATAATCAGCAGATTAGCGGGAATACCGGCATTCGGGCTTGACGATCACCGGGCCGCCCTGTTTAATACGCGCTTCTTCCCGGGCCGGGTAGCTCAGTTGGTAGAGCAGGGGATTGAAAATCCCCGTGTCGGCAGTTCGATTCTGTCCCCGGCCACCATTATTCCCCTTCCTTGCGAACGCCTTACCTCACTGTGCGGTCATAAGTTGGTGATGAACGCTTAATGCCTGTAGGAGCGGGCTTGCCCGCGAATCCGCCGTTGTTAGCGGGCAAGCCCGCTCCTACAATGGGTAAAATTCAGCCAACTCAGTATTATGTTCATCACGAGGCTTAAGGCACACGGGCGTCGCATCGTCAGCTGAGGTACGGGTATGAAAACTACAGGGATTATCGCGGTATTGGTGGTCCTTGTGGCGCTCATGTCCTGGCGACAGGAACCCACGCCCGATATTCATGCTGAAATCCAGCAGCGTTTGCTGGAAGCCGAGATAGGCAGCGCCACGACATTTCATTTTGCCCGCGGGTCACGGGCAGTGATCCCCAGCGACACGTCGATAGACGTGCTGCTCAGAAACCTCAGATCATCCCTTCCGAGTACCCGCTGGTCGGCAGCGGAAGCACTGGCCGTGCGTCGTGATCCACGTGCCGTCGAAGCAGTAATCCGCGCCATGCGCGACCCGAAAGGCACCATTCGCGTGTGCGTGATGGCCAGCGCCCTCGGGCATCTCAAGGATCCCCGCGCCCTGAGCGCGTTGACAGAAGCCGTCTTTGACCCGTCCAATCGCGACCTTCGCCTGTGCGCCATCCAGTCGCTGGGCATGATCGGTGACCCGGATGCCGTGCCGGCCCTGATCAAGGCGCTGGGCACAGGTGATATGCCGATTGCAGCTGCCAATGCCATCGCAAGAATGGGTGACGAGCGCGGCGTGCCGGCCATTATCCGCGCGGCGGATGATCCGCAATTGCGCTTATGGATGGTCATGGCGTTGGGCGAGCTGGGGAGTCCGGCGGCATCGCCCTATCTGGCCTCACTGGGGGATGAGCCGAAACGCTCGATTCGTCATGCCGTCAATGAGGCGCAATGGAAGATTGCCCGCCTGTCGGCAGCTGACAGGCTGTCATCCTTGTCGGCGGTGCTTGTCAGTGACGATTCGGATCAGCGAAGGATGTGGGCGGCTTTCCGTCTGGGGGAACTGAAGCAGGCTAAAGCCGTTCCGGCGCTGATACAGGCGCTTGGGGACAAAAGCCGGGGTGTGCGCGGACGCTCGGCGGCGGCGCTGGTTCGTGCTGGTGGAGCCGCATTGCCTGCATTACGGCAGCTGGCGGAGCAAGGTTCCGGGCGTGTGCGTTTATACGCCGCGGCGATCCTCGGTTACACCGGTGGCCAGGCGGATATTCCCTTGCTGGAGCGGCTCGTCCGGGGCGGTGGCGATAGCGCATTGCCGGGGGTGGCTGAACATTCTGTCGAGCTGGTAAATCGCTTCCGGACGTTCAGTCAGAGGCCTTTCCGGCCGATACGCAAAGGCGTAGTACTGGATTCCGGTGATGGTAGGTGGATAAAAGAGAACAAAAGGTCAGCGTCGGCGATGTAAAGGTGGGCATGTATGTCTCCCGCCTCGATCGGCCATGGCTGGAGACACGCTATTTGTTCCAGGGATTTCGTATCGATGCACCCTCTGACATCGAGGAACTGAGCCGCCACTGCGAGTACGTCTACGTTGACCCGGATAAAGGCGTTATGGCCACGCGTACGCTTGAGGCACAGATCATCCGGCGTGAAAAAGACAAGTACGCCCACGTCTTTCAGCCTGTCTCCACACACCCGGTTTACCCCGTTATCACCTCGCTGGAAGAGGAGGTGGTCGCGAGCCGGGAAAGTCGTGGAAAGGTCATCACTGTCGTGACCGATATCCTTGATCAGGTTCGGGCGGGGCACAGCGTTAAACTGAAAACCGTTCGTGAGTCGGTCAGCAGTATGATCGCCAGCATCATACGCAACCCGGATGCCTTCTTCCTGCTGAGCCAGCTGAAGGACAAGGATAACTATGCGTATGCACATTGTGTGGATGCCAGTGGCCTGGCGGTGGCTTTTGGTTGCCACCTGGGATTTTCCCGGCAGGAGCTTGAGCATCTCGCCGTGGGCGTGTTGTTGTGTGATGTCGGCAAGCTCCAGTTGCCAGATGAGCTGTTGAAAAAACCGGGCCGGCTGAGTGACGGTGAGTATGAGCTGGTCAGGCGGCATGTCGAGTTTGGTGCCGGGATGGTCCGCGAAATGAAAGGTTCGAACGAAGATATCGTTTCCGTGGTGATGCATCACCATGAGCGGCACAACGGCAAGGGCTACCCGAACCAGGTGCCCGGGCACCTGATACCGGTCAACGGGCGTATTGCCGCGCTGGTCGATTGTTACGACGCCATTACCAGTGAGCGGGCCTACAGCCAGGCGGTTTCCGCCTACGATGCGATCAACATGATTTACGAATGGCGCGACAAGGATTTTCAGTCCGATATGGTCGAGCAGTTTATACAGTGCATTGGCCTGTATCCTACCGGGACGATCGTTGAACTGAATACCGGGGAGGTGGGTATCGTGATCTCACAGAACCGGGTGCGTCGGCTGAAGCCCAGGGTGATGCTGGTGCTCGACAAGCAGAAAGTCGCGTATGAGTTCAACCCGGTACTCGATCTGATAGAAAACCCGCGCGATGATGATGGCAAGCCGGTAGAGATTCTCTATCCATTGGCGCCGCGCAGCTACGGTATTGATATCAGTGACTACTATCTATAGCCGTATGTGGAAAAGGTTGCGTCATGCCGTTTCGTAAGGCCTGTCTGGAACGTGATCAGCTGTCGGTCTGCCTGGACAGTGCAATTGCTGCGGCAGACGCATCCGCCCGGCGATGCGCATTATTGCTGATCAACTTGCAGCATTTCAGGGAAATCAATATTGACCTTGGCTTTGAAACGGGTGACGCGGTGCTCGAACAGCTGGTCGAGCGCGTCAACGCTATTCTGCGCCCCGATGACAAACTGTTTCACGTCGGTAACGATGAGTTCGCGATTGTACTGGAAGAGATAAAGACGCCCGGGATTGCCAGTCTGGCGCTGTGCCGGATACTGGATGCCATCGACCGGGGCTTTGAGGTGTCCGGCCGAACCCTGGAGGTTACCGCGCAGGGTGGCGCGGCAGTCTACCCGGATCTTGTCGATGACGGTGAGGCGATGTTGAAAGCGGCAGATGCCGCACTCATGGATGCGCGGGAGCATGGAAAACGTTTTTCGCTGTATGACAGTGCGCTGCGTGAGGGCCGGCTGATTTACGCTGACCTGCGTGCAAAATTGCACACGGCGCTGGTGAACAATGATCTGGAGTTGTTCTACCAGCCGCAAATCAATATGCGCGATGGCACGGTCAGCGGTTACGAGGCACTGGTGCGCTGGCGGCATGCGAAGCTGGGCTGGATTGGTCCGGATCAGTTTATACCCGTGGCAGAATCCAGCGGTCTGATCGAGGACCTGACCTACTGGTCATTCAACGTGGCGTTGCGTGAGTGCGCCGCGTTCTGCCAGGCCGGGTCACAGGTGACGGTTTCTATCAATTTATCCGCAAAGTTGCTGGGGTCGCGTGAGGTGGTGGACCTGCTGGAGCGGGCCATTAACATATGGGGCTTTGATCCCTCCTTGCTGGTGCTGGAGGTCACCGAGAGCGCCATGATGGCCGACCCGGATGCTGCGCTCGCCATCCTGTCCCGGCTTCACGCTATGGGCGTTACCCTGTCAATTGATGATTTCGGTACCGGCTACTCTTCGCTGGATTACCTCAAGCGGCTGCCGGTATCCGAGTTGAAGATTGACAAGAGTTTTGTGTTGAACATGGCGGATGAACGTCAGGACCACAAGATTGTCCGGTCAATTATCGACCTTGCCCACAACCTGGACATGCAGGTTGTTGCCGAGGGCATCGAGAATCAGGCGGTGTTTGATATGCTGGCCGATATGGGCTGCGATATCGGCCAGGGTTTTTATATGGCGCGTCCCATGCCGGTGAGCGCATTACCGCTATGGCTTGAGGAGTTCGGTCAAGACTCGGTTTCGCTCCTGGAGAAGAGGTTTACACGCACGTCATAGATGTTAGAGTTGACCGCGACGGTTCGCAGGCAAAGGAGACGCGAATGACCTTCGAGAGTATTAATCCCGCCACCGGAGAGAAAGTCGAAAGCTATTCGGCGATGTCAGCTGACGAGGTGGGGAGCATTTTGACGAAGTGTCAAGCTGCGCAGCAGGATTGGGCGGATACGCCATTTTCCGAACGCGCACGGCTGATGAAAGCCGTAGCGGCGGTACTGCGCAAGAACAGGGAAGCCTACGCCAAAGTCATGATGCGCGAGATGGGCAAGATCTGGCCGCAGGGGCTGGCGGAGATCGAGAAGTGCGCCCTGTGTTGTGACTACTACGCCGAAAATGCCGAGCGGTTTCTGCAGTCCGAGGATGTCGATACCGAGGCGCATCACAGCTTTGTAACCTACAAACCGCTGGGTGTGGTGCTGGCGGTGATGCCGTGGAATTTCCCGTTGTGGCAGGTCTTCCGCTTCGCGGCGCCAGCCTTGATGGCCGGAAACGGCGCCCTGTTGAAGCATGCGCCCAATGTCTTTGGCTGCGCCCTGTTGATTGAAGATGTATTCCGCGAGGCCGGGTTGCCGGACGACCTGTTCCGTTCCCTGCTCATTGATGTGCCGCAAACCACCGAGGTGATACACGATCCACGGGTGGCGGCGGTGACCATTACCTCCAGTGTGGCGGCCGGTCGCGCTGTGGCCAGTGAAGCCGGCAAGGTGCTGAAAAAGTGTGTGCTGGAACTGGGCGGGTCAGACCCCTTTATCGTGCTGGAAGACGCAGAAATCGACAAGGCGGTAGAGGTCGGTATTGTCGGTCGTTTCCAGAACAGTGGGCAGAGCTGTATTGCCGCCAAGCGCTTCATTATTGTCGATGCGGTGTACGATGCATTCGAACAGAAATTTGTCGAGGCGGTGAAACAACTTAAAATGGGCGACCCGGGCGAGGAGGGCGTCTATATAGGCCCGCAGGCGCGGATGGATCTGCGCGATGGTCTGCACGACCAGGTGCAGCGCAGCGTGCAGGGTGGCGCACGGTTGCTCGTCGGGGGCGAGGTTCCCGACGGGCCGGGTGCTTTCTACCCCGCAACCGTGCTGGCGGGTGTCAAGGAGGGCATGGCGGCCTGGTCAGAGGAACTATTCGGTCCGGTGGCGACGTTGATCCGGGTCAGGGACGAGGCCGAGGCCATCAAAGTGGCGAACGGCACTGATTTTGGCCTGGGTGGCGCCGTGTGGACCCAGGATCTGGCGCGCGGTGAACGCATCGCAGCAGATGCCATCCACTCCGGCGCCGCCTTCGTCAACGAAATGTCCAAATCCGACCCACGCATGCCGTTTGGCGGCATCCGTAACTCCGGCTACGGCCGCGAGCTGTCGATCCACGGTATCCGCGAGTTTGTAAACGTGCATTCGGTGTGGGTAAACAAGCTCGACCAGTGAACCCGATAAATCCGTCATTGCCGGTAGGTTGGGCTGAGCTGGTAGGTTGGGCTGACGAAGGAAGCCCAACAGCTCTGCGGTAATCACCCCGCAAC
>CAYYAP010000076.1:0-11342 GCA_964469575.1 uncultured Thiohalobacter sp.
AGCGTAGCAAGTTCGTCTTGCTGTTTCCCTGAAACCGGGCCAAGCAGAACGCCGGCTTCCTTGCGCTCGGCAAATGCGACAGCAAGAATACGAAATATGCGTTGCAGGGGCTGGTCAATGTAGAGGGCTGTGCATACCTGCCCGGGGCAGGTCACCCTTCCGGATTGCCTCAGGCCGTCATACGTCGCTTTTGGAATCAGGGTATAAAGCACAGGTGCCTTTGTGTGCCACTGCTGTATCGCCAGGGCGGCCCGCCCGCCAAGTGCGATGACCATGTCGTAGTGTTGCTCGACTCCAGCCCCGGGATGTCCGGCCAACTGTCTGGCAGGCAAGCTGACGATATCGATTCTGGATGGTGAGTTTACCTGGAGTTCCCGTTTTGCCGTTTCGATGAAGCGCAGGTAGGGCGTCGAGGTCTGGCTACTGACAAAAAGAATACGGGTTGTATTGCCGGCCCAAACGACAGGCGTGGTAAAAAACACCAGTAGAGTGAAGGCAGTCAGCAGCCCTGTCTGCAGGTGACTGCGACGTGATTTCCGTGCCCGGTGACATTCAAAAAGGGGCGACATGGCTATGCTACTTTATGCGGACGGTAATGGAGCCGTAAATGCGTCGGTCTATGTTGTTTCTGAGTCGGGTGTTCTCATGACTGTCAAACAGGTTCTGTACGACAAATGCGAGCGTCAGATCCTGTCCGGCTGTTGAGAGGGTTCGAGCGAGGCGGATATCCATACGGTGCTGTGCGGAACGAATGTCTTTGGTTTCCAGTTCCTTCATTTTCGACAAGTAGTAATAGCCGATGCTGGCCATATAGCCCTTGCCAAAATTATGCATGGCAAGAAGATTCAGCATATCCGACGGGCCGGTATCTGCGTAGTTACTGCTACCGGTTTTGTCTTTACCCGTAATGTTCTGGTGTGTGTAGCTGATATTCAGTCCGTTGCCATGACCCGACTGGTAGCGTGCAGAAAGTTCAATACCCCTGATCCTGGCATTGTTGGAATTGGCGAAAAACTGGGCGGTACCGCCCAGGCCGGCGGGGAAGGTGGTGGTGTCGTAGGCAATCAGCTCATCCAGTTTGTCATAGAAATACCGGGCGTCCAGGGTTGTGTGAAGTTGTGGGAAGTTACCGATGTAGCCGATGTCATACGAGGTGATTTGCTCTGAGTCAATGGCGCCTGAGTCAAACAGCAGGACATTGTTGGGTATGGCCAGGGGAAAACGGTAATCGGGATTTTCTTCGAAAATAAAGGGATCACGGTAGGCGCGTGATGCCGACACACGCAGGGTGTGGTTTGCAAGGAAGCGATAGTTGACCGATGCACGTGGAGAGACATTAGTGTCCCCGGTATCGCTGTTTTCAAGCATGACGCCGGCGTTCAGCAGCGTCTTTTCGGCCAGGTGGTACTCGACGTTGGAAAATACCCGGTAAGCGTTGTTATCAACCGTGTGATGGCTATTGAAAAATAGCGGGCCGTTCACTTCATCCTTGCGGGCGCCGGCACCCCAGACCAGCCGCAGTGACTGCGCCGGTTCAAGAATGTTCTGGAACTCGATGTCCCAGCGATCGGATGTCAGCCTTTCATCGGAAAAGACCCGGGCGCCGCCCAGCAGCGGGATGGGGTTTGACTGGTAGTCATTGATGTCCTTGTTCTGGTTGTGATAGAACTGCAACGAATATTCCTGGTCAGCAGACAGGGTATGCGTCCATTTGACTTGCTGAAACTGGCTGTAGGTCTGCTTGGTGTGTTTGGGGATAATTTCATCGAAAACATTATCCTCGCCTTTTGATCCGCTGTTATGGCCCAGTTGCACCATGAACGTGTTGTTGACATCAAGCTGGTAGTCACCACGCACGGTGATGAGTTTGACCTGCATGTCATCATGGCGCTTGTCAAACCCGTTGTTCTCGCGGTAGGCGGTCGTCACGCGGTAATCCAGGTTTTTATGACTGCCACCGTAGCGCATAAAACCTTCTTTCAAACCATCGCTTCCGATGTTGGTCTTCAGCATCATGCCCCGGTCCAGCACGGCGTTGCGGGTAATGATATTGATCACAGAAGTAAACGCATTGGCGCCATAACTGGAGGCATTCGGGCCGCGGATGACTTCAATGCGCTCGATGTCGTCAATCGTCAGTGGCAGGTCCGTCCATGCCACACCGCCCAGCGCCGGCTCGTAGACCGAACGGCCATCGACCAGTACCTGCATCTGGCGTGAAAAACGGTCTACCAGTACGTGGTAACCGACGGCCTGAACATAGCCGTTTTGATAATTGACTATAAACCCGGGCGCCAGCCGCAACAGGTCGGGGATTTCAGTGAAACCGGAAGCGGCGATCATCTCCCGGTCGATGATGGTGGTGGCTACCGGCGCGTTTGCCGGTGACTGTGGCAGGCGGGAAGCGGAAAGTATAATCGGCAGGTCACCCAGAAAACCTTCTTCCGAGAGCAGTGCGTCATCGCTTTCTGCGGCGATCAGCGGCCATGATGCCAGTAAAAAGACGGGAAATAGCAGGATATGAGAATATCCACGCATACCAGGTGAGTGGACATTGCTACGCGATGCCTGGTAAAACAACCTGAAAAAACACATAACCGCTTCACTACTGTACTTGTTATCGATGTCCACAATACGGGTGTTCCGCTTGCGTGACCGGACATCCTAGGGGTAATTTTCAGTAAAGGCAATGCGTCGCGCCGGCACCCGGCTGCGGGTGTCTACATCTTGCGGATAAAAAATGAATAACCGTAACTGGCCTGTTCCAGCGCAACCAGCCTGTCGCCGGTCTGGCGGCAGATATAATCAATATCATTGACCGCACCCGGCTCAATGGTCACGACTTCGAGCACCTGGTCGATAGTGAGTGATTTTAGTGCGCGGCAGGTATTCACGATGGGTAAAGGGCAACCCATGCGCCGGGCATCGAGTGTTTGCGCTACGTTCCCGGCATAGTGTCTCTCCGTTTCCGTGATCTCTGGAACAGTGGGCAGGTATTTGCCCAATGCGTGGCGCTGAAAGTCGGAATCGGCCTCCTCCAGAGACTTCAGATTGACGGGTTTTAACCGGGATATCACCCAGCCATGCAAGGGCGTTTTGCCATAGATATTACAGAGTGATGTGAGTGATTCAGGATCAAAGATCTTGATCAAGGTGGGTTGGGTGACGGAATCCACGTACACAACCCCACAGTACCCCCTGGTGTGCGATTCGCGTAAATGAGTATCAAGTAACTCGAGTTGCACCTTGAGTTCATTCTCGCTTAGCGGAGCATCCGGGGGCGGCTCGCCTGATTTGTATAAATACCAGTGTGAGTTGGCAGACTCGCTGATGCGTTGCCATAGCCGGTCAAGTTCGTCCCAGTTCAAAATGCCGGCTAACGCGCCGGTTGCCAGTTCGACAAATGGATGGGGGGCGATACGCTCGGGGGAATGCATAGGGGTCATTTTTGCGCTGCTCGGCGATGGGGATGATAAAAATCTATTCTATTCTTGATCGCATGATAATAATGAGTTTTTGACTATAATATATTCTTTATTAGAATATATGGGCCGGTTTCATGGATACGTTCGTTTCAATGTCGATCTTTCGGAGGGTGGTAGAAGCCGGAAGCTTCTCGGCCGTTGCGCGTGAAACCCGGCTTTCCCAGCCAACGGTCAGCAAACATATTGCCGCCCTGGAAGATCGCCTGGGCACGCGTTTACTCAATCGCAGTACAAGGCAACTCAACCTGACCGATGCCGGTCGGGAGCATTATGAGCACTGTGTTCGCATTCTCGATGATCTGGCCGAGGCCGAGAGCAGTGTCGGTCGCGGGACGTCGCAGCCGACGGGCACCCTGCGCATCAGTACACCGATCGCCTTCGGGCGTTTGCAGATTCTTCCTCATCTGTGGCGGTTTATCGCGGCGTACCCCGAACTGAAAATTGATTTGCTCATGGATGATCACAATATCGATCTTGTCAAGGAAGGGGTCGATGTGGTGATTCGTATGGGACCCATGGAAAACTCATCACTGATTGCGCGGAAAATAGGTGACTGCGCCCGGGTGACTGTAGCCAGTCCTGACTACCTGGCCGCACACGGCGAACCCGGCAAGCCTGCTGACCTGAAAAACCACGATTGCCTGGTGTTCACGCTGCTGTCAACGCGAAACGAGTGGTATTTCACCGGTCACAAGGGGATGGAGAAGGTCCAGGTGAATGGTCGCTTCAGCACCAATAGTCCGGATGCCATACGCGAGGCCGCACTGGCCGGCATGGGGATCGCTGTGACGCCTTTATGGTTGATAGACGGGTGTGTGGAAGCGGGCCGGTTGAAACCTGTCCTGAACGAATACAGGCCAACGCCCATGGAAGTGCATGCCGCCTATCCGGACAGGCGTTTTGTGCCGAGAAAAGTCCGGACTTTCATCGAGCACATTCACGCCACACTCAATTCAAAATAAACCCCTTGACCTGGAGTTGACTCCAGGCTCTAGACTTTCTTCCACTGAATATTTTATGAATCTGGAAGAGGGATGGCAGTCATGAGTCGTGTGAGTGTGAAGTATTGTATTAACCGGGGACTCCGGGGTGTGGTGCTACTTGCAGGAGCTGTGGCCGGCCCTGTTCAGGCGCACGACCCGGTTTTCAGTATTGGACCCCACGTCGTTTACAAGGGAGGGGTTGAGATTTCTCCCGAAGTGCATACGAGCAAGAAAGGCAATGCACGTGAGACTGAGTTGGGTCTTGAGCTGACCTATGGTCTGAGCGGCGACTGGGCGGCGGGTATCGACCTGCCTTATCGATTCAGCAAGGACGGGTCGAGCGATGCGTCCGGTGTTGGTGATGTCAGCCTGTTCACGAAATACCGTTTCTGGCGCCACGATACGTTGGGAACCCAGCAAACGGCGGCGGTGCTGGCTAAAGTGAAATTCGCCAGCGGTGATGAAAACAACACACCACCGGTCGGTTCCGGCAGCACTGATGCCGTGTTGGGCCTGACGTACGGTTACGAAAGCCGCAAGTGGTATCGTTGGGCCAGTGTCCGCTATCGCCGTAACGGTGAAAACGACGACAGACTACGCCTCGGCGACAAGTTGCTGGTGGATCTGGTCGGGGGTATCCGTCCGAAGCCCACCAGCTACCTGCAGCCGGATACCGTGTGGTTGCTGGAACTGAACGGCGAGTACGGTCGGCATGCTGAACTGAGGGGGTCTAACCTGCCCAACACGGGCGGGACGGAATTATTTCTGTCCCCCGGCGTCTTCTGGACAAAACGTAACTTCGCTGTCAAGGCCGGTGTGCAGATTCCGGTCTTCAGCGATCTGAATGGTCACCAGGACAATAGCGATTACCGCACCCGGCTGACCCTGGAATGGCATTTGTAGGAATGCTGTCCTGACCCGGAACAACGCGGCCTGGCGGACCACCTGGACAGGTTTGTGAAACTGCTTCTTGCGAGGTGTGTGGTGTCGTGGCAATCTCCGAAAATGGTTAAATTATTCGCAACACTGTTGGTCGTGCTCAGCGCGTGGGGCGGTATGGCTGTCGCGGAGGACAAAACGGCGGATAGTATCGATTTTCCCGGTGTGCCCGAGGTGACTGTGCCGCCGGGCGTGTCCTATGAAGGCTTTTTTGAAACGCATAACCCGGTCAAGGTCGTTTTCGGCGTGTCCGATCCCGGCGCCCAGCTCAAGGAATCCCTCATTAATGCGGCCTATACCATCAAGTACCTCAAGCCACGGGGGATTCCCTACCACATCCAGATCGTCCTGTATGGCAAGGCGGTTTTGTCCGCGTCACCATTCAGTGATGACTATAGCGGTTATGGACCGATGTTCGATTCCCTACAGGAAGCCGGCGTCGAAATCAGGGTGTGTCACAATTCGATGTACGCGCTGAAGGTCAGCGCCGATGACCTGTATCCCGAAATGAAAGTCGTTCCTGCGGGCATTCTCCAGCTGATCAAAATGCAGATGCAGGGTTATACCTATATCAGTAACCATTGACAGCTTCGCGCTACCAGAGATAGAACATCGTGATCCAGCTTAAGCCAACAGGTGTGGCGCTGGCCAAGGGTAAAATACTAAATTTCCTTATATGCTGCCATGGATGGTCCAACCAGCATTTTAAGGCGATCAGGATCAGCCACGAAAAAATTATGGTCTAATTCACGTAACAAGCCCAGCCGCTTTATTCTGCCCAACTGTCGACTGAAAGTCTCTGCGCGCAACCCGAGCATCTGTGCAATATCCTTACGTGGGAGTGGGAGTGGGATTCCGCTGTCCGGCTGCCAATCGGCAGGAATTAACGAAAGGATAAACCAGGCAACACGCTCCTGTGCATTCAATACACCGAAATTTCTGATCATGTTCCCCGCCAGTGCCAATTCATGATTGAGGTAAGCGACCAGCCGCATCAACACCGATGGATTGCGTATCATGATCTGCTTCGCCTGGCCAATGGGAATCTGGCACACGAGAACCTCGGTTAGCGCAGTAACTGTGGACGATGCAACCGTATCATTGAGCGCTTCCATCCCCAGTATGCGCCCGGAGTCTCCCAGGCTCAGGATCTGTTCCTGTCCATCGCCCGTAGTCACTGTAAACTTCACCCTGCCTCTACGCAGAAAATGCAGATATCCCCCTGTTTCTCCCTGCTGTAAAAGAACGGTCCCACAGGGGTACAGGTGGTATGTTGCTATTCGCTGTTCGCGTAGTGCACAGATTTTGTCAGAACGCGGCACCAAACCGGTTTGTACGTTCTGCAGTGGGCAGTCTAATTTATGGCAACGTGTACTCATCGTCCTCTAGCTCTTTTCATACCACTTCAATGCTATCTCACCGGATGCCGTCATAACAGTAGCTGAATTTGTTCCGGATCAATAAAGATACATCTTTTACCCTTACATCACCCTCGGGCAGCAGGTTGGCAAATGGTACCCGCCGAATTTCGCCACAAGTGTCCCGCCAGGCGATCTTCAGCCAGGTAATTGTGCCGTACGATAAAAATAGTAATAAATGTGATGAGAATCAATAAACTATCATGTACTTGTATATATTTCCCGGTTGCCAGGAAATCAGCAAGTATCAACCCCCTACCTGGAGGATTTGCGGTCTATCGGGATGTGGATTGCGGTGGGTCTGAGGTTGGTGGCCTTGTGATGGCCCTTGAATTTGGTGCCGAGGAGAGGACTTGAACCTCCACGGGGTTGCCCCCACTAGCACCTGAAGCTAGCGTGTCTACCAATTTCACCACCTCGGCATAGAGGTATATCGGTGGGTCGCAAATCTTGCGAGCGCCGGACTTTACCGCCCGTTATCGGGGTTGTCAATGGCGTTGCAGCGGCGCAGTATCGCTCACAGATTTTCCTTTGTCCGTCAAAGTGGTTAGCATGCCGCCATGAAAAAACGACGTCAGAGCAGTAAATCACCTTCCAAAGACCCCTTCGCCGAGCGCGAAGCCGCTAAATACAGCAGCCCGATTCCCAGTCGCGAGTTCATCATGTCCCGCCTCGAAGAGGTCGGACGGCTGATGACGCGCGAGGAAATCGCCGAGGCTTTCAAGCTGTCCGACGAGGAAGGCCTGGAGGCGTTGCGGCGGCGATTGCGCGCCATGGAGCGCGATGGCCAATTGTTATGCAACCGCAAGGGCGGTTACGGCCTGGTCAATAAAATGGACCTGGTGCGCGGGCGCATCATTGCGCATCCTGACGGCTTCGGTTTCCTGGTACCGGAAGAGGGTGGTGACGACCTGTTCCTGTCGCCGCGGCAGATGCGCGGTGTTATGCACCGCGACCGGGTGGTGGCGCGGGTCACCGGCATAGACCGGCGCGGCCGCCGGGAAGGCGCCATTGTCGAGGTATTGGAACGTTGCACCCATCGTGTGGTCGGGCGGATTTATTTCGAGAATGGCATCAGCTACGTGGCGCCTGACCACAAACGCCTGACTCAGGATATCCGTGTGCCGCCGGACCAGGTCGGTGGTGCGCGTCACGGCCAGTTTGTGACGGTGGAAATCATCGAGCAGCCGAGCAAGCGCTCCGGGCCGGTCGGGCGCGTGGTGGAGGTGATCGGCGATCACATGGCGCCGGGTATGGAAATCGATGTCGCCATCCGTGCGCACGAACTGCCACTGGAGTGGCCGGACGCAGTCGAAGATGAAATTCAGGGGCTGGCGGACACGGTGTCGCCGGCCGCCAAACGTGGCCGGGTCGACCTGCGCGATACGCCGTTAGTCACGATAGATGGTGCCGACTCGCGCGATTTCGATGACGCGGTTTTCTGTGGCAGGACACCCAAGGGCTGGCGCCTGCTGGTGGCGATTGCAGACGTGTCGCACTACGTTAAAAAAGCTACGGCGCTGGATGTCGAGGCTGAACAGCGTGGCAACTCGGTGTATTTCCCCGAGCGTGTTATCCCGATGTTGCCGGAAGTCCTTTCCAATGGACTGTGTTCGCTGAACCCCGATGTCGACCGCCTGTGTATGGTATGCGAGATGTATATTGATGCCGAGGGCAAGGTCATCCGTTCACGCTTCATGGAAGGCCTGATGCGTTCGCACGCACGCCTGACCTATGATGAAGTGGCCGCCATGCTGGTCGACAGGGACCCCGGGATGCGTGCGAAGTACAAGCCGCTGATCAAGCCGCTGGAAGAGCTGTATCGCCTGTACAAGGTGTTTCGCAAGCAGCGCGAGAAACGCGGCGCCATTGATTTCGAGACTACGGAAACGCGTATTGTGTTTGGTGAAGACCGCAAGATCGAAAAGATCGTGCCGGTGGTGCGCAATGACGCGCACAAGATCATCGAGGAGTGCATGATTACCGCCAATGTCTGCACCGCGCGCTTCCTCAATCGCCACAAGTTGCCGACCCTGTACCGGGTGCACGAAGGGCCGCAGGCCAATAAACTGGCGGACCTGCGCGAGTTTCTTTCCGAGTTGGGCTTGTCGCTCGATGGCGGCGACAAGCCGCCTGCGGCAGAGTTTTCGCGACTGCTGAAGAAGATCCAGAAACGCCCGGATGCCCATTTGATTCAGACGGTTATGTTGCGTTCGCTGTCGCAGGCGCGTTACAGCCCGGAGAATATCGGCCATTTTGGCCTGTCGCAGGACGAGTACCTGCACTTCACTTCGCCGATCCGCCGTTATCCGGATTTGCTGGTGCATCGCGCCATTCGTCACCATTTACGCACCGAAGCGCGTTACAAGAAGCAGGGCAAGAAGCTCGCCAATGGCAACAGTGCCGAGTCGTTCGGTTACAGCGTGCAGGACATGACGGCGATTGGTGAGCATTGCTCAACGACCGAGCGACGTGCCGATGACGCCACGCGTGACGCGGTGGACTGGCTGAAGTGTGAATACATGCTCGACAAGGTCGGCATGGAGTATGACGGTATTGTCAGTAGCGTGACCTCGTTCGGCATTTTTGTCGAACTGAAGGATATCTATGTAGAGGGGCTGGTGCATATCACCGCGCTGCACAATGATTACTACCATTTCGACCCGGCCGGCCATCGACTGCGGGGTGAGCGTACGGGCAACACCTACCGACTCGGCGACGAGGTGAGGGTACGGGTGGTGCGTGTTGATCTTGATGAACGCAAGATGGATTTTGAGCTGCCGGGCAAGCCCGAAGGTGATAATAAGCCGCGCAGCAAGAGTAAATCGAAACGCAAGCGCAAGAACAAGCGCAAGGCAAAAGCGGGTGACAAGGTGAAGGGCGACATGCCCCAGGAGGGTGGTCAGGCCCACAAGCAGGAAACTGGCGGCAAGTCAGATGACAAGGGCGGCAATACTGAGAAGCGGAAACCAAAGCGCAGGCGTGGTGGTCGTAGATCACGTAACCCGAACAGGAGTAAGAAAAATGCAGCAGATTCGTAATGCCTTCATTGCAGTACTGGTATTGACGCTGGCCGCCTGTGCCACGGACGACCCCAACCGCCGGGCCAAGACCGGCGCTGCTATCGGCGCCATTGCCGGCGCTGTGATTGGCAGGGAAATCAGCGGTGACAGCAAAGGTGCGGTGGCGGGTGCGGTGCTCGGTGGTATTGCCGGTGGCGCCACGGGTAATTACATGGACAGGCAGCAGCACGAACTTGAGTCGGAACTTGCCGATGAACAGCGTCGCAATGATCTGGAGATTCAGCGTTTACAGGATGAGAGTCTCAAGATTGATGTGTCCAGCGAGGTATCGTTCGACTTTAACAGTGCCAACCTGAAGCCGGCGTTTTTGCCCACGCTGAACAAGGTGGCGGGTATTCTGTCGCGCTACCCGAAAACCCGGGTGACCGTCATCGGTCATACCGATAATGTGGGTTCCGATGCCTATAATCAGGGGCTTTCCGAGCGTCGTGCACAGAGTGTGGTGAATTACCTGGGCGATCATGGGGTCGCGCGCGCACGGCTGGAGGCTGTCGGACGTGGTGAGACCCAGCCACGCGCGACGAACGCCACAGAGGCGGGCCGTCAGTTAAACCGGCGTGTCGAGATTCTGATTCGCCCTGTGACATGACGCGTTCATGAAGGGAACCGAACGGGTTTTCGGTCTGCACGCTGTGCGCAGTCTGTTGCAGCGCAGCCCCGCCCGTATTTCCCTGTTGCGTGTGCTGGAAAGCCGCCACGACGAACGCATCGAGGACATACTGCAGCTGGCGGACAAGGCGAATGTGCCGGTGCGGCGCGTTGCCCGCCAGGAACTCGACGAATGTGTGCCCGGCGTCAGCCACCAGGGCGTACTGGCGGAAACCGGTGGCGCGCCGAGCCTCGGCGAGCAGGATTTGCCGGCCTTTGTCGAAGCCCTGGGGCATCCGCCGTTCATCCTTGTCCTGGACAGCGTGCAGGACCCGCATAATCTTGGCGCCTGTCTGCGTAGCGCCGATGCGGCAGGTATCGACGTGGTGATTATCCCGAAGGACAAATCCGCTCCGCTGAACGCCACAGTGCGTAAAGTAGCCTGTGGCGCAGCTGAAACCCTGCCCGTTGTGCGGGTAACCAACCTGGCGCGTATTCTGCGCGCCTTGCGCGATTCGGGTGTGTGGATCTACGGCGCAGCCGGTGAAGCGGAAACCTCGCTCTACGATACCGATCTGTGCGGGCCACTGGCGCTGGTGTTGGGCGGTGAGGGCAAGGGCTTGCGGCGCCTGACCCGTGAACACTGTGACGGCCTGCTGTCCATCCCGCTGGCCGGCTCGGTGAGCAGTCTCAACGTGTCGGTCGCTACCGGTATCTGCCTGTTCGAAGCCAAACGCCAACGCCCCAAATTTTAAAGGGGTGCCTTGCGGGTTGTCTCGGTCTCACGTAGGATACTCCCGTTTTTGCGCACTTAGCGCATTCTCCTTGCTTTTCGCATAAGGCGGA
>CAYYAP010000077.1:0-11241 GCA_964469575.1 uncultured Thiohalobacter sp.
CGCAGCGCGGCAATCTCTTTGGGTATGGTGCCAGACTGTAGGAGATTGCCGCGCTACGCTCGCAATGACGGGTTGTTCTTCCCCGATTCGTCACCGTGCAGCGGGGTTGGGTGTTCACAATGACGCGACCTAGCTGCAACCCTTGGGACGCGGCAGACCGGCGACCTTGTTGGCGCACTTGATCAGGCCTGTCGGGAACAGCGAATAGATATACTTCTGGTCGCTACGATCCTTTCCGTATTTTTTCTTCATCAGTTTCGAGAACTGGCGAGGTTCGCAAACGGTGCCATTATCCTGAAAGTATTCCCGCGCCAGGTTGATGATGTCCCAGTGCTCTTCGTCGAGTGCTCCGATCTTTTCGTTTATGGCGATTTCTGCTGCGAGTTCAGGACTCCACTCGTCCAGGTTGTTCAGCCAGCCGGCTTCGCTCAGCTCAATGACTTTACCGTTAACTTCTGCTTGCATCGTTCAATGCTCCTTACCCGTATCCAATAATTAATGAAGTTTCTAATAATAGTTGACTAATTTTATCAGGTATTATGCGAAATTACTATTTGTTGAAATACTTATATTTTTTCAGGGTTTTCACCGCAGTGTCAGGGTACCGCGATTGACAGGTGCAAAACGCCGGACAGTTGGTACAATGCCGCGTCCTCCGGCGCAGCGCCGGCTTTGTGGACAACGCGTTATGGTGATCTGTACCGGTCCCCTCGCGACAGTAAACTGTGAACCCGGTCAGGCCCGGAAGGGAGCAGCCGCAGCAGTGGACCTGGGCGCCGGGGTGTGGCTGGTACGGGTCGCCACCCATTCTTCCCCAATCTCCCGGCCCGGCTTCTGTATAATGAGCCGGGTTACAGGATGTCTTGCGGATCATTCATGAGTTATCAGGTTCTGGCGCGTAAATGGCGACCACGAAAGTTTGCCGAAATGGTGGGGCAGGAGCATGTACTGCGTGCGCTGATCAATGCGCTGGACAATGATCGGTTGCACCACGCCTATCTGTTTACCGGTACGCGCGGGGTGGGCAAGACCACGGTGGCGAGGATCTTCGCCAAGTCACTCAATTGCGAATCGGGCGTCAGTGCGGAGCCATGCGGCACCTGTTCCGCCTGTGTGGAAATCGACGAAGGCCGTTTTGTTGATTTGATTGAGGTCGATGCGGCCTCACGCACCCGGGTCGAGGATACCCGCGAGCTGCTCGACAATGTGCAGTACGCGCCGACCCGCGGCCGCTACAAGGTCTACCTGGTCGATGAGGTACACATGCTGTCGGCGCACAGTTTTAATGCGCTGCTGAAGACGCTGGAAGAGCCGCCACCGCACGTCAAATTCCTGCTCGCTACCACTGATCCGCAAAAGCTGCCGGCTACGGTGCTGTCGCGTTGCCTGCAGTTCAACCTCAAGCGTCTGCCGATGCCGTTGATTACCGACTACCTGGAAACGCTCCTGCAGGCGGAGTCTGTTGCGGCGGATACGTCCGCGCTGCGCCTGCTGGCGCGCGCCGCCGACGGCAGTATGCGCGATGCGCTCAGTCTGCTCGATCAGGCGATTGCCTTCGGCGATGGCGGCGTGACCGAGGCGGATGTGCGCAGCATGCTGGGCACCATCGAGCGCGGCCATGTCATCGCCATTCTGCGCGCCCTGGCGGATGCAGATGCTTCCGCCATGCTGGCTGTGGTCGAACAGTTAGCGCAGCAGGCGCCGGATTATGAAGGCCTGCTGGCGGAACTGCTGACCGACCTGCAACAGATTGCCATTGCCCAGATTGCTCCCGATGCGCTTGATACGAACCTTGAAGCCAGCGACACATTGCGGGAGCTGGCGCAGCGCATGGATCCTGAAGATGTACAGTTGTATTACCAGGTCGGGCTGGTCGGGCGGCGCGATTTGCCGTTGTCGCCGGAGCCGCGAGGCGGGCTGGAAATGATCCTGTTGCGTATGCTGGCGTTCCGGCCGGTGACCTCCGGCCAGACGGAAACGCTTGCGCGAGCGACTCCGGCGCGTGCAGCTGCGGATGCGGCTGTGGTGCCCGACCGGGCCGGGTCAGCCACTGCTGGCGCAGCCGTTGCAACGGCGTCAGTTGCAGCGACACCCCACCTGTCGGAGGACGCAGACTGGTCTGCGCTGGTTGAGTGTATGCAGCTCAAGGGTATGTTGCGCGAACTGGCGATGAACTGTGCCGTGCAGGGGCGTGCTGATGACCGGTGGACACTGACGCTGGGCAGTGAACATCAGCAGTTACTGAGCAAACAACGACAGCAGCAACTACAGACCCGACTGGCGGAATGCCTCGGTAAAAATATAAAGCTGGACATTGCACTGCAAGGTAACAGCGCCAACACGCCTGCGCAGCAACACCGGCAGGTGGCCGAACAACGTCAGGCCGGCGCCATCGAGGCAATCACCTCTGATCCGAACGTCAAGGCATTCCAGAAAGCGTTCGATGCCACATTACACAACGAAACAATACGTCCCCGGGACAGTTAAACATCACACACGAATGAGGAACGGCAAGTATGAAAGGTGGACTTGGTAACCTGATGAAGCAGGCCCAGCAGATGCAGGCCAATGTGCAGAAGGCGCAGGAAGAAATTGCGCAAATGGAAGCCACCGGTGAATCCGGCGGCGGACTGGTCAAGGTGACGATGACGGGGCGGCATGAAGCACGTCGCGTCGCGATCGATGACAGCCTGATCGGCGACGACAAGGATATGCTCGAAGATCTCATTGCCGCCGCCATCAACGATGCGGCGCACAAGATCGACACCCTGTCGCAGGAGCATATGGCGAGCATGAGCGCCGGCATGAATCTGCCTGCGGGCATGAAGCTGCCTTTCTGACCTGAATGGCGGTATCACCCCTTATCCAGCAATTGATGGACGCCTTGCGCTGCCTGCCCGGTGTGGGCAATAAAACCGCGCAGCGCATGGCCTTTCATCTGCTCGAACGCGACCGTGAGGGAGGCCGGCAACTGTCTCAGGTGTTGCAGGCGGCAATGGAAGGTATCGGTCGTTGCAAGGATTGTCGCACGCTGTGTGAAACAGAGACCTGTGCGTTGTGCGCCAGCGCCAGTCGTGATGATACGGCACTGTGTGTGGTGGAAAGCCCCATGGATGTTGAAGCACTGGAGCAGGCGACCGATTTTCGCGGCCGCTACTTTGTGTTGATGGGACACCTGTCGCCGCTTGACGGTATTGGCCCGCAGCAGCTGGGACTGGACCGGCTCGGGGAACGTTTTGCCAACGGTGGACTGACCGAAGTGATACTCGCGACCAACCCGACCGTGGAAGGTGAAGCGACTGCACAGTACATCAGCGAAATGGCAAGTGAACAGGGTATACGCACCACGCGTATCGCGCATGGTGTGCCGATGGGCGGTGAGCTGGAGTATATTGATAGCGGGACCTTGTTCCATGCATTCTCCGGACGTCGCGACCTGTCCTGAAAATCACACTCTAGACGTTCGTCTATATTAATCAAAAACTTCTGTAACATATTAATAATAAAGGAATAGTGTTTTCGTGGAATGCGTTGTTCCGACGGTTTTCTGACAGCAGACCGATGCTGGATATTGGTATAAACTTTAAGCAATGATCTGCCGATAGTGCAGACTGGATTGAAGGGACAGGATACTGTTATGGATATCACCCGGTTGCCGTCCGCGCCGTATGCGCGTCCGGTAACAGCCTCGCTGAATACTGGCGCGCGCGTGGACGTGACGCGTGCCGTTGAGCCTGTGGGTGTGGCAAGTGAAGGGCGTTCGTCTGCTAATGAACGGCCCGCACGCATTGTGCAGGGTGAGTTGCTCGATCGGCAACGCGATAACTACCAGTCGACGCGCGCCTTTGTCAATGAACGCCGTCTTGACCAGTCACGTCCCGCCGGACAGCCCGGCCTTTCCACGAAGCAGTCGCGTTCCGCGATCTTCCAGTACGCCAGTAATACCCGTCCGGAATCCGTTGCCGACTTCACACAGGGTCGCAGCGTCAATTTCTTCGTCTAGTCTTCACGTACTTGCGTTGATCGTCCAGCTGGCGGGCGTTACGCTTGCACAAAACCCTGAGCGAGGAAACTTTCATGGCAGACTGCCTGTTTTGCAAAATGATCGCCGGCGAGATCACGCCGGATACGGTCTATGAAGATGATGATGTGCTGGCGTTTCGGGACATCAACCCACAGGCGCCAACGCATGTGCTGGTGGTTCCCAAACAGCACGTGGCTACGTTGAATGATCTGGACGACAGCAATGCGTCGCTGGTGGGCAAGATGATGCTGGCGGCGGCATCGATCGCCAGGCAGGAAGGTTTTGCCGAGTCGGGGTATCGAACAGTTATGAATTGCAATGCCGATGGTGGCCAGACCGTGTTCCACATTCACCTGCATTTACTCGGCGGCCGGCGCATGCACTGGCCGCCAGGTTAGGCCAGTCTGTCAGTGATTATCTTGCATGCGCCGGGCGGCTTCGCGTAGTGCGTCGAGCCGATTGGCGAAGATGCAGTCCTTGTCAAGGTGGCGGGTGACCTCCTGCCGTTCCAGCAAAAGGCGTACATCCGGTCTCGCGCCTACCAGAAATACCTTGTGTCCCGCGTGAATGGAATCCACGATGATGTCTTCCATGGCGCGTGCCGAGGTATAGTCGATGGACAGCGTATCGGTCAGGTCCAGCAGCATAATATCGTAATTGGTTACTGCGGCGTGGCGCCGCACCATGGCCTTGGCCGATGAAAAACTCATCGGGCCGCTCAGGTGAAACAACAGAATGCGCCCGTCCGCCTTGTGCATGATGTCGGTTTCTTCATCGGATAGCGGCATTTCCCCGTCCGGGCGGGTAATGGCGGACATGCCGTTGATCTGTAACTCGGTCATGCGCTGCATGAACAGGAAGCTGACCATGACCATACCGATACCCACGGCCAGCAGCAGGTCGATGGTTACAGTCACCGTCAGCACCACCAGCATAATGGCTGCGCCGGCCCTGGGTACGGTGTGCAGGCGTTTCAGATAGTCCCAGTCAATAATATCCGTACCGACCTTGATCAGGATGCCGGCCAGCACGGCCTTGGGAATCGTACTGGCCAGTGAACCGGCGCCCAGTACGATTGCCAGCAAAACCAGTGCGTGCAGTGCGCCGGAAATCGGCGTGCGACCACCGGCCTTGACGTTGACCATGGTGCGCATGGTGGCGCCTGCGCTGGGCAGCCCGCCGAACAGGCCGGCGATGGTATTCCCGATACCCTGACCGATCAGTTCACGGTTGGACTTGTGTTGGGTGCGGGTGATGTTGTCCGCCACCAGTGAGGTCAGCAGGGAATCGATGGCGCCAAGACCGGCCAGGGTAAAACCGGATGCGACCATTTTCAGCACCAGCGTCATGTCCAGCACCGGCGTATGAAGATGCGGCAGCCCGGTAGGGATGTGGCCAATAACCGGTATGCTGCCGGGTTCTGTAAAGAAGGGAAAACCTGCCGTGCCGACCACCAGCGCCAGTAACGGCGCCGGTATCAGGCGATTGAGGCGCGGTAACAGAGACGGCACGCCGTACACAATCACCAGCGTGATGATGCACAGCACCAGTGCGGCACTGTTAATGTCTCCGATGAGTTGCGGGAAGGCTTTTGCAGCGGCCAGGGGACTGGATGCGCTGGCATGCCCGATCATTGGACCCAGCTGCAGCAGGATAATAATCACGCCGATACCGCTCATAAAGCCGGACACCACCGGGTGGGGGACCAGTTCGATGTATTTGCCCCAGTGCAGTATGCCCATCACGATCTGGAACAATCCGCCGAGCATGACCACGGTGAAGGCCAGTGCAGCGCCGTGCGCCGGGTCATCCGGGAACATACCGGTGTACTGCAGGAAGATAGCCGCCATGACCACGGTCATCGGGCCGGTCGGCCCGGACACCTGGGCGGGCGTTCCACCAAACAGGGCGGCAAAGAACCCGACGAAAATAGCGCCGTACATGCCCGCAATCGGCCCCACGCCGGATGCGACGCCGAGGGCCATGGCCAGTGGCAGTGCGACGACGGCGGCGGTCAGGCCGCCGTAGATATCGCCGCGAAGGTTATTGAAGTGAAGGCCGTTGATCAGCGCCATGTTGATAACTGTCCTGTGCCGGGTTAAGCGCGTGGATGCTGCTACGTCCCTGTAGCGACGAATACGCGCCGGTCTTTACCGAACTTCAGCCTGTCTCTTTCATGGATTCGACCAGTGCACGGTAGTTTTCCAGGCGTTGCGGGTGAATGTCGCCACGGCGCACAGCGTCGGTGACGGCGCAACCGGGTTCGCTGACATGCCGACAGTTGTGAAAGCGGCACTGGCCGATCCAGGGTGTAAATTCACGAAAGCCGTGCGCCAGTTTTTCCGCATCGACATGGCACAGGGTGAAGTCGCGTACCCCTGGCGAATCAATCAGGTTGCCGCCATCGGGAAGGTGGTACAGCATGGCTACCGTGGTGGTATGGCGGCCAAGTCCGGTAACCTGGGACAGGTTGCCGACACGGATATCCAGGTCGGGCAGCAAGGCCTGCACCAGTGAAGATTTACCCACGCCGGACTGACCCACAAGGATGCTGGTATGGGTTTTCAGCGCGGCGTACAGGTCTTTCATGCCGTCGGTGGTGCGTGTGCTGGTAAACAACAGGGTATAGCCGATATCTCGGTAGAGCGACAGACGCTGTTCCAGTCTCTGGTGGCTTTCGTCATCCAGCAGGTCGCACTTGTTGACGACGATAACCGGTGTGGTGTCGATCAGCTCGGCCGCTGCAAGGTAGCGATCCAGCATTCCGTATTCAAAACTGGGCTTGCTGGCAATGACCACCACAATCTGGTCCATATTGGCCGCGACCGGGCGTGGCCGGTTATTGTGATCCGGGCGCACCAGTGTGCTGTGGCGTTCCAGTACCCGGGTGATTACGCCTTCGCGCGGGTTGCTGCTGGTCCACAACACCCGGTCGCCGCACACGGTTCGAGGCAGACTCTTGCGGGTGATGCAGCGGATAATATCGCCCGCGTCACTTTCCACCAGGCTGGCCTGCCCGTAGTGGGCGAGCACCCGTCCGGGGACACCCTGAACATCAGGCGTCTTTACTGGCGGGCGTGATCTGGGTCGGCGGCTGGCCAAGCGGCTACTACGTCAGTGTTCCGGGTTCAGCGCATCGATTCTCGATGCGCAGATAAAGTCGTTTTCCGACAGACCACCCACCGAGTGGGTGCTGTAGCGCACCACACAACGGTTGTAGCCCACTTCAAGATCCGGGTGGTGATCCTCGTGGTGGGCTACCCAGGCCAGCGCATTGACGAAGGCAATAGTCTGGTAATAGTTTTTGAAGCGGAAGCTGCGCTGTATCGTCACGCCCCTGTCATCGACAGACCAGTCGTCATGAAGTTGCGATACCAGGGCGCTGATGTCGTCTGCCTCAAGCCGGCGTGTTTCCCGCTGACAGTGTCGTTCACCCAGGGGCTGCGTCATGACGCGCGCCTACTTGAACTTGTAGAAAGTTTCATCGAGGTATTGCACAACATCATTGATATCCTCGTCAGACCATTGTGCTCCGACATTCTGATGGCAGCGGTTGACCTGTTTTTTCAGGGCGTCCCGGTTGCTTATAAAATGCTTGGGCCGGCTATAGACGCTGGTGTCGTGACATTTCATGCACTGTGCATCGTGCAGTTTTTTGCCTTTTGCGCTATCCGCCAGGGCGCCGCCCGTGGTGAGTGCGAGTAGCAATCCTGCTATCATTACTGTCTTCATTATGGTTTCTCCTTTAGCCCGTCTTGCCGGACAGGTGCGCTACGCGTACCGGCGCCGGCGGATGTGAGTCATAGAACGCCGAATACAGCGGGTCCGGCGTGAGTGTACTGGCATTTTCCTTGTACATTTTGACCAGCGCATGAACCAGGTCGCTGGCGTTGGCCTGCTGGGCCGCGTAGTCGTCGGCTTCGAACTCGTGCTTGCGCGAGAACCACGATGACAGCGGTTGCATAAAGATCGTGAATACCGGGGTGACCATCATGAACAATAGCAGGGCGAGCGCATTGGACTGTGTCTGCACGCCAAGGCCCTGGTAGAACCAGGGCTGTTGAATCAGCCAGCCCAGCAAGGCCAGTCCCGCCAGGGTCATCAACATCATGGTGATGATACGTTTCTGCACATGCCGGCGTTTGAAGTGTCCCAGCTCGTGGGCCAGCACGGCTTCGATTTCATCGGTATCCAGCGTTTCCAGCAACGTGTCAAAAAATACAATGCGCTTGTTTTGCCCCATCCCGGTGAAATAGGCATTGCCGTGGCCGGAGCGACGTGAACCGTCCATCACATAGATGCCCTTACTTTTGAAACCGCAACGGTCGAGCAGGGACTGAATACGTTGTTGCAGTTTGTCGTCATCGAGCAGGGTGAATTTATTGAACAGCGGTGCGATGACGGCGGGATAGGCCCACAGCATCGTCAGGCTGAAAGCGGTCCATAGCAACCACAGCCACAACCACCATAGCTGACCGGATTCCTGCATCAGCCACAGCGCGGCCCAGGCCAGTGGAACGCCAAGCACCAGCATCAGCAGGGTTTGCTTGAGCATGTCAGCCAGCCAGATACGGACGGTGGTCTTGTTGAAACCAAAACGCTCTTCCAGGATGAAGGTATGATAGAGCGAAAACGGCAGATCGAGCACGGCCATCAGCATAAAAGCGCTGACCATCAGGGCGACCCCTGTGGGCACAGGACTCCAGTCAAAGCCCTGCCACAGCGCACTGAGCCATTGCAGTCCGCCGCCCAGCGTCCAGCCGAGCAGCAGCAAGTAGCCCCACACCAGTTCCAGACGCCCGAGGCGGGTGTTGGCCAGCGTGTAGTCGGCGGCCTTCTGGTGGGCATCCAGCGGGATGGTGTCAGCGAAAGCGTCCGGTACCCGGTCGCGGTTGTTGCTGACAGCGCTTATCTGGCGTTGCGCCAGCCACAGTTTCACCAGCATGGCGGCGGCGAGGGCGAAAATAAAAATCCAGCTGAATGTATTCATGGGTTAATGGTTCATCATAATTCAGGAATCGCTCAAGGTTAGCCTTTGCTACAATGCAGCACAACCTCAAGGAGTATCAGGAATGTCTGACCGTAAAACCAACCTCATCTGGATCGATCTGGAAATGACCGGGCTGGATACCTTCAATGACCGGATTATCGAAATTGCCACGATCGTGACCGATTCGCAGCTGGGAATTCTTGCCGAAGGGCCGATGCTGGCGATTCACCAGCCGGATGAGATTATGGATGCCATGGATGAGTGGAATACCCGTCAACACGGCAAGTCCGGTCTCACCCAACGCGTCAAGGACAGCACGCTGACCGTGAAGGATGTCGAACGCGCCACACTCGAATTCCTGGCGCAGCACGTCGATAAGGGGGTTTCGCCGATGTGCGGCAATTCGATCTGTCAGGATCGCCGCTTCATGGCGCGCCTGATGCCGGAGCTGGAAGCCTACTTCCACTACCGCAACCTGGACGTCAGTACCCTCAAGGAACTGGGCAAGCGCTGGGCACCCAAGGTGACCAGTGGTTTCAAGAAGGATTCCGCGCACCTGGCAATGGACGACACCCGGGATTCAATCAATGAGCTCAAGTATTACCGGGAGCACCTGTTCCGGAGTTTTGACTGAGTCTGGTCCTCACTCAACCGGCGTATCGGGCCGGTTCCCCCAGTCAGACCAGGCGCCCGGGTAACCCTTTACCCGCGTGTAACCCAGTGATTTGAGCATGATGTAAGCATGTGACGAGCGGTGGTGCGACTGGCAATAGCACAACACCTCCTTGTCGGGCGTAACGCCGCGCTGTTCGAGCATGGCGCGCAGTTCCGCCTCCGGCTTGAAGCGCAGGTTACGCCCCTGGTCCATGGTATCGATCCAGTTCAGCAGTTGCGCGCCGGGGATATGCCCGCCACGCGCCGCCAGTTTCTTTACGCCAGTGAATTCCTGCGGCGTGCGGCTGTCCAGTGGGATGAAGTCCGTGTTACCAAGGCGCTCGAGGATATAGTCGGCATTCGCCACCGGCCCATCCAGGTATGACAGTGGGTAATGGCCCGTGCCGGCCTGGACATTATCCTGGCTGACCGGGAAGCCTTCGCTGACCCAGCTCACCAGCCCGCCGTTCAGCAATGAAAAATGCTTGTGGCCGATACAGTCCAGCGTCCATAGCAGACGACTGGCCCAGCCGCCGCCTTCATCGTCACAGGCGACCACATGGGTGTCCGGGCTGATACCGCAGGCTTCCAGCAATTGTTGGAGATCGCCTGCGTGCGGCAACAGGCCCATGACCGGCTTTTCCACGCGCACGAACTGCGGTCCCTGCAGGTAAATGGCGCCCGGTACGTGAAACTCGGCGTAGCGTTCCGGTTTGGAGATGTGTACGACCACCAGCTTGTCGTTGCCGAGGACGGCTTCGAGCTGTTCCGGTTCAGTGATGAGGGGGAGGAGTGAATCAGTCATGGCGGCATAGTATACAGCCTGTCCGTTCCAGGGGGCCATACTGGATGGATCTGCCGATGGATCTATGTACCTGTGTCCACCGGCTATGATAGTCTGGCCAGGCGTTCGCAAGGGTGATAGCCGGATACATCGGGGATAAGCAGTGATTGAAACACAGGTTCACGTGATTGCCGGGCTGGCGGTGTGTTCCCGCATTGCCGATGTCTGGACAACCTACCAGGTGTCGCCAACCCTGAAGCTGGAAGCGAACTCGGTGGCGCACCGCCTGGGCTGGCGGTTTGCGCTGCTGACTATCCTGGTGGGCCTGGCGGCGTATTTGTCGCCACCCCTCGGAGTCATCATCTTTACGGCATCGTTCATCGTTGCAGCGTCCAACGCATCGAAGATCATGATGGCAAAAGCCATCGGCGAGGACGAACTCGCCGCCTTGTCGCAACGGGTTATCCTGGCGACGCCACCCTGGCCGGGCCTGTTTTTCATGGTCACCCCCGGGCTGTTCATCGGGCTGCTCGGTGGCAGCTTGCTGTTCTTTTATCCTGCGGGGCCGCAATGGGGCCACTACTTCGGGGTCGGGATGCTCGTATACGCGTTCGCCGTTTTTGTCTGGTACCCCGTTCGATATTTTCGCGTCAGGGCGCAAGCATCTCACCCTGCTACGCGGTAACAAATCGGGTAAGAACACTAACCACCTGTAGGAGCGGGCTTGCCCGCGAACCCGCCGCTGTTCGCGGGCAAGCCCGCTCCTACAAATAGCCCGGCCGGACTCAT
>CAYYAP010000078.1:0-11229 GCA_964469575.1 uncultured Thiohalobacter sp.
AATCGTGCGCGCAAGCAGGTGGCGCCGGTTCCGCTTCAGGATGACAGTTTCATGGGGGTGGCAGCGCCAGAGGTGACAGGACCCTGAAGCTGCGGCTAGTGATCCTTGTACATCGCCTCGATCTGTTGCGCGTAGCGTTCACTGACCTTGTTACGCTTTAGCTTGAGGGTCGGGGTAATCAGACCGTCTTCGATCGTCCAGGGTTCCAGCTGACAATATACGCGGCGGATACGGGCGTAACCGGGGAATGCACTCATCTGTTTAGCGACGCGCTCCAGAATGGCTTCATAGACCTGTGAGCTGTTACAGGCCTCCGAACTTTCAGGGTCGACGTTGAGCTGTTCTGCAAGCACCGTCCATTGCTCAGGACTGAGTACCAGCAACGCGCTGAGATAGGGCTTGTTGTCGCCAACGACCATAGCCTGTTCAAACAGGGTATCAGCGGTAATCGCCATTTCAACATCAGCCGGCGACACTTTCTCCCCGTTGGCGAGTACAATAATTTCCTTGAGCCGGCCGGTAATATACAACTGACCGTTTTCCAGTTTGGCCTTGTCCCCGGTGTGAAACCACCCGTCCTCATCGATCACTTCATGAGTGGCTTTTTCGTTTGCCCAGTAACCCAGCATGACGCCGGGGCTGCGCACCTGGAGTTCATCCTTGTCGCCGATGCGCGCCTCGATATCTTCAAGCAGGCAACCCACCCCGCGCGGATCATTATTCTCGATCGGGTTGACGCTGATGACGGGGCTTGTTTCCGTCAGACCGTAGCCCTGGATCATGGGCAAGCCCAGCCCGATGAACAACTGCGCCACATCGAAAGGCAGGGGAGCGCCTCCGACCACAACCAGGCGCAGCCGCCCACCGAGTTTTGCCATCACTTTGCCGGCGACCAGTTTATCCAGCAACGGCCAGAGTAACAGTGTCGGACTCCAGGCGGCGCGACCCTGCCGGAATTCGAAGCGATGCCAGCCGACCTTGACCGCCAGCTTGAACAGGGCGCGGGCGACGGGTGATTTTTCTTCCAGACCTGCGTGGATCTTGTTGTAGACACGTTCAAAGATACGCGGCACAGAAATCAGCGCAGTCGGCCGTACGGCTAACAGATCTTCCGCAAGCTGTGGAATGGAGCGATTGTAGGCCACCGCAGCGCCCAGCATCACCGGCAGGTAGTAGCCCGCCGTGCGTTCCAGGGTATGGGATAGCGGAAGAAACGACAGGAACAGTTCGTCGGGCGTACGGTGAACCACCTGTAAACTGCGATAGACATTCCAGAGAATATTATGATGGCTGAGCATGACGCCCTTGGGCCGCCCCGTCGTTCCGGAGGTATAGACGATTGTTGCCAGTGAATTCGTGTCCCAGTTGACGCGCATCAGCTCGGCCTGATCCGGCAGCCATTCGCCGACGGTGCGTAAGCGTGAATCCGCGTGGCCGCTGGTATCGATATGATCCAGGCTTACGATGCGTGACAGGAAGCCGAGCTGATCCCACACGGGGTAGAGCGCATCCCAATGTTCCTGTTGCCCGATCAACAATGCCTTGACGCCCGCATTTTGTAATATATAGGCGATATTTTCCGCACGATCCTGCGTATACAGGGGAACGACAACCAGGCCATTGGCCAGCGCGGCCTGGTCAAACATCACCCATTGCGGGCAGTTCTGCATGAGTATGGCGACGCGGTCACCCGGTTGCAGGTTCTCCGAGGCCAGGGCCGCTTGCCAGCGCGCCACCTCGGCCCCGGCCTCAGACCAGCTGATGTCCTTCCAGTCTTCGCTGGAAGGATCGTAGTGGCGGTAGGCCAGCGCCTCGGGAGTACGCTTTACGCGCTCAAAAAACAGCCCGGAAAGTGTGCCTGCCTGTTCCGGCGTTATCAGGTGATTTTCGCTGTGCTTGCTCATTATTATTCACTCACCGTAGTTTCACTGGACGAGAAACCCGCGACATCTTTCCACCCCGGGTCCGGCTTGAAGCGGATGCCGGCACGCTGTTCGAGCTCATGCAGGCGCTGATACAGGGTATCGGCGCCTACGTCTTCAATGTAATGCAGCGGGCCACCGCGGAACGGTGCGAAACCGGTGCCGTATACCATGCCGCCATCGAGATAATCCGCTTCATCAACGACCTTTTCGCGCAGGCAGGCAACGACCTCGTTGAGCATGCGCAGGATCATGCGGTCAATGACCTCATCGCTGGAATGATGTGTCTTCGGTATCGCGGGTTTGACGACCTTGCCTTTCTTGTACGCGTAGAAACCCTGGCCGCTTTTACGCCCCAGATACCCGCGGTTGACCAGTTCGTGCAGGCGCTGCGGGACTTCAACATCGAAATGCTCACCCAGGTTTTCAGCCACGTGCAGGCAGATGTCCAGTCCCACGGCATCGGCCAGTTCTATGGGTCCCATCGGCATGCCGAATTTGACGGCCTGGCGATCGATATCGGCGGCGGGCACGCCCTCGCTTTCCAGCTCGACAGCTTCCAGCAGGTAAGGCATGAGAATACGGTTGACGAGGAAGCCAGGGGTGCTGGTAACCGGCAATGGAAGCCGGTCGATCTTGCGTGCAAAGGTGGTGGCCCTGAGTGCTACGTCAGCATCGGTGACTTCATCACGCACAATTTCCACCAGCTGCATTTTGGCCACCGGGTTGAAGAAATGCAGCCCGACCAGCCGCGGGGGATTTTTAAGCACGCCGCGCAATTCGTCCAGCGGGATGCTGGAGGTATTGGTGGCAAGGATCGCATCGGGCCGCATACGCGGTTCCAGTTGTTCATATAACTGACGCTTGGCGTCGGCATCTTCAAAAATGGCTTCAATCACCACATCGGCGTGTTCGACGCCCAGACCCTTTGGATCCGGCATCAAGCGATCCATGGCTTCCTGGATCGGTCGTGTGCGGCGTAAACGGCGTTTGAACAGCTGGTGGGCGCGTTTAATCGCGGGGGCAATGCGTTCCGGCGACTGGTCCTGCAAGGTCACCTGCATGCCCTTGAAGGCGCACCAGGCAGCAATGTCGCCACCCATAACGCCTGCGCCGACAACGTGGACGTGTTTCGGGTGATAGTCGGGATGGTTGCCCAGTGCTTTCAGTTGTTCCTGCAGCAGGAACACGCGGATGAGGTTCTGCGCCGTGGGTCCAACAATGAGCCGTGCAACAGATTCCGCCTCGGCGTGCATCATGTCCCGCTCCGAGTCGGCGTACTGTCGCCACAGGTCAATGAGTGCCCAGGGCGCGGGGTAGTGTTCGCGGATGGCCTTTTTGGCCACCTGGCGTTCAAACACGCGCGCCAGTACCGGGCGCACCCAGGCATGGTTGGTCAATGCCTGCAGGCGTGTAGGCTGGTGTTGCGCGGGCGGGTTCAATACCAGGGAACGTGCGGCTGTCTTGAGGTGACGTTCCGGCAGCGCATAGTCGACTATGCCCATGCGCTTCGCGGCGCGGCCGTCCACCGTACGCCCGCTGAGCATCAGGTCCATGGCGTGCAGGGCGCCGACCAGCGGGACAAGCCGCACCGAGCCGCCAAACCCGGGATGAATCCCGAGCCGGACTTCCGGCAGGCCCAGTCGCGTCCCCCGGTCGTCACGGGCAATACGGTACCGGCACGCCAGCGACAGTTCCAGTCCGCCCCCCAGACAGAAGCCGTGTATCAGCGCTACGGTCGGGAAAGGCAGGGCAGCCAGGCGGTCAAATACCGCCTGTCCGCGCTGAATGGCGTCGAGCGCCTGGTCGCGGTTTTCCAGCTGGGTGAATTCACGCACATCGGCGCCGGCGATGAAGCCGTTCGCCTTGTCCGACAGAATCACCAGGCCGCGGGGTTTGCGTTCGGTGAGTTCCAGCAGTATTTCGTAAAAGCGCTCCAGGAGATCGGCCGATAATACATTCGCGCTGGAACCCTGCTTGTCAAAATGCAACCAGGCGATATTGTCATCATCCACTTCCGTGTAGAGATCCGCTTTGTCGGTTTTGTTATCCATCAGGCGACCCTCTCCACCAGCATGGCGCCGCCCTGACCGCCACCGATACACAGGGTGGCGATGCCGCGTTGCGCCTTTTCACGTTGCAGGACTTTCAACACATGCAGGACGATACGCGCGCCACTGGCGCCAACCGGGTGCCCAAGCGACACGCCGCCGCCATCGACATTCAGGCGTGCTTCATTGATGGGCGCAAAAGCCTTTTTAAGTCCCAGTTCACGGGTACAGTAGTCTTCGCTTTGCCAGGCGTGCTGACAGGACAGTACCTGGGCGGCAAAGGCTTCGTTGATTTCCCAGAAGTCGATATCGTCGCTGTCGAAACCGTTGCGCTCCAGGATGGGCGCCATGGCGTGTACCGGACCCAGGCCCATCTGGCTGGGATCGACCCCGGCCCACTGGCTGTCGCGTATCTGGCCGATGACCGGTAGTTTATATTTTTCCACAGCATCCTCTGAGGCCAGGATCAGCCAGGCGGCGCCATCGGTGATCTGCGCACTATTGCCGGCCGTCACCTTGCCGAACGGGCGCTCAAAAGCGGGTCGCAGTTTTGCCAGTTTCTCCAGGCTGCTGTCCGGTCGGCAACCGTCATCGCTATCGTAGTATTTTCCGGCGTTGTCATAGAGTGTTTCGATTTCGTCCAGGTTGCCCTGTTCGGCGGCTTTGGCCAGTCGCTGGTGGCTGCGTACCGCGTAGACGTCCATGGCCTCACGGCTGATATGAAAACGGTGGGCAAGGATTTCTGCGGTCTGGCCCATGTTCAGGCCGACGAAGTGATCTGTCAATCCGCACATCAAGCCAATCACCGGTTTGAGATAGGCGGGACGAAACGCCATGGCCGCTTTTAATTTGTCGACGGGTTTACGTGCTGCACTGAAGGTGCCCAGCCAGGCGGCCATGCCGCTGCCAAACAGCAGTGGGGCATGGCTCATGGCTTCGGCGCCACCGGCCAGCACCAGTTCCGAGCGTCCGCTGGCGATATCCTGTGCCGCACAGTCCAGTGCTTGCATACCCGAAGCGCAGTTACGTTGCACGGTCCAGGCCGGCACCTTGTCCCCGCAGCCCAGGCGCAGCGCAACGATGCGGGCGATATTCACTTCATGGGGCGCCCCCATGACGCAGCCCATAATGACCTGGTCGAAGGCTTCGGGGCTGAACGGCTGCCGATAGAGCAGGGCGCGCCCGGCCTGAAAGGACAGGTCGGAGGCATAGAACGGGCCGGGCTTGCTCCGCGCGCGCAGAAATGGTGAGCGCGCGCCGTCTACGACGTAGACTGGCCGACCGGTTGAGAGTGGGTTGGGTTGCGCTGCCATGAGCTATTATTCTCCTTCCAGTAATCGCCGGGGAATTCATCGACACCGATGACCCGTTGCCTTGCCGCGACAGCTGCGCGTACCTGCGCTGCTTCGCGTTCGTCGATCACACCGGCCGAAACCGCTTCGACCAGACATTGTTCGGGATCGCCAGCCTCAAGTTGACCACTGCGCATGGCTTTTCGCAAGTTCGATAACACCGGTTGCGCAGCCGTGGCGCGTTCCAGCGCAATCTCCAGCTGATGCAGTGGTTCATCGTCTGCATCGGGAATATATAACCCCTCGGTCAGGCGTTCGCGTGCGGAACCCCAGCGCAGAATGACATTGGCGGCGCGATGAAGCAGCCTGTCGTCCGGTGCGCGATAACTCGCGCCGTAAGGGAACAACAGCCATTTCAGCACCCGGCCCAGTGGACGGACCGGGAGATTGTCATAGACTTCGAAGAGTTTTTGCTGCGACTGGTAGAGGGCATCGCGTACCGCCCATTCCAGCAACGGCCGGTCGGCGGTCTGGCGGCCTTCGTCCGCGAAGCGTTTCAGGCTTGCCGAGGCAATGTACATGAAGCTCAACACGTCGCCCAGCCGCCCGGAGAGCGATTCCTTGCGCTTGAGTTCGCCACCGAGTGTCAATAAAGCGGACTCGGCGGTTACCGCAAAGGCTGCGCTGAGTCGCGTGAGCTGTCGGTAATAACGGGCTTCTTCACGGTCAATTGGCGCCTGTGCAAAGCGTGCGCGTGTCAGTCCATGGAACGTGGCGCGGGCCAGGTTACTGGTCAGTAGTTTGATGTGTCCGAACAGGGCGTGGTCGAAGCCCATGACATCACCACGCTGTGCGGCTTCCATTTCCTTCAACAGCCAGGGGTGACAGCGGATGGCGCCCTGACCGAAAATAATCAGGCTACGGGTAAGAATATTGGCGCCTTCCACCGTAATCGAAATCGGGATAGCCTGGTAGACGCGCGCCAGGTAGTTGCGCGGTCCCATACAGATACCCCGGCCGCCGTGAATATCCATGGCATCGTCGATGACCCGGCGCATCCGCTCGGTCAGGTGATACTTGACGATCGCCGACGCTACCGAGGGCTTCTCGCCCTGATCGACGGCCAGCGTCGTAAGACCGCGCGCGGCATCCATCGCATAGGCATTGCCGGCGATACGTCCCAGCACTTCGGATATCCCCTCAAACTTGCCGATCGGGGTCTTGAACTGCTTACGTACGGCGGCATAGGCGCCGCTGGCGCGCGACGCCAGTTTACCCGCACCGGTACTCAGGGCGGGCAGTGAAATGGAACGCCCGTCGGCAAGGGACTCCATCAGCATCCGCCAGCCTTCGCCGATGCGTGCCTGGCCACCGATAATCCACTCCATCGGGATAAAGACATTCTTGCCACGGTTGGGACCGTTCATGAATGCCTGGTTGAGCGGAAAGTGGCGACTGCCGATATCAATGCCGGGCGTGTCGGTTGGAATCAACGCCAGTGTGATGCCGCGTTCTTCCTGTTCACCGATCAGGTGATCGGGATCGTACAATTTGAAGGCCAGCCCGAGTACGGTGGCAACCGGGCCCAGGGTGATGTAGCGTTTTTCCCAGTCAAGGCGAATGCCCAGTGTTTCTTCACCGTTGAAGATCTGTCGGCAAACGATACCCCGGTCGGGCATGGCGGCGGCATCGCTGCCGGCCTCGGGGCCGGTCAGTGCAAAGCAGGGAATCTCCTCGCCACTGGCCAGGCGGGGCAGGTAGTGGTCCTTTTGCGCCTCCGTCCCGTAGTGCAGCAGTAACTGGGCGGGACCCAGCGAGTTGGGCACCATGGTGGTGACGGCTGCGGTGATACTGCGGCTGGCAATTTTCATCACCACGCTGGAATGTCCGTAGGCGCTGAATTCCAGTCCACCATAGTGTTTGGGGATGATCATGCCAAAGAAGCGTTGTTGCTTGAGGTAATCCCACACCGGTTGCGGAAGATCGTGCAGGTCTTCGGTAATTTTCCAGTCATCGATCATGCCGCAGAGTTCGTTCACCGGGCCATCGATGAAGGCCTGTTCCTCGGCCGAGAGTGCCGGCTTGTCAAAAGACAGCAACTTGCGCCAGTCCGGGTTGCCACTGAACAGATCGGCTTCCCACCAGGTACTGCCCGCTTCCAGCGCCTCGCGCTCGGTATCGGATACGGATGGCATCAATTTCCTGAACAGCCGCAGAACGGGTTGGCTGATGACGTTGCGCCGCAACACAGGCAAGCCAAGGATGGCGGCAAACGGGATAAACACCAGCCAGACCGGCGTCAGTACCCATGCACTCACGCCGTGCAGGGCAGGCCAACCCAGCAGGTAGGCTGCGATCACGCCACTCCACAGCCAGGCCGGCGCCTGCCGTGCGGCCAGCCCCCAGGCTGCGGCAAGGACAAGGATTACTTCCAGCAGTGTCATCATGGTCATGCTCCCGAATAGTCAGCTGGTTTTTTCAACATCAGAAGGTTTAACGGCATCCGATGTATTCTCATTCGAACCGGCTTCGCGGCTGTCCTGCACCTCCGGCGCTGTTTTCTCAGGTAGTACGGCATCCTGTGTCTCGGTCACTTCCGGCTGCATGGTAGGAACAAAACACTCACCGTCGTCATTGCAGATACGCCCTTTTTTATCCCAGGGGAGTTCCCGATAGGAGGGCCGTTTGCCAAAGTCCAGGTGAGGGCATTTGATGATGTCGAAGTAGGGTGAGTAATCGAAATCGCGCGGTGTGAACATGCGCGAATTACGCGGGATCATGCGCAAGGAACCATCCTGTTTTTCTTCCAGTACCGGCAATACCGGAAATTTCACCGAGGCAAAAGCCGCAGCAATCATCGAGGAACACACGGAGCGGGTCGGTGTCCCGGCATTGTGCTCAAACAGGCTGGAGCGCCAGCGGCGCGGGATCACGCTGTAGGGAAACAGGAAACGGGCAAGATCGAGCAACTGGCGGAGATCGTAGTCAAAACCCAGGTGTTGCAGGGTAAATTTCATCACCTGTTGCGCATCCTGGCGCGTCAGGCCGGTCGGACGGCACACGCGCAACGTGTCGTCCCGGTATTTGTCCAGGGGGTTGACGATAGTGCCTTCGCCGAGCCAGGCCTCGATCACCAGTTGTTCATTGGGGTCGCCGTTGTAAAAACTCAGCACCTTTTCGCGCACCTCGGGATCGTCGATATCGTGGATGCGGCCAATGTACAGGGCCGAGTGCGACCAGGGACTTTGCGTGACGGTACGAATAATTTCAGCCACACGGCTGCGCCCCTCGACAAGAATCACGTCGCAAGGACGAACTTCGTAGCGTATACGATCGAAATCGCAAAGCGGCGGGTTGGCCTGCGGGTGTTCGTTCGTCAGCCAACGGACGATCTTTCTACCCAGCCAGGCTGCTGGATTAAAAGCCATACAACCTCTGCTCCCTGTTTATGGTTAAGCCATTAGACACCCTCACGGGTGATCCGTTTGAGCATACCGTCTGAGTGCTTTATACAAGGATAGCGGCAATTTCATGGATTGATTGAAAAAATACTGTGTGGTCATGGGCATGGAGCGCTATCAGAGCGGTTCGCAAGCCAGTTTCAGCGCCCTGTCCAGCACGCCCTGCGGGGTATAGAAATGCGGGGAAAAACGGATGCCACCACCGCGCAGGGCGCAAATGACGCCCTGTTCCTGCAAGAAATGGTAGCGAGCGCTGGTGTCATCGCCGGGAAACCGGAACGTGACAATGCCGGCGCGCCGCTCAGGACGTGTTTCAGAACATATTTCAGCCGAGTGTTTCACTAAATAATCAGTAAGATAGGTAATCTTTGAAGAAATAGACTGAGCTATTTGCGGCATCCCGGTTTCCAGCAGCAAGCTGACACTGGCATGTAGCGCGTGTATACCGAGCATATTAGGACTGCCGCACTCGAAGCGTCGCGCCGAGCGGGCAGGCGCCCAGTCGCTGCGCTCAAAGTCGCCCATTGCCTCGACCATGTGCCAGCCGAACTGGCGCAGTGTCAGCCGCTCAATCCATTCACGTCGGCAGTAAAACAGCGCAATACCCTCGGGACCCAGCATCCATTTATGCCCGTCGGCCATGACAAAATCCGCCTGGCACGCCTGCACGTCAAATGGCAGGGCGCCAATACTCTGGATAGCATCCACACAAAAAACAATATCCTGTGCGCGACAGGCCTGGCCGAGGGGCACAAGGTCCAGCGCCAGCCCACTGGCATACTGAACGGAGCTGACCGATAACAGGCGGGTACGGGGTGTCATGGCCTCGATCAGGCGTTGTTCCGGGTTGTCACTGCCGCCGAGTTCAATCTGCCTGACGATTACACCCAGTGGCTGCAACGATTCCCAGACAATGCGATTCGAGGGGAATTCCTGGTTGCTGATGATAATCTCGTCGCCCGGCTGCCAGTCCAGCCCCCAGGCCACCACCGAAAGGGCTTCCGAGGTATTTTTGAGCAGGGCGATTTCATCGCTGCCACGCGCATTGATCAATTGCGCCAGCCGTTCACGCAGCTGTTGTTCAACGTCCAGCCAGCGGGCGTAGTGTTGCGACCCGATTGAGCCATTTTCTTCGCTGAAAGCCTGTACAGCGCGTACCGTCCGTTGCGGCCAGGGCGCGACGGCGGCGTGGTTAAGGTGGCAGATTCCGGGTGCAAGATTAAATTCCATATTTCACGCTACAGCGGTTCCGGTCAGGCTATGTTAATGAAATAAAAGTAAAATAGCCACGCCAGGGAAGCGCTGATTAATTCATTCCCCGTCATTCTGGCGCATGCCAGAATCCAGTGGATTCAACGACATGGATACCGGCATGCGCCGGTATGACGGATTAATCAGAGTTGCCCTGGTGCGTATCGGCGATATGCCTTCATGCAGGCTGATTTCGGCTTCGGTATGTTTTGATACATACAGACCGCTCGTCCCGAATTATGGTTACTCCACCAGGAGTGTGGAGGGGGGCGACGCTGACCACTAGTCGGCGATCGGGTTAAGGAAATGCCAGCGGGAAACGACATGAACACTATGGCAACGCATTCGATATCAGACAAACCGGGGATTCGCGAATTTTCGGATAAACTTCGTGAACTTGATGCCTGTTACTCCGGTTTTGTCAGTCATTGTGACGCCAGGGCGCTGAATCTGCTGGAACAGACCGATCGCGTCCGGCTTCCGGCCGGCACGGTCATGTTCCGGGAAAGCGACGCCTGCCAGAATTTTCTCTGGGTGCTGGAGGGCAATGTCCGCGTGTACAAGCATTCCGCAGATGGACGCGAGGTCACCCTGTATCGTGTCGAACCGGGTGATATGTGTGTGTTGAGCCTGAACGCCCTGCTTGGCAGTCGCCCTTATCCTGCGGAGGCTACGGCAGAAACTGATGTGGCCGGTTTAATGATTTCCGGCAACAACCTGCTCACAGCCATAAACGAATCCGACAGCCTGCGCAATTACGTCATGAAAATGCTCACCGAGCGCCTGTATGAAATGATGGTGCTGGTTTCCGATATTGCCTTTCACCGCCTCGACCTGCGACTGGCCTGCCTGCTGGGGCAACGTTTTGAACGTTCCGGTGGAGAACCGCTCAACGTCACCCATGCGCAACTGGCGCGTGAGCTGGGTACGACACGCGAGGTGATCAGTCGGATTCTCAAGGAGTTCGAACACCAGGACTGCGTCAAACTGGCGCGTGGACGTATCTACCTGGTTTCCCGCCAGGGGCTGAACTGGTTCACCCAGGAGGCATGATTACCATCAGTAGTTTGACGCTGAGCGTACCTGTAGGTTGGCGCTGAGCACAGCGAAGCCCAACGTTGCGGAGCCCAACGTTGCAGCCCGTTGGGCTTCCTTCGTCAGCCCAACCTACCGGCTGTCGTGGCTTTCACGGTGGTCCGTTCCGTGATCGGCACATAGTCCCGCTGCGTTGGCCCGACATACAGTTGCCGGG
>CAYYAP010000079.1:0-2503 GCA_964469575.1 uncultured Thiohalobacter sp.
CCTAGATACCGTCACCCTTGTGAAGGGTCAGGTAGCCAATACCGGCTGCCGCACCCAGTCCCGAGTTGATTTCCAGCGCTACCGGCTGGAGGCTGAAGCTTTGACCGCCGCCACCGATCAGTATGGCAGCGCCGGTACCAACGCCAACCGTTGCCGAAACCCGTGCACCCACATAGGTACCGGACAGGCCATGCGCACCGGGACTCACATCAGATGAACCACCAATCACAGAGTAGATCATATCCTCGGTGTGCTTCCAGTTCAGATCAATGCCAAAACCAATTCCGGAGCGCCCGGTGTAATGCTCCTTACCTTGCGGATGTGAAAAGACGCAATCCACACCGACGGTTGAGTTAACGAGATAGTATTCGTAGGTGCCCGGTATCTTTTTACAGGTAAGCACACCCACGGCAACGCCAGCATCACCTCCAGCAAATGCTGTTCCTGGAAGAACAGAAAGCGTGGCTACTACACCCAGTAAAGTACTACCGCATACAACTGACATAGTCTTCGCTAAACGATTCATGATACGGTCCTCTTTCAATGTGTGTACCCGTTGGAATACAAAATCGGACTATGGTTCCGCTTTATGCAATAAATTACCGTGAACAAATTGTTCACTGAAGTGTCACTAGTCATTGAGGGCAGGCACCTGCTCAATATTACTTACGGGGGTGAACAATGGTCACTCTGTTCAGTAAGTTGTTCAAATATTTGGTAATGGCTATGGTAGCGGGTGTACTGTTATTCGCTGGCGTGTCTGCTACAGCGAGCTCATACCGTCATTATGGCAGTCATCACTCTGGTGGTTACGGTCATCACGGCAGCCACCATCGTAATCATCACTATGGCGGCCATTACAGTTACCCCTATTATGGCAACCATCATTACGACAGCCATTACAGTTATCCCTATTATGGCAGCCATTATTACGGCGGTTACTACAATTACCCGTATTATGGCGGCAGTTATCCCGGCTACCGGCGCAACAGTTACCGTGCCCCGGATTACGCCATCAGCAATAATAATGACTACAGTGCATCAGGCGCAAATGACAAGCAGGGCTGGTCGTTACTTGCGCGTGGAGAACAACGCCGCGCACTAAAAACATTTGCGACCCAGGCGCAAAATAACCCGAAGAACGGTACAATCAAGGTCGGCTATGCACTGGCTGCAGCCGCCAGTGGCGATCTCGATAGAGGGGTGTGGGCCATGCGCCGCGCTATGCGCATAGACCCGGACACGTTGCACTACCTGACGCTGGATGAAGACCTGAAAGGTATTGTCAATCACCTGATAACCCGTTATAAAAACGACAGTCACTACCGCGTAGAAACCACAGACAGGGACTTTATGCTTGCCTCACTCTACTATCTGCTACACGACACTGAAGCAGCGGGCAGGTTCCTGCCCGATCAGGACACACATGCCAGCGCCAAAAACCTGGATCGTCTGATTCATCAAAAATGAAAAAACGCCTCGTTATTTGCGCAGACGGAACCTGGAACCGGCCGGAGAAAGATCCGCACAAGGACTTCCCCACCAACGTCCTGAAACTGGCCCGCGCCATCAAGCCGATCGGCAGCGACAAGCTGCCGCAACAGGTCTTTTACGACTGGGGAGTCGGCTCCTACTCTGACAGGATCAGTGGTGGCATTTCCGGCAAGGGCATCGACAAGAATATCATGGACGATTACCGCTACATCGTTCAGAACTACGCCCCGGGGGATGCGTTGTTCCTGTTCGGTTTCAGCCGCGGCGCCTACACGGTACGCGCCCTGAGCGGTATGATTAACAACATCGGCATTCTCAAGCGCCCGGATGCCAGGCTCATCCAGCAGGCTTTTAACCATTACAAGAAACCCGGCAAGGCCTATAGCCCGAAGGGTGACAAGTCTGTCGCTTTCCGCCGTGAGCACGCCTGGCCAAAACACGAGATCGCCTTTGTCGGCGTATGGGACACCGTCGGCGCGCTGGGCATCCCGTTTTCCTTTCTCGGCCTGCTCGACCGCAAGGACGAGTTTTACGACACCAAGATGGGACCGATCATCAAGGTGGCGCGCCACGCCATGGCCATCGATGAACTGCGCAGTGACTTTGAACCGACCATCTGGGAACCACGTCCTGGCGTTGACCTCAAGCAGGTCTGGTTCGCCGGTGTGCACAGCGACGTGGGCGGCAGCTACGCACCGGACAAGGATGGTGCGCTGGCGTCAGACTACGCCATGGAGTGGATGCTACGCGAGGCCAGGAAAGCCGGCCTGACGACAGAGTCACATCTCGCCAATAGCCTCAAGCCCGAACCGGATGCCTCTCTGCACAAGTCCCGCAAGTTTATCTACCGTTCCAAACGCCCCTATTACCGCCCCATCGATCATGGCAAGGGTGAAATACTGGTACACAAGTCTGTGAAAGCGCGCTGGGAGATCGATGGGAAATACCGGCCGAAGAACCTGAAGGAATACCTCAAGACCAACAATGGCACATGGCCAAAGTTGGTGGG
>CAYYAP010000079.1:2603-11170 GCA_964469575.1 uncultured Thiohalobacter sp.
CCTACAGTAAGATGCGCTCGATACCGCCTTCCCGCACCTGCGTAACGAAGCGCTTCTGCCAGCCTTCGCCCAGCTGTCGGTCGGCCAGTTCGGTGACGATATAACGCGCTTCCAGCCCGGTATCTTCCGTGTAACGCGACAGGCCCTGCTGACAGGCCGGGCAGGAGGTCAGCATTTTTACAGAGCCATCATCGACACGCTCACGGCCCGTCAGTTCACGCAGGCCTTTTTGCAACTCTTCCTGCTTACGGAAACGCAACTGGGTGGAGATATCCGGACGCGATACGGCCAGGGTACCGGCCTCCCCGCAACAGCGGTCAGACAGGGTAACTTCCGTGCCCAGCAACTGACCGGCCACCTTGAGCGAGTTGTAGGTTTTCATCGGTGTATGGCAGGGTTCGTGATAGAGGTATTGCTGACCCTCCACACCCTCCAGTGAAACGCCCTTCTCCATCAGGTACTCGTGGATATCCAGCAAGCGACACCCCGGAAAGATCTTTTCAAAATGGTATTGTTGCAGTTGATCCATACAGGTTCCGCAGGACAGGATGACGGTTTTGATATCCATGTAGTTCAGTGTGTTGGCCACTCGGTGGAACAGCACACGGTTGTCTGTGCTAATCTCCTTGCCCTTGTCGAGATCACCGGACGAGGTTTGCGGGTAACCGCAACACAGGTAACCCGGCGGCAATACCGTTTGCGCACCGACCTCGTAAAGCATCGCCAGTGTCGCCAGCCCGACTTCACTGAACAGGCGTTCCGAACCACAACCCGGGAAGTAGAACACCGCGTCGGACGCGTCATTAATCTTTACCGGGTCGCGCAGAATAGGCACCACGCTGCGATCTTCAATACCCAGCATGGCGCGCGTGGTCTGCGTCGGCAGTCCGCCCGGCATGGGTTTCTTCATAAAGTGTATAACCTGCTCGACCACTTTGGGCTTACCGGTGGTCGCCGGCGGCAGGGGCTGCCTGTTGTTGTGTCCGGCCAGGGCATGCAGGACACGCCGTGCCAGCCTCTGCCCCTTGTAGCCCCACTCAATCATGCCCTTGCGCATGAGTTTTATAGTGGTGGGATCGGTGACATTCAAAAAGGCCATCGCCGCCCAGCTAGTGGGGTTGAAATGTTTCTTGCCCTGCTCGCGCAGGATGCTGCGCATACGTACCGACACCTCGCCAAAATCGATATCCACCGGGCAGGGCGCCAGGCACTTGTGGCAAATGGTACAGTGGTCGGCGACGTCATTCATCTCATCAAAATGACGAATGGAGATACCGCGCCGGGTCTGTTCTTCGTACAGGAAGGCTTCGATGACGACACCGGTCGCCAGTATCTTGTTGCGCGGCGAGTACAGCAGGTTGGCGCGCGGCACATGTGTCGTACAGACCGGCTTGCACTTGCCACAGCGCAGACAATTGCTGATGTCGTTGTTCAGCTCGCCCAGTTCACTGGCTTCCAGCAACAGGGCTTCCTGCTGAACCAGTCGCAGTGAAGGCGTATAGGCATTTTCCAGACCGGAACCCCTGAGCAGCTTGCCACGGTTAAAACGGCCTTTGGGATCGACCTTCTGCTTGTATTGGCTAAAGGCGTCCAGCGCCGCGTCATCCAGGTAACGGATCTTGGTCAGCCCGATACCGTGTTCGCCGGAAATCACCCCGCCCAGCGAACGGGCCAGCGCCATCACCCGGTCAACAATCCGGTCGGCTTCGTGCAGCATGACATAGTCGTTGGAGTTGACCGGAATATTGGTGTGCACGTTACCGTCGCCGGCGTGCATGTGGGTGGCGACAAACAGGCGCCCGGAACGGATGTCGGCATGAATCGCATCCAGTCGCGCACGCACGGGTTCGAATTCACGGCCACCGAAAATCTCCTTGAGCGGGCGTTCAATCGTCGCCCGGTAGGAAATGCGCAGATCGCGGCGTAATAACAGGGAGACCAGGCGATCATCGGCGTGCAGCAGCGACGCATCCACGTCGTCACACAGGTCACGACACTGCGACACGGGTTGTTCCTGCTGCTCCAGCACAGCAGTCCAGCGCGCAGCGACAGTATCCAGATGCTCGCAGGCCGCACGCAGCTTGTCCGCGAGAATCGCCCGGTTTTCCTCGCTGTCTTCGTCGTCTTCCTGCTGGGACAACTCCGGCAGACTGCCACCGAGGTATTCGCGCACGGCATCGATCATCGCCAGCTTGTTGCGAATGGAATATTCGATATTAATGCGCTCGATACCCTCGTTGTATTCCAGCAGCCTGTCGAGCGGGATCACCACGTCTTCGTTGATCTTGAAGGCGTTGGTGTGTGCGGCAATGGCGGCGGTGCGCGCACGGTCCATCCAGAACTGGCGGCGCGCTTCCGGGCTGGTGGCGATAAACCCTTCCGCGCCGCGCTGGTTGGCAAGCCGCACCACGGCTGAAGCGGCTTCAGCCACACGGTCCTCGTTCTCACCGGCAATGTCCATCACCAGCACCATCTTGGGCAACTCACGGCGTGGCGCCTTGGTACTGTATTTCACCGCACGCACGTAACGTTCATCGAGATGCTCGAGACCGGACAGCACCACGCCTTCCTGCCCAGCGAGGTAATCGCGGGTCTCGACAATGGCCGGCACGGCGCGCGCAAGGTCGGCGCCAAAGAATTCCAGGCAGACGGTTCGGATCTGTTTCGGCATGCGATGCAGCACAAACACCGCCGAGGTAATCAGCCCGTCGCAACCTTCTTTCTGAATACCGGGCAAGCCGCCGAGAAATTTATCCGTGACATCCTTGCCAAGGCCCTGCTTGCGCAGCGCCTGGCCGGGCATTTCCAGGTACTCCGGTTCACCTTTACGCGTCGTGCCATCGGCGGCATAGCGATGAATACGGAAACGCACGGTGTGCTGCTCGTGAATCTTGCCGAGGTTATGGTCGAGGCGTTCCACCTCCATCCAGTCACCGTCAGGCGTCACCATGCGCCACGACACCAGGTTGTCGAGCGTGGTACCCCACAGCACGGCCTTCTTGCCGCCGGCATTCATAGAGACATTGCCGCCAATGGTCGAGGCATCCTGCGACGTCGGATCGACGGCAAACACATAGCCCGATGTCTCGGCGCACTCCGCCACCCGGCGCGTAACCACACCTGCTTCTGCGCGAATCGTCGGCACCGGATCAGCGACACCCTCCAGCGTGCGCATTTCCACTGTTCCGAGCGCTTCCAGTTTTTCCGTATTGATCACCGCCGCATCGCCGTGCAAGGGTATCGCGCCGCCGGTATAGCCGGTGCCACCCCCGCGCGGGATAATGGTCAGGCCAAGGTCGATGCAGGCATTCACGACGTCCAGCACTTCCTGTTCACTGTCGGGGCTGATCACCACAAAAGGCAATTCAACACGCCAGTCCGTTGCATCAGTGGCATGCGACACGCGCGCCAGGCCGCCGAACTCCACGTTATCGGCACGGGTTACGCGCGCCAGGCGCTTGCGAATGCGCGCACGCAGGTCACGGGTTTTGGGGAACCAGGCGGTGAAGGCGCTGACAGCATCACGCGTGCGCTCAACCAGCCGCAAGGCTTCAACATTGCCGTTGGCGCGACTGACGATCTGGTCCAGACGATGCGTCAGCGCATGAATCAGCTGTTCGAAACGCTTGCGATTCTCCAGCAGGTCATCCTGGATATAGGGGTTGCGGGTCACCACCCACAGGTCACCCAGCACCTCGAACAGCATACGCGCGGAGCGCCCCGTACGCCGTTCGGTGCGCAACTTTTCAATCACGCCCCACATCTCCTCGTCAAGAAACCGCAAGACAATTTCGCGATCGGAAAAAGACGTATAGTTGTAGGGAATTTCGCGAATGCGATAAGGCATGCCGGGCCGCGCTGGTGCAGAAACAGGCGCGCATTGTAACACTATAAACAAAAAAACGGGGTCCGAAGACCCCGTTCTTACTTCATCACGAAAGAGGATTTCGCTTAGAAGTTGTGGCGCATACCCAGGGAGAAGGTATCATCCTCACCCTTGTCGTTATAGTCGGTCACTGCATAGCCAGCATAGACGCGGGTACGTTTGCTGAACTTGTGGTAACCGGCAATACGCCAGGCGTTGTAGTCCTGGATATCATCATATCCGCTGTTGATACCCGTCAGCTTTCCATCATCGACACTGTTTTTGCCGTTGGAGTTACTGCGCTGACCGTAGTCAAAACCGATCAGATTGTTGGCGATCTTGTAGGTCAGGCCGACACTCCAGATGTCAGCGCCGTCATCCTTGGAGCTACCGCCACGATTGAAGGTGCTGGTACCCGACGGGTCCTTACCTGACTGACCACGACCATTATTCGCCTGCGCGGTGATCAAACCCTTATCCAGCTCATAGATACCGTGGAAGGAAAGATCGCCCATATCGTAACGTACGAGAAACTGGGCCGCTTCAGCATCATTGGTCTGCTGCGTGGAAATGTAGGAAGCCGCCGCGTAGAGGCCGCCACCCTTGTACTGGAGGCCGAGGCTGTAGGTATCGTCGTCCTGCGGAGCGGCCTTGAACTGATTGGATTTCTGTTTGTTGGAATTAAACTGGTAAGTACCGGTGAAACTCGCACCACCCATGGATGGGCTGTCATAGCGAACCATGTTCGTGCCACGACCCTGACCGACTTCACCCTTGCCTGAGTGCAGGTTGGACTGCAGACCGACAGCACGCATTTGCAGCGGGGTACGGTAGAAGGCATCGATCTTGCTGCCTGCGGACTTGTATGCGGTGGACGTCGTACCAAAAACCAGCTTGCCGAAGCCCTCGGTCTTCAGACCAACATACTGGTCTCGACCTTTGAACGCACCGCCATTCACCAGGTCGGCGTCCCACTCAACCTTGAAGATGGCCGACATGCCGTTACCCAGGTCTTCACTGCCCTTGACTCCGACTGCAGATGTGTTGGACGTCAGGTTGATATCATCGCTGTAACCCGCACCATTCTGGCCGATGTCACTGGCGAGCTTTGTACCGTCACCAGCACCAGATGTACTTTCATTGTTAGATCCCACATCGGAATCAGTCGCGTTAGCCGACACGTCCAGCTGACCGTAGACCTTGACGTCTGCATTGGCCAGGCTCATTCCGCCGGCCAGCACCAGACCCATTGCAGTTACAATAAGTTTTTTGTTCATGAGAGAACTCCTCTTACTCATAGCTATAAGTCACAACAAGATTATCCTTTCGAAGCGCTACTTTATCGCAGGAAAAACCAGAAATGCAACACTTATTTTCAAAAAAACAACATAAGCAAATTAAATGATGTTTTTTTGCAACAGATCGATTCTGTCAATCCCCCTCCCGGGTTGATTATCGGGAAAACAGTACCCAATCAGGCAGTTTGAAAAATCGTCGGATAATTGGCGTCCAAAACCGGGGGATCTTTAGGGAGAGACAAAAAAACAACACGACAAAGGGGACAGATTTAAATCTGTCCCCTTCTAAAACCAGAAACCCGCCTTGCGGCGGGTTCCCGGTTTTATGGCTGGCGGACTAGGATTCGAACCTAGATTAGAGGCGTCAGAGGCCTCTGTCCTGCCGTTAGACGATCCGCCAACAAACTTTAACGCTTGCTGAACTGCGTGGCGCGGCGTGCCTTGCGCAGACCGACCTTCTTGCGTTCAACCTCACGGGCATCGCGGGTCACGAAGCCGGCCTTGCGCAGTGCCGGGCGCAGTGCCTCGTCATGCTTCATGATGGCGCGGGTAATGCCGTGACGGATGGCGCCGGCCTGGCCGGTGGTGCCACCGCCCTTTACGGTGCAGTTCACATCGAACTGGTCGTCAAGACTGACCACTTCCAGCGCCTGGCGCACGATCATGCGTGCGGTCGGGCGACCGAAGTATTCGTCCAGCGGACGCTGATTGACAATGATCTGGCCATTGCCTTTCTTTACAAAGACGCGCGCCGTGGAGCTTTTGCGTCGACCAGTCGCGTAATAGGGTTCGCTCATGTGTCTCTATTGCCTCGAAACGTCTAGATTTCCAGCACTTTGGGCTGTTGCGCGGCGTGCTGATGCTCAGAACCCGCGAAGATTTTCAGTTTACGGTACATGGCCCGGCCCAGCGGATTCTTGGGCAACATACCCTTGACCGCCAGTTCCAGCACCCGGCCCGGGGCCTTGGCCTGCAGCTTTTCAAAGCTGATGGACTTCATGTTACCGATATAACCGGTGTGATGGTGATACATCTTGTCGGATGCCTTGTTGCCGGTGACACGGATCTTTTCCGCGTTGATCACCACGATATAGTCGCCCGTATCCACGTGCGGCGTATATACCGGCTTATGCTTGCCACGCAGACGTCTTGCGATTTCGCTGGCGAGGCGTCCGAGGGTCTTGTCGGCGGCGTCGACGACATACCAGTCGCGCCGCACTTCATGCGCCTTGGCACTGAAGGTTTTCATTGGAATATGCTCCGAAAATCCGGTACTGCTTCAAAAGAGCGGGAATAGTACAGAAAGCTTCGAGTGGATTCAAGCACCTGAGACGCCTGAATTTCAGACAAAAAAAAGCGCAACGGGGGACGTTGCGCTGAAAAAACCACCAAAGGAGGATTGGAGGAGTTGACCGGACTACGGTTGGGGGGTGTCCGATCAGCTGATAAGTATTTTCTAATATTCTTGTTTGCTTGTCAACCCTGTTTCGGAATTTTTTTAAAAGGGGTCAGTACCCTTTATTGGAGAGGGGGATTCCTGTAGGTTCGTCCCGCGGGAGAGGTGACAGGTGGAGGGTTTCCTGGTGGCTTCGAGGCGAGGAATCCGGCGGTAGCACCCGTCGGGCTTCGGCGCAGGCATGCGCAAGGCGCCCGCCGCGCGCTCCCGCCGGATTCCTCTTGTTCAGTGGGGGGGCAGCTATCGAAATCTCGTTGTAGAACCTGCCGCTTAGCCCCGGTACGGTGGTCTTTTCACGGCGCCTTGCGCATGCCTGCGCCGAAGCCGTGAAAAGACCACCGTGCCGGGGCGAGTCGACAGGAAGCCACCAGACCAGAACACCTACCAGGCTTAAATCTTCAGCCGCTCGACTACCCGCCCGTGAACCAGGTGCTCATCGATGATTTCATCGATATCCGACTGATCGACGTAGCTGTACCAGACAGCCTCAGGGTAGACGACCAGTACCGGCCCCTCGCTACAGCGATCCATGCAACCGGCGCTGCTGACCCGGACCTGCCCTTCCCCGGCAATACCCAGTTCCTTGCTGCGTTTTTTGGCATAATCACGCATGGCCTGGGCGTTGTAACGCTGGCAGCAGGCCGCACCGCCCTCTCGCAGGTTGGTGCAGAAAAACACATGATATTTGTAATAGGACATGCGCTTACCTTAGCCGATCCGGCAAAAAAAATGCAATGGCACTTGTAACGCGCGGCATCTGACGGTATTCCTGTATATATGGATGAACTCTCCGCGACAGACCGCTGCGTGAAGTGCGGTCTGTGCCTGCCGCACTGCCCCACGTTCACACTGACGGGTAACGAAGCCGATTCGCCGCGTGGGCGTATCAGCCTGATGCAGTGGCTGGATGACGTAACGGAAATCTCGCCCGGTCTGCTGTCGCATATCGATCGCTGTCTGCAGTGCGGGGCCTGCGAGGCGATGTGCCCGTCGAAAGTTCCGTTCGGTGCGCTGATGGACACGACCCGGGCACGGCTTGCACCGCATCATCAGCACGGGGTCATCGACCGGGTGCTGGGCCGCGCTGGCGCGAAGCTGCTGGCGTCACCGCGAGCGCTGCAACTGGCCGGGCCACTGTTGGGCGGCTATCGCCGGCTGGGACTGCCAGCTTTACTGGGCAGGCTACCGGGGATGACCGGGCGGTTTAACCGTCTGCTGGCTGGCGGAACGGAGGCGAAAACGGACTCCGGCAGGCAGCGTATCCCTTCCCCGGCCCACAGGGAAACCACTGCCCGTGTACACCTGTTCCCCGGCTGCACCGGTCATGCGCTGGATCAACCCACCCTCAACGCTGCACAAAATCTGCTGATTGTACTGGGCTACGATGCAGTCATCCGCAAAGACACCGCCTGCTGCGGTGCGCTGCATCTGCATAGTGGACAGCCGGACACGGCCGCCTCGCTGGCGGCGCACAACCGCGCCGCACTAAACGACGACACGCCAATTATCAGTATCGCCAGCGGCTGCGCTGCGCACCTGCAACACTATGACGCACTCGACAGCGATGGCACATCGACACCTTTCTCACCGCGTGTCAGCGAAATCATGGCTTTTCTTGCCAGGCAGAACCCCGCAGCGCTGCACTTCGCGCCCTGCGACTATCCGGTAGGCGTCTACATCCCCTGCACCCAGCGTAATGCCCTGCAACAGTCACAGGCCGTTTTCGATGTGTTGGGCTGGATTCCGAAACTGGAAGTACACACCATCAATCCGCAAGGCGGCTGCTGTGGCGCCGCAGGCAATTACATGCTGACACAACCCGAATTTTCCGACGCGCTGGGGGACAAGATGGCGGAGTGCATTATTGACAGCAAGATACAAACCTTGCTCACAACCAATATCGGTTGCGCGATGCATCTGCAGGCAAGGCTACGCAAGCAAGGCGTCA
>CAYYAP010000080.1:0-11076 GCA_964469575.1 uncultured Thiohalobacter sp.
TGGAGGCTGAGCCCGGAGTCGAACCGAGGTCCACGGCTTTGCAGGCCGCTGCATAACCACTCTGCCACTCAGCCTATGATCGTGGGTGAGCCCGACTTAAAAAAACCCCGGTTTTTAGTTCCGAGGTTCCATCGTCCGGACAAACAAAATTTGGAGCGGGAAACGAGATTCGAACTCGCGACCCCAACCTTGGCAAGGTTGTGCTCTACCAGCTGAGCTATTCCCGCGTCGAGTGAGAGCGCATATTGTATGGATGTGTCGGCCGCTGTCAACTCCCGGTCGTAATTCAGGATTTTTGCCGCCCGGACAGGGTCGGCCAGGCCGCTTTCAGGTAAATAATCATTGACCATAGGGTGAGCATCGCCGCCAGGTACAGCAAGACGATGCCCAGTTCCCGCGTCGGCAGCGGCCCGATCGGCACGCGATAGAGCAACAACAGCAAGGCGATCATCTGCACCGTGGTTTTGATCTTGCCGATGATGGATACCGCCACCTGGGCGCGCTCGCCAATTTCCGCCATCCATTCACGTAGTGCCGACACGGCAATTTCCCGCCCGATGATCACCGCCGCTGGCACCACAAACCACCAGGCCGGGGTGCTCTGCACCAGTAACACCAGCACCACGGCAACAATCAGCTTGTCGGCCACCGGGTCGAGAAATGCGCCAAACGGCGACACCTGACCAAGTTTGCGGGCCAGAAAGCCATCGAACCAGTCGGTCAGGGCGGCAATCCCGAACAGTGCGGTGACCGCCACGTTGACCCAGGTAAACGGCAGGTAATACACCAGCATCAGCACCGGGATCAGCGCAATGCGAAAAACGGTCAGTATGTTGGGTATGGTCCAGAGCATATTTAATAGTGTCCTATCCGTGGAAAGTATCGTAGATTTTCTGCGCCAGGTCACGACTAATCCCGGAAACCCTGCCGATTTCCTCGACGCCGGCGCGCGCGACCTCCTGCATGCCGCCAAAATGTTTCAGTAATTGCTGCCGGCGGCGTGGCCCGACACCGGGTATGCCTTCCAGCGGCGATACATTACGCGCTTTGGCGCGTCGCTGTCGATGCCCGGTAATAGCAAACCGGTGCGCCTCGTCACGAATCTGCTGAATCAGGTGCAGGGCCGGTGAATCCGGCGCCAGGTCCAGCACACGTTGCTGGGCCGGTATATGCAGCAACTCCAGCCCCGGTCGGCGCTCCGGCCCCTTGGAAACGCCAACCAGCAGAATTTCACTGATCTGCAACTCCTCCATCACTTTCTGTGCCGAGCTGACCTGCCCCTTGCCGCCATCGATCAACAGTAATTCCGGCAAGGCGGCATCCTCTTTTTTCAGACGGGTATAACGGCGCAACAGCGCCTGCTCCATCGCCGCGTAATCATCACCCGGCGTGATATCACTGATATTGAAACGCCGGTAGTCCGACTTGCGCGGCCCCTCGCGATCAAACACCACACAGGAAGCCACCGTACCCTCGCCCTGGCTGTGACTGATATCAAAGCACTCAATACGCTGTGGCGCTTCATCGAGTTCCAGCAGTTGCTGTAACAGGTGCAGACGCTGCTGCATGCCGGCCTGACTGCTCAGGCGCGCTGCGAGCGCCTGCGCGGCATTCTCGACACCCATCTGCAACCAGCGCGCGCGTTCACCCCGCACCCGTGACGAGAGCACGACCTTGTGTTGCGCTTTTTCACTCAGCGCCTCGGCCAGCAGTTCGACATCGTCCAGTTCAGCGCTCAGTAAAATGCGTCCGGGAACCGGATGCCCCAGGTAGTACTGGGCCGTGAAAGCGGAGAGCACTTCCTGTTCACTGCTGTCCGCTGGAATCCGCGGGAAGAACACCTTGTTGCCAAGATTGACCCCGTTGCGAACGAAGAACACCTGCACGCAGGCCTGTCCACCCGACACGGCCACGGCGACGATATCCATATCACCGGACTCGCCACTGACGTACTGGCGTTCCTGTACACGACTCAGGCTGGCTATCTGGTCACGGTAAACGGCCGCCTGTTCGTAATCCAGGCGGGCGGCAGCGGATTCCATTTTATCGACCAGTTCGGCATTCAGCACACTGCTCTTCCCTTCCAGGAACAGTACGGTGTGGCGGACATCCTGCGCATAATCCTGGGGAGAGACCAGGCCAACACAGGGCGCGGTACAACGCCTGATCTGGTACTGCAAACAGGGCCGGCTGCGGTTGGCGAAGAAGCTGTCTTCGCACTGCCTGACACGAAACATTTTTTGTAACAGGTGCAGGCTTTCACGCACGGCGCCGGAGCTCGGGTAAGGACCGAAATAGCGCCCCTTGCCTTTACGCGCTCCCCGGTGAAACGTCAGTCGCGGGTACTCACCATCAGCACTCAAATAAATGTAGGGATAACTTTTATCATCCCTGAGGAGAATGTTATAGCGCGGCCGGTGCAACTTGATCAGGTTGTTTTCCAGCAGCAGGGCCTCGGCCTCTGTGCGGGTCACGGTAACCTCGACGCACGCCATATGCTTCATTAATGCCCGCGTTTTGGGCGCCAGCCCACTGCGACGAAAATAGCTGGAAACCCGCTTCTTCAGGTTGCGCGCCTTGCCAACGTACAGCACCTGGCCGGCCGCATCGAACATACGGTAAATACCGGGGCGCGCCGTCAGCGTCCTGAGGAAATTCTCTGCATCGAAAGGGGGTTCCACATCAGTGTCGGCCATTCGGGCAATACTCGGGCAAACGTGTCAGCGCCCGAGCAGGGTACGCGCGCGCTCGAAAACAGCACGGAACATTTCATCGGTCAGCCGTCGCGTCTGGGTGTTGTAACGGCTGCAATGGTAGGAATCCAGCAGGGTGAACGGTTCCAGCGCATGCTCCGCCGCATGACCAAAGCGGTGTTTTGACAACGGCAGTCCCAGGCTGCGCAGGACTGCATCGTGGGCAATCTTGCCGAGTGCGAACACCACGCTACCGGCACGCATGCCAGCCAGCTCGGCGCGCAGGAAATCGTTACACTGGCGGATCTCCTGTGTCATGGGTTTGTTCTGCGGTGGCAGGCATTTCACCGCGTTGGTAATGCGGCAGTTATTCAATACCAGCGTATCATCCGCCGCTACTGATTCCGGTTGATTGCTGAAACCACATTCGTACAGTGTGCGGTACAACAGAATCCCGGCATGATCCCCGGTAAACGGGCGGCCGGTACGGTTGGCGCCGTGCATGCCAGGCGCCAGCCCGACAATGAGCAGGTCGGCATCCGGATCTCCGAACGGCGGCACCGGGCGCGCATAGTAGTCCGGATGCTGAACGGAGACTTCCTGCAGGAAGTCACTCAGCCGTTCGCAACGCCGGCAACCCGGGTCGAAACTCATATCAGTCACTTTCGCGTACGTTGACCACTTCGGCCATGCGCGAGCTCAGGTCGAGCATGACAATCTGGTGGGCGTTGGTATTGGCAATAAACAGTTTGTCGCGGAACAGGCTCAGGCCGCCGGGTTCGTCGAGTGGTACACCAAACTTGAACTTACTGACTTCGCTGGTCTGCAGGTCTATCCGTTTTATTTTTGAATTAAAGGTGTCCGCCACCCACAGCGCATTACGTTCGGGGTCAAGTGCAAGACCTAGCGGATGCTGCAAACGCGCTTCCTGGCCGACACCATCACGGTCACCAAAATCAAACAGGCCCTTGCCAAGCATCGTGCTGACGGTTCCCTGATCGGTTCGTAACACCCGGACTGAAGATGTCTCGGAATCGGCGACATATAGCGTGTTATCCAGCGCTGCGACCCCGGAAGGCTGGGCAAAACAGGCCGATTCCATCGGGCCATCAACAATGTCCTCGCGCCCGGAACCGGCAAAGCGCTCGATCGCCAGGTGATTCAGGTTCATACGCCAGATCTGGTGTTGTCCCGCCATGGCGATGTACAGGTTGCTTTCGTGGTAGGTCAGATCCCAGGGGGAATTCAACTGCGCATCCAGTGGCTCGCGGAAATTGTCCGCCACATAGCGCCCCTGCTTGCCGTCGCCCGCCAGGGTCATGACATCGCCGGACTTGAGGTGAATGCGCCGGATCGAATGGTTGTCGGTATCCGCCACATAGAGGAAGTCACCGACCAGCGTCATGCCCTGTGGATTATTGAACATGGCGGCTGTTTCGTTACCGTCCAGCATACCCGCTGTCCCGCTTCCGAAAATACGCCGCACCTTGCCATCATGGTAGGTTTCAAGAATACGGTTGCGCCCGCTGTCGGCAATATACAGATTGTTACGGGTTGCCAGCACCTTGCCTGGAAATCTGAGCATAGTCTCCGGTTCGGGCTGCGGCGACGAGGGCATGGGTGACGGCGCCAGAACCCCCTTCTGCTCGGCGGCGTCAAGGTGTTTGCGTACCAGCTCATCGAGCTGCTGCCGACGACCCTCACCGCGCAGAATACCGACGACATAGCCTTCCGGATCAATAAAAATGATCGATGGCCAGGCCTTTATGCCATAGGCGCGCCAGAGCTGAAACTTTGTATCGTTGGCGACCGGGTGGCGAATATGATGCCGGTTGACAGCCTTCTGCACCTGCTCGGCCACACGCTCGTTCTCAAACTTCGGCGAATGAACGCCAATCACTGTCAGGTTTTCCGGGTACTTGTTTTCGAGATAACGAAGATCCGGCAGCACATGCATGCAATTGATACAGCAGTAGGTCCAGAAATCCAGCAACACGACCTTACCGCGCTGGCTGGCGAGCGTCAGCGGTTCATCCGTATTGAACCAGTCCAGGTTATCGGGCAATTCCGGCGCGCGGATACGTGTCGGCTCATTCATGACCTTCCCCATCCCGAAGAGTGTTTGGCTTCGTCCATGCAATGATAGTACCACTGAAAAGTGGCAAATCACGGAACTGTTTCAGGTTTTTGGGAATTCTAACCGATTTGGGGGACGCGAATCAGCCCCTCGCGAATGGCCAGATGTGTCAGGGCGACTTCTGTCCCCATATCCAGTTTTTCCAGTAAACGGTTGCGATACCCGTTCACGGTTTTTTGCGTCAGGCACAATTCACGTGCAATAGCCCGTGTGTTCCTGCCTTCAACCACCAGCAACAGTATCTGCATTTCACGATGTGTCAGCTGATCGAACATGGATCCCGATTGATCGGGAAGTCGACGTTCCGCCAGCTTTTTCGCCAGCACATCGCTCAGATAACGTTTACCCGCCAGCACTGAATCGATCGCGGCAACCAGCTCATCCAGTGAGCAGTCGATACTGATGCAACCCGCAACGCCGGCCTGCAGAAGACGTTCCTGGATAATACTGTCGGCTTCTTCGGCAAGCACCAGGACGCGGATGTCCGGAAACTGGCGACCCAGTTTCCGGGTACCATCCAGCACATCGACGCTTGCACCCGGCAAATTCATGATGATGACATGTGGCTGGCGCGTACGCGCCAGCCGGATCGCTTCATCACAACTGGAGGCTTCGCCGGTCACGGACAGGAAATCCGAATCTGACAGCAGGCGCTGGATACTCTGCCGCACGAGTCGACGTGAATCGACCAGCAACACATCCACCGGATTGTCTTCTGCCCTTGCAAAGGGGCGTAATACCGCCATCGCGCTACAGCCTGTCTGCCTACCCGTTGTTGTTTAGCGACAGATCTGGCGGCTTCTTAACAAAAATGCGCCATTTTCTTACACGTTCACGCAAGGGTGTGCGCCGTCAGGTGGGCGAAGCGCACTCGACCATGCCGTGGCGTATCGCCATATGCGTTAATTCAACGTCATTCTCGACACCCAGCTTGTCATACAGCCGGTACCGATAGGTACTCACCGTTTTCGGACTGAGGCACAGGCGATCGGAAATATCGTGGACATTCTGTCCCTGCGTCACCATCAGCATGACCTGCATTTCGCGTTGAGACAGCCGGTCAAATGGCGACTGCTCCTTCCCCGGCAACATGGAAAGCGCCATTTCACGGGCAATATCTGCGCTGATGTAGCGTTCACCGCGCGCCACCGCCTCAATGGCATCCGTTATCTCATTAACATCACAGTGTTTTGTCAGATACCCGGACGCACCGGCCTCCAGCAGCTGGGCAGGAAACGGGTCGCTCACATCAACGGTCACCACCACAATACCGGTGTCCGGGCAGGCGTGGCAGATGCGTCGCGTCGCCTCCATGCCACCGATGCCGGGGATTTGTACATCCATCAACACCACATCGGGTTTGATACGCAGCGACAGCTCAACCGCCTCTTCGCCAGTGGCGGCTTCTCCAACAACACTAAGCCGGGGATTATCTTCGAGCAGACGCTGGATGCCGGATCGCACCAAAGCCTGGTGATCGACCAGCAATATACGGATTTCTGATTCCATAACCTTCGTTCCTTGTGGTTTCATATCATGAGTGACAGGGAGAAGCTGTCCATTCCTTGAACAGCCGTTCGATTATGCCGGTGCATCGTGGCATCGTCCAGAACCCGGGTAGAAATGGCCTGGCATCACCAGGCCGTTTGTCTCAGGCTTCATCCAGCTCGATCACACGGTTGCGGCCACTCTGCTTGGCAGCATACATGGCTTTATCAACCTTGATCAGCAACTCATCATGACTAAGCTCGGAACCCGGATAGCAATACAGCCCCATACTCAGCGTTACCTTGATCGGGTGGCCCTTCCAGACAAACGGGGTAGACTCGACGCGGGTGAGAATCTGCTCGGCACGCCGTTTGCTGACCTCACGTGAAGCCTGCATCTTGATCATGAATTCATCACCGCCATAGCGTGCCACCAGGTCTTCCTGACGGGTCGATTGACGCAGAATTTTCGCAATCTGCGCCAGCACCGCATCGCCGGCGGCATGCCCATGTGAATCATTGATCAACTTGAAATGGTCAACATCGATCAGTAACAGGCAGAGTTGCCCATCCTCACCGGACACCTGCCCCAGGCTTTCTGTCAAACGGTTTTCGAAATGACGCCGGTTGGCGAGCTCTGTCAGGTGATCGCAACTGGCCAATTGCGCCAGCTCAACATTCGCGTCCGACAATTCACGGGTGGCCTCTTCAACCCGATGGTGCAAGGAACGATTGAGATTATCGAATTCCTCACGTGACTCCTGCAGACCCGTGATAACTTCACTGAGCACACAATTTAACTGGCGTATTTCTTCAGGCGCACCCGGCGCCGCAGTCGGCACACGACCTTCAAAATCATTACCGGCCAGCGCATTGGCATACCTGGCCAGCTTGTTTAACGGCCGGGTAATCCAGCGTGTCAACGCAATACCCACACCAATGGCCAGCACCACACCCAGCAAACCCCAGACAAGCTGCGGGTACAGCAACGCATACACCTGGCGCGCAACTTCCGATTTGGGTTGTGGCACCATGACGCCCCAGCCGATATCCGGCACCGACGTATAGCCGGCCACCATGTTCTGTTTAACGAACGGTGAATAAAACTCGGTCACACCCGTTTTCCCGGCCATCATGGCCTTGACCACCGACAGGTGAGAGAGATCGCGCATATGCTTCATCCAGTCGGGATTGGGATGCGCGATAACGTGGCCATGCTGATCTACGATGGCCGAGTGGCCACGTTCGCCAAAGTGAATATTGCGGCGAAGTTTTTCAATCAGGCTGATACGCAGTTCACTGACCAGCACAGATTCGATTTCACCCTGTTTGTTTTTAACCGGCTGACTCAAAACCAGCGTCGGTTTGCCGTCCAGGGGACTGGTCTGCACACCGGAAAGCCTCGATTCGCCACTATCCCTGGCATAGATAAAACAGGCTTCATTCTGGTAAACATCAAGGTGTTCAGGGATCCATTTATTGGCCTGTGAACTGAACAGGATATTGCCATCCCGGCTGACAAGGCTCAGGGCGCGAAAACCGGTCAGTCGATCTTTCGCCTTCCGGACAAAGTCACGCTTGCGCATTTCAGCATCGGCAACACCGTCCAGTTCTGTCAGGGCATCGGCCAACACGCGCAAGGCAGCCCGGTGATCGTTGACATAGATTGAAATCGGTTCGGCCATATTCCTGGCCAGTAACTCGTGCTTCTCGTTGATTTCACGCCAGGCATCTTTCCAGGCGCTGTGATACAAGGTGACCGCGATGAATAGCGCCGGTATTAACGCGACGAGCACAAAACACGACACAAGCAGGCGGTTGACCGGCTGGGACAGCAGCCAGGCTATAAAGCCGGTACGCACATGTTTTTGATCAACCATAAGCCGAAAGTGTAGGTGGATAAGCCCACTGGACTATCGGCTACCCCGGGTTAAATCTTCAATCTGAATAATCTTTCAGGAAAATGGCGGAGAGCAAGGGAATCCCCGATTTCCCAATTTTACGCCTGTAACTCTTTGATATGCACGGTTACTTTTCCTGTTTCCCTGTCAGGTGAGCGGGATCAAGCAGTGATTCAAGTTCTGCGCGGCTGATGCCGGTCATCTCCTCGGCCACATCGAGCACCGGTCGTCCCTCTGTCCAGGCACGTGTGGCTATGGCGGCACTTTGTTCATACCCGACAACAGGATTCAAAGCCGTCACCAGCACCGGGTTACGCATTAATCCGCGGGCCAGCTGTTCATGGTTGACGGAGAAGCCACGGATTGCCTTTTCATCCAGTGCACGCACCGCGCCGGCCAACAGCTTGATACTCTGCAACAGCTCATAAGCCACCAACGGCAACATCGTGTTCAGCTGGAAATTACCGGACTGCCCTGCGACGGTGATTGCCGTGTCATTACCGATCACCCGGGCACACACCATGGCCACGGCCTCCGGTATCACCGGGTTCACCTTGCCCGGCATGATGCTGCTGCCGGGCTGCAGCACCGGCAGTGTAATCTCGCCCAGCCCGGCAAGCGGCCCGGAGTTCATCCAGCGCAAATCATTGCTGATCTTCATCAGGCTTACCGCCAGTGTCTTCAGGTGACCGCTCATCGCCACGGCGGCATCCTGCGTGGCGATGCCTTCAAACAGGTCTGCATTGATGACGAAGTCGATCCCGGTCTCGCGCGACAGCAGTGCGGCGACACGCCGCCCGAAATCGGGGTGCGTATTGACGCCGGTGCCGACCGCGGTGCCACCGAGGGGGAGCTGATACAGGTGCTGCATGCCCGACGTGATGCGTTGCATGCCCTTTTCTATCTGGGTGCGCCATGCACCCAGCTCCTGGTCCAGCCGTACCGGCAACGCATCCATTAAATGCGTACGACCGGTCTTTACCCTGCCGGACAACTCCACTGCACGGCTGTCGAGCGTGGCACGTAACTGTTGCAGGGCCGGTAACAGGTCGTTGTTCAGGTCGAGGCACGCGCTGACATGGATGGCGCCCGGGATGACGTCGTTTGAGCTCTGGCCCAGGTTGACGTGGTCATTGGGATGCACGGTCAGACCCGAACGCATCGAGGCCAGGCGTGCGATGACCTCGTTGGCATTCATGTTGGTGCTGGTGCCCGACCCGGTCTGGAACACGTCCACAGGAAACTGCCCGTCATGCTGGCCGGCGGCGATTTCGTCCGCGGCCGTGCTGATGGCCCCGGCCATACCGGTGTCCAGCAGGCCCAGGTCTGCATTGACCCTGGCTGCCGCGGACTTGATCCTGCCCAGCGCACGAATAAACGGCCCCGGCATGCGCAACTCACTGATCGGGAAATTCTCCACCGCACGCTGCGTCTGCGCGCCGTACAATGCCTGCGCCGGAACGCGCAGCTCACCCTGGGAGTCATGTTCAATGCGATAGCGCTTCGACATCGTTGCCAGACCTCCGTCTACCTGAAACCGGTGTGTCATAATGATTATGAGACGCTATTGATAAAGCATGTTTTCGTGTTGTTTGGCAACATGATGCCAACCTCGTTCACGCGTAATCGCGTGATTCTGAAACACCCCCTGCCCCTGGAACAAGCATCACCCTGAACGATTTTCCAGGTTTTGTACAACTTATCCTTTGCCGTAATTATAGTTGAACACTGCCGGGTGTATTGCATAATCGGCAATGACAGAGTGACCGGCCCATGATTCGTTTCCCCCTTTCCTTTGTGGTTGGCACTGCAGGCAGTACCGACTAGAGTCAAACATGAAACATGTATTGAATGTCCGGGCTGAACAAGCAAACCGGAGGATACTATGGCTGATTTGCGACACATCGAACACGCCGACCCGCGCGCTATCATGCACTCTATCCTCCAGCGCATAGCGACCGGCCCCGAACAGAGCAAAGACGTCACTCTGGAAGAAGCGCGGGCGGGCATGCACGCCATCCTCGAGGGCCAGGTGGACCCGGTGCAGGCGGGGGTATTTCTGATTGCCTTACGCATGAAGCGGGAGACGGACGATGAGTGCAAAGGCGTTATGGAAGCCATCCTTGATGCGACCCACACGGTGACCGCACCGGTCGATGAAGTCTTTCATGTAGTCGACCCTTATGACGGTTTCAACCGCACCTTGCCACCGGCGCCGTTCCTGCCGCCGTTGTTAGCGGCCTTCAGCGTAGCATCGATTTCCCAGGGGGTTGAACGCATGGGTCCCAAGTACGGAATCACCCACCGGCAAGTGCTACGCGCTGCCGGCCAGCCCGTGGACCTGACGCCCGAAGCGGCCGCGGAACGACTCGGCGATCCCGATACCGGTTGGAGCTACGTGGATCAAGCGTTGTTTTGCCCGAAACTGTTTGCCCTGGCAACGCTGCGCACCCTGATCGTCAAACGGCCGGCGATCACCACCGTCGAGGTCATGACCGGGCCGGTACGCGGACGCCACAAGACCCGCTTGCTAACCGGCTTTGTCCACAAACCCTATCCACGGCTGTACGCGGTGCTGGCCCGGTATGCCGGCTTCGACTCCGCGTTACTCGTGCGAGGCGTGGAAGGCGGCGTGGTGCCCTCCCTGCGCCAGACGGGCAAGATCTTTTATTACCACGACAAAGGCGAAGAGCAGTCCCTGGATATCAAGCCCGCCGAGCTCGGCATCGAGCAGGAAGTTCGCGCCGCACCATTGCCAGAAGCACTCACCCGTGAGCTGAATACAGACAGAATTACTGGCTCGGCAGACACCACAGTGGCTGCCGAAGCCGCGGCACAGGCGGGCCTTGAAGCCCTGG
>CAYYAP010000081.1:0-10625 GCA_964469575.1 uncultured Thiohalobacter sp.
ATCCACCCATCGCAGTACCATTCCCTCCATGGCGGAAATTACTCTCATCCTCATCAGCACTGTGCTGGTTAACAACTTCGTACTGGTGAAGTTCCTCGGCCTGTGCCCCTTCCTTGGTGTCTCACGCAAACTGGAGACCGCCACCGGCATGGCGCTGGCGACAACCTTTGTGCTGACCCTGTCCTCTGTCTGCGCCTATCTTGCCAATGAATACCTGCTGGCACCGCTCGGGCTGGAATACCTGCGTACTATCACCTTTATCCTGGTCATTGCGGTGGTGGTGCAATTCACTGAAATGGTGGTACACAAAACCAGCCCGGTGCTCTACCAGGTGCTGGGCATTTTCCTGCCGCTGATTACCACCAACTGCGCGGTACTCGGTGTCGCGCTGCTCAATGTGCAACAGGATTTCGGTTTCGTCGAGTCGGCCTTTTATGGCTTTGGCGCGGCGGTGGGTTTCTCAATGGTCATGATCCTGTTCGCCGCCATGCGCGAGCGTATTGCTGTCGCCGATGTACCTGAACCCTTTCAGGGCCCGGCCATTGCGCTGGTGACGGCCGGCCTGATGTCGCTGGCGTTCATGGGCTTCTCGGGCTTGATCAAGGGCTGAGCGCATGCTGACCGCGATGATCGCCATTGGCCTGCTCGCCGCCCTGTTCGGGCTGCTGCTCGGCTACTCGTCTATCCGCTTCAGGGTGAATGCCAATCCGATTGTTGATCAAATCGATGCGCTGTTGCCGCAGACTCAGTGCGGCCAGTGCACGTTCCCCGGCTGCCGTCCTTACGCCGAGGCCATCGCGGCAGGTGAAGCCGATATCAACCAGTGCCCCCCGGGCGGCGAAACCACCATTCAGGGGCTTGCCGATCTGCTCGGTGTCGACCCCAAGCCGCTCAACGCGGAACACGGCGAGCACACGGAAAAAATGGTTGCTGTCATTGATGAGCAGACCTGCATCGGCTGCACCCTGTGCATACAGGCCTGCCCGGTGGATGCTATTCTGGGCGCGGCCAAGCAGATGCATACCATCATCGCCGCTGAGTGTACCGGCTGTGAACTGTGCCTGCCCCCCTGCCCGGTCGACTGTATTGCGATGGTGCCGGTAAAAAAGGATATCCGCCAGTGGAAATGGCCTTACCCGGAATCGGATCAGCCGGAAATCGCCAGCACGGTGTCCCGGGTGGCCTCCAGCTAAGGTAATTCGTCATGGCTTCCCTAAGCGCTTGATCTCCATCAAACACCCGGCGATTCCCCGAGTATTTTTCAGCCTCAACCCTGTACAATGGGGCGCCAATGGTTACGCTGCTCGAAAAACCTGCCAGCTTCCCCGGCGGCCTGCATCTGCCCCCGGAAAAGTCACAATCACTCACTGAACCACTGCAGTCAGTGGCTATCCCCACACGACTGTATGTCCCGCTCAGCCAGAACATTGGCGAAGCGGCCGAAGCCGTGGTGAAACCTGGCGACCCGGTCCTGCGCGGACAATTGATCGCGCGTTCCCTCGGTTATATTTCAGCGCCCGTGCATGCACCCACTTCCGGCAGGGTCAGCGCTATCGGCGACTACCCGGTTCCCCATCCATCGGGGCTGTCCGCTCCCTGCATTGTGATCGACAGCGATGGCGAGGACCGCGCGGCGGATACCGGTCTGAAAATGGACAATGTCTACCAGGAGGACCCGGCCGACATCCGCCAGCGCGTCCGCGATGCCGGTATTGTTGGACTGGGTGGCGCCGGTTTCCCGACTGCCGTCAAACTGAACCCCGGGCCCGGGCGTGTCGTCGACTTGCTCATCATCAACGGCGCGGAATGCGAACCCTATATCAGTTGCGATGAAGCGCTGATGTGCTGCCGGCCGAACGATGTAATCGAAGGCATCCGTATCATGCGTCACGCCCTGCATGCAAAGCAGGTGGTGATCGGTATCGAAGACAACATGCCCAATGCCATCGACTGTCTGCAAAAGGAATTGGCGCGTATCGGGGAAACCCATATCCAGATCACAGTGATACCGACGCGTTACCCGGCCGGTGGTGAAAAGCAGCTGATTTATGCCCTGACCGGCGAGGAGGTCCCCAGCCAGGGGCTGCCGATTGATATCGGTGTTGTCTGCCATAACGTCGGCACGGCGGCAGCCATCGCCCGCGCCATTCATCATGGCGAACCGCTGATTTCGCGTATTGTCACAGTAACAGGCGCCGGCGTGAGCCAGCCTCGCAATCTCGAGGTGCGTATCGGTACGCCCATCGCAGCACTGATCGAACACTGTGGGGGCTATACTGATGAGGTCGCCAGCCTGCTGGTCGGCGGCCCGATGATGGGCTTCGCGCTGCGATCCGACCAGTTACCGGTCATCAAGACCAGCAACTGTATTCTTGCCGCCAGCGCGCAGGAGGCGCCGGAACCCCCGCAGCCACACGCCTGTATCCGCTGCGCCCAATGCGTCGATGTCTGCCCCGCCAGCCTGCTGCCACAACAGCTGTACTGGTATGCCTTTGCCCGCGATATGGAAAAAATCCAGGACTACAACCTGTTCGATTGCATCGAGTGTGGCTGTTGCGCGCAGGTCTGTCCCAGCCATATTCCGCTGGTGCAGTACTACCGTTTCGCCAAGACCGAAATCTGGGATATGGAACGCGAACGGGAGAAGTCCGACCTCGCCCGGCAGCGTCACGAAGCACGGCTGGAACGGCTGGAACGCGAGAAAAAAGCCCTGGAAGAACGGCGCGCCCGCGCGCGTAAATCGCTGGACAAAAAACCCAAAGCCGGCAACGCTGACGCCAAGAAAGCCGAAATTGAAGCCGCGCTGGCGCGCGTCAAGGCGAAAAAATCAGAGCAGGCCGAGGTGATGCCACTCAACACCGAAAACCTGACCACCGAACAACACGCGAAGATCGAGGAAATCGACCGTCGCCGCACCGGCAAGACAGACGGAGCCTGACCGCTATGGAATTCCCGACCCGAAGCTCGCCCTATCTGCCGTTGTCCAACGACCTGTCGCGCCTGATGCTCCGCGTGATGCTGGCGCTGATTCCCGGGGCACTGACACTGTTCTGGTTTTTCGGCTGGGGTATTGTTTTCAACCTGCTGATTGCAACCGGTACGGCGCTACTGGCCGAGGCGGCTGTGTTACAACTGCGAGGCAAGCCGGTCCGTGCCACCCTGCTGGACGGCAGCGCGATGCTGACGGGCCTGTTACTGGGTCTGTCGCTACCGCCACTTGCGCCCTGGTGGATACCGGTGATTGGTGTTGTATTTGCGATTGTGATTGCCAAACAGTTGTACGGGGGGCTGGGTTACAACCCGTTCAACCCGGCGATGGTTGGCTTTGTGGTGCTGATCACCTCCTTCCCGCTACAAATGACCCTGTGGACAGCCCCTGTCGGCATCGGCCATGAAACCCCGGGGCTCATGGATACACTACAACTGGTGTTTACCGAATCGGCACCCGCCGGTGAGACACTCGACAGCATCACCATGGCAACGCCACTGGATGAAGCAAAAACACAAAGCGGCCTGGACCTGACCTGGGAAGAAATCCTCGCCGACCCGCGCTTTGGTCACTACGGAGGCTACGGCTGGGAATGGGTCAACCTGGCGTTCCTGCTGGGAGGCCTGTGGCTGTGGAAACAACGCGCTATCCAGTGGCATATCCCGGCGGGAATGCTGGGCGGGTTGTTTATGATCTCGCTGTTATTTTATTTTGCCGATGCCGACAGCTATGGCTCACCGCTGTTTCACCTGTTCAGCGGCGCCACCATGCTCGGTGCGTTTTTCATTGCCACTGACCCGGTATCGGCCGCCACGACACCACGTGGGCGACTGTATTATGGCGCCGGCATCGGGGTGATTGTGTATGTTATACGCACCTGGGGCGGCTACCCTGATGGCATCGCCTTCGGCGTGCTGCTGATGAACATGGCCGCACCCACCATCGACTACTACACCAAGCCACGTGTGTTCGGTCAGCGCGAGAAGCAGGACGACTGAACCATGAGCTATCGCCCGATACTGGTTTCCGCATTGTTCCTGTTTCTTTTCGCTGTCGTCGGCAGCGGCCTGGTCGCCTACACCCATGATGTCACTGCCGAGCGCATCAGTGACAATGAACGCCGCGCACTGCTGAAAAGCCTGAATGAACTGGTGCCCGAAGATCGCTATGACAATGATATTTTTACCGACATTCTCTATGTCCATGACAAGGAATTACTGGGTACCGACAAGCCGGTGCCTGTCTACCGCGCACGCAAGCAGGGCTGGCCCGTCGCCGTCGTACTGGCACCCATCGCCCCAGACGGCTACAACGGCGATATCCGCCTGCTGGTTGCCATCAACCTGGATGGCACACTGGCCGGCGTGCGTGTGGTCCAGAGCCACGAAACCCCCGGACTGGGCGACTCCATTGAAACCTCGAACTCCGACTGGATTCTCGGTTTTACCGGCAAATCGCTCAACAAGCCGGGCAAGGACGGCTGGAAAGTGAAACGTGACGGCGGCGAATTTGACCAGTTCACCGGCGCCACTATCACCCCACGCGCTGTGGTGAAAGCCGTACACAATGCTTTGTTATACTATCGCATGCACGGCCATGAACTGTTTGAAGAACACCCCGAGGAAGCGAGCAAACCGTGATCGATAACCGAACCATCATTCGCGACGGCCTGTGGACCAACAATGTCGGCCTGGTGCAAATCCTCGGCATCTGCCCGTTGCTTGCTGTGACCGGCACCTTTATCAATGGCTTCGGACTGGGGCTGGCGACACTGGTGACCCTGGTCGCCTCCAACGTCACAGTTTCCGCCATCCGCTCGCTGGTGCGGCCCGAGGTGCGCATCCCGGTGTTCGTGCTGATTATCGCCTCTATCGTGACTGTCATCGAACTGCTGATGAGCGCCTTTATGTACGATTTGTACAAGGTGCTGGGCATCTTCATTCCGCTGATTGTCACCAACTGTGCCATTATCGGCCGGGCCGAAGCGTTTGCTTCCAAGCATACCGTCAGTCAATCCTTCCTTGACGGCTTGAGTATGGGGCTGGGTTTCATGCTGGTGCTGGTCACGCTGGGTGCGATGCGCGAAATTATCGGCCACGGCACACTGTTTTCCCACGCACACCGGATGTTCGGCAATTTGTTGCCCGATATCACCATCGTCTTCTCGGAGCACTACCATGGATTCCTGCTGGCTGCGCTGCCGCCAGGCGCCTTTATCGGGCTGGGTCTGCTGATTGCGCTCAAGAACATCATCGACAAACGTGCGCAGACGCGGGCCGCAACGCTGCCTGTCAGCGAACCCGCGCTACAAACCAGTCACTGAATGAACAAACAGAAACGCAGCGAAATCTTCACCCGACTACGTAACGAAAACCCGCAACCCACAACCGAGCTTGACTACAGCAACCCGTTCCAGCTGCTGGTCGCGGTTGTGCTCTCGGCACAGTCCACCGACGTGGGCGTAAACAAGGCCACGCGGACGTTATTCAAAAAAATCAAAACACCACAGGCCATGCTGAAACTGGGCGAAGCGGGCCTGAAGGAACAGATTAAAACCATTGGTCTGTATAACACCAAGGCCAGGAACATTATCCGTACCTGCAAACTGCTGGTCGAAAAACACGCCGGCAAGGTGCCTGAAGACCGCGAATCCCTGGAAGCCCTGCCCGGTGTGGGTCGCAAAACGGCCAATGTCATTCTCAATACGGCTTTCGGACACCCAACCATTGCGGTAGACACCCATATTTTCCGTGTCGCCAACCGTACCGGCATGGCGCCCGGCAAAAATGTTAACGAAGTAGAACGCAAACTCGTCAAATTCATCCCCGATGAATTCAGGCAGGATGCCCACCACTGGCTGATCCTGCACGGCCGTTACACCTGCATTGCCCGCAAGCCACGCTGTGGCAGCTGTATCATCGAGGATCTGTGTGAATACCGCCACAAGACGGAAAACTGACGCTAATTAGCGACAGGTAAAACTTGCAACACCCTTCATGAACTGAGTACTCTCTCAAACCGATTCAAGGTGGAAACAGGCTATGCTGTTTGGACAGGACCGGGATCAGCTACGCGGCTTCTACTGCAAGGCATGGCAGGCCCGCTGTCAGGGCATGATGCTGGACCCGTTGCAGCGACAGATCGTGAATGTGATCGAGCAGCACCCGGAATACCACGCCTTACTGGAAAACCCGGACCAGGCGCTCGGCAAGGACTATCTGCCGGAACTGGGAGAAAGCAACCCGTTTCTGCACATGGGGATGCACCTGGGTCTCAGGGAACAGATCGATACCGATCGTCCAGTGGGAATTAAAACGCTCTATCGGCGTCTCCTCAACCAGCACGGTGAGGCACATGTCCTGGAACATAAAATGATGGAATGCCTGGCGGAAATGATCTGGCAGGCGCAGAAAACCGGAAAGGCGCCGAACGAAGCGCATTACCTGAACTGCTTGAAGTCCCTGGAGAAAGGAATCTAGCCTGAAACTTTTTCAACCCCCACTGGTCGTACCGGCTGTTGTTTAACAATGATAGATGGCACCGAAACTGCCAGTTTAACCACGGCGCCCCGGCAGGGCACCGCTATATAAATAAGCCTTAAGGAGGCAAATTACGATGTCCAAACCTACCCCAATGAAACCCCTGGCCCTCGCGCTGGGCGCGGCTTTTGTGACTTCCCTGGCCGGCGCTTCAGTCGCAAATGCAGCGGAAAACCCCTTCGGCATGACCGAACTGTCCAGTGGCTACATGGTGGCTGAAACTGGCATGAAAGAAGGCAAATGCGGCGCATCGCACATGAAGAAAAAAGAAGGTAAGTGCGGCAGCAATATGTCCAAGGAAAAAATGAAAGAAGGCAAGTGTGGCGCCAACAAGGCCAAGATGAAGAAAGAAGGAAAATGCGGCACTGGCAAGTGCGGCGCCAACATGAAGCAGAAGCAAAAGATGCATGAAGGCAAATGTGGCGACAGCATGTCCAAGGAAAAAATGAAAGAGGGCAAATGTGGCGCTGGCATGAAGCATGAAAAAACTGAAATGCCGAAGGAAGGCAAATGCGGCGGCAGCAAGTAAGCCGTATTCACCATGACAGTGTCCCGCTACCCCGTTAAGGGTGCCGGACTGGGCCTGCGGCGGACCCTGATGGGTCCGCTGACAGACCACCCCCCCGAACAGGTCGGCTTCTACGAAGTCGCACCGGAGAACTGGATCGGTATGGGTGGCCGCTGGGGCAAACAGTTTCGCGCCTTCACTGAACGTTACCCGTTCATCTGCCACGGGCTTTCACTTTCCCTCGGCAGTCCCGCACCACTGGACGAAACCTTTCTCCACCGGGTAAAACGCTTTCTGGATGAACACCGGATCCGTGCCTACAGCGAACACCTGAGCTATTGCAGCGACGATGGCCACCTCTACGACCTGATGCCCATCCCGTTCACAGAACAGGCCGTGCACTATGTCGCCGCACGTATCCGCCGCACCCAGGACATTCTCGAGCGACGTATCGCCATAGAGAATGTCTCCTACTACGCAGCGCCGGGCAAGGAGATGGAGGAAATCGACTTCATCAATGCCATCCTCGAAGAGGCCGACTGCGACCTGCTGCTCGACGTCAATAATATCTACGTCAACAGCATCAACCACCGCTACGATGCGGAACAATTTCTGACGGCACTACCCGCCGCGCGGGTGATGTACTTTCACGTTGCCGGCCATCTGGAAGAGGCCGAAGATCTAATTATTGACACCCACGGCGCCGACATCGTCGACCCGGTGTGGTCCTTGCTCGACAAGGCCTACACACATTTTGGCCCGGTTCCAACACTGCTGGAACGTGATTTCAATATCCCGCCACTCCCCGAACTGCTGACCGAAGTGGACCGCATCATCGCCATGCAGGCGCAGTGGCAGGAAAACGAAAACACACAGAACAAGACACATGGCTGAGGCCGGTTTTACACAACAGCAATACGCTTTTGCTGCACATATTCGTCAACCGGACAAGAACCCCGCGCCGGAAGGCATCGAGGATCGTCGCCTGGCGATCTACCGGGATCTGTTTTACAACAATATCGAAGGATTTCTGTCAAATGGCTTCCCGGTATTGCGCGAACTGACCGATGACAACGACTGGCACGCAATGGCGCATGATTTCTTTGCCAACCATCACTGCCACACACCGCTATTCATGGAAATCTCGCGCGAGTTTCTTTCCTACCTCGAACAGGACCGCGGCGAGCGCGAAAACGACTTCCCGTTCCTGCGTGAACTTGCGCACTATGAATGGGTTGAACTGGCGCTTTCGGTTGCCGAATCGGACCCCGGACAGATCGATGACCCCGATGGCGACTTGCTTGACGGTATACCTGTCTTGTCCAGCCTGGCATGGCCCCTGTGCTACCAGTACCCGGTTCACCGAATTTCCCCTGATTACCAGCCCGACAAACCCGCCGACCAGCCGGTGTACCTGATGGTATATCGCGACAAGAACGATGACGTGGGCTTTATTGAGCTGAATGCCATCAGCGCACGCCTGTTTTCCCTGCTTCAGGATGATGACACACTGACCGGTCGCCAGGCGCTTGAACAGATCGCCACTGAACTGAATCACCCCAACCCCTGGGTCGTTATCGATGGCGGCAGGGAGATACTGCAAGCCTGGAGACAACGCGATATTGTACTCGGCGTTAACAGGCCGGGTGAGTAAACCCTTGCAAGACGGGATAGTTTCAAAGTCACAACAAACCAACCGCCCGGAGAAACCCATCATGTACCCGCTCGTTCAACTACAGCACCTGCTCGATAAAACCCGTGCCTTTGACTTCCTGGCGCCGCTGGCCCTGCGGCTGTACCTGGCACCGATTTTCTGGATGGCGGGTACCAAAAAACTTGCCGACATGGACAGCATTATCACCTGGTTTGGCAACCCTGACTGGGGGCTTGGACTGCCCTTCCCGGAAATTATGGCCTGGGCCGCTGCGCTCACCGAAACAGGTGGGGCTATTCTGCTGATCGTGGGTTTTGCCGTGCGCTGGATTTCAGTCCCGTTGATGGTCACTATGGTGGTCGCTGCGGTCAGCGTTCACTGGACTCATGGCTGGCTGGCGATTGCCGAAGGTACCGGCCCGTTTGCCACGGAACGCACTATCGGTGCAATCGAGCGTCTGGATCGCGCCAAGGAGATTCTCCAGCAACATGGTAACTATGACTGGTTGACACAGAATGGGGAGTTCGTTGTGCTCAACAACGGTATAGAATTTGCTGTAACCTATTTCATTATGCTGCTGACACTGTTCTTTATCGGTGGCGGTCGTTTTTTCAGTATGGACTACTGGGTCCGTAAAGCTTTTATGCGTTAAGGAGACATACGATGCAACTGGGAATGATTGGACTCGGACGGATGGGGGCCAATATGGTCCGTCGCCTGCTTAAAGACGGGCATCAGTGCGTTGTACACAACCGCAGCCAGGGGCCGGTAGAACAGCTGGCCAGTGAAGGCGCCGTGGGCTCTGATAACCTGGACGATTTCCTGTCAAAACTCGACAGTCCGCGCACCATCTGGTTGATGATACCGGCTGCCGTGGTAGACCAGCAGCTTGATACGCTTGTATCGCGACTGGATGCCGGCGACATCATCATCGACGGCGGCAACTCCTACTATAAAGATGACATTATCCGCGCACAGCGATTAAAGAAAAAAGGCATTCACTACCTCGACGTTGGCACCAGCGGTGGCGTCATGGGGCTGGAACGTGGCTACTGCCTGATGATTGGTGGTGATGACAGTGCGGTTAAACACCTCAACCCGGTGTTCGCCACACTTGCGCCTGGTGTGGGCGACATCGAACGCACGAGTGGACGTGGAGGTGAACCCTCCCCATCCGAGCAGGGCTACCTGCACTGCGGCCCCGCCGGCGCCGGCCATTTTGTCAAAATGGTCCACAACGGTATCGAATACGGCCTGATGGCGGCCTATGCAGAAGGCTTTAATATTCTCAAACACGCCGGTATCGGCAAGCAAAGTCACGATGTCGATGCTGAAACCTCGCCACTGCGCAACCCGGAAGAATACCAGTACGACATTGACCTGCCGGAAGTTGCCGAGGTATGGCGACGCGGTAGTGTTGTTTCCTCCTGGCTGCTGGACCTGACTGCCAATGCACTCCGTGACGACGCCGACCTGGGCGATTTCAGCGGGCAGGTGTCGGATTCCGGTGAGGGTCGCTGGACCAGTATCGCCGCCATCGAAGTCGGCGCACCCGCACCGCTGCTGACAACCGCGCTGTACAACCGCTTCAGCTCACGTGGCGAAGCCGACTTCGCCGACAAAATCCTCTCCGCCATGCGCTTCCAGTTCGGCGGCCACCACGAAAAAAACAAAACCGGTTAACTCGTCATTGCACTCCAGGAATACCACATATCCCGTAGGAGCGGGCTTGCCCGCGAATCTGCCGTTGTTCGCGGGCAAGCCCGCTCCTACAAGCAGGTAAAAATTCAGACAACTCAGCGTCATGTTTATCAAGTACGTAACGAAGCAATGACGCGCTAACCGGGAGTTTCCTGCTTTTCGGGCGATTTCTGCAAAATACGGGATATCCCGTTATACTGCGTGCACGTTTATTCAGCTTCAGAATTCAGATGA
>CAYYAP010000082.1:0-10588 GCA_964469575.1 uncultured Thiohalobacter sp.
TGCCGCCAGAGTACATCGCTAACCTGTGCATGGCGGTTCAGATGACGCGCCAGCACAAACAGGTAATCTGAAAGCCGGTTGAGGTATTGAAGCGCGGTCGGGTTGGTGGCTTCGGTGTTAGCCAGTGTAACCAGTCTCCGTTCGGCGCGACGACATACGCTGCGCGCCACATGGCAGTGGGCGGCCGCCGGGCAACCACCCGGCAGGATGAATTCTTTCAGCATGGGTAGTTCGGTGTTTAGCGCATCAAGCTGCTGTTCCAGTTGCTCGACGGCAGCGGTCTTGATCATGACATGTCCCGGAATGGACAGTTCACCACCGAGGTCAAACAGTTGGTGCTGGATTTCCGTGAGTTCGGTTCGCGCGCGCTCGGGTATGTCCCCGCTCAGTAACACGCCAATCACGCTGTTTAGTTCATCGATTGCGCCTATGGCCTCGATGCGGAATTCGTCTTTGGGCACCCTCGAGCCATCACCAAGTCCGGTGTCGCCATCATCACCGGTACGGGTATAGATTTTTGACAGCCTGTGTCCCATGGACTCAGCTGTCCAGCAGTTTGTATTGCACGGGAAGATGAACCTCCAGTGATTCGCCGTGTAACCAGCGCTCAGCCTGTGGCAGGTGTTCAATGTGTCGCGCCGCCTTGAGTGCGGACTGGTCGAGGGTGCGATAGCCCGAGGTTTGTTCAACCTTCCAGTGACTCAGGTCGCCGTTACCGGCGATGTGCAGTGACAACAGTACGCGCCCCTGCCAACCGCGCTGACGCGCCAGCCAGGGGTATTCGAAGTGTCGCGCCAACCGGTTTTTCAATGCTGCGCTGATGTGTTTGCTGAGGTTCTCAGCAGAACTGTGTGGCCGGGCGGGGGCAGGGTTTGAAGCCTGTGGTTCAGTCACGGATACAGTTCGCAGTCTGGTGTTTTCTGTCGGCTCCGGTGTGGCTTTGGTTGTCTGTACGTGTGCGCTGTCCCTGCTGTACTGCTGTGCGCGCGCGGTATGAGGTGTCATTACCTGGCGAACCTCGGTGGCGGGTTCAGGGTGGACGACGGGTGGCGTTCGCAGCGATCGGCTTTCCAGTGCGCTGTACTCGGCCACCTGCGCAGCGGGTAGCAGCGCAACACGCAGCGCCCGGGCTTCGCCCCCCAACGCCAGATGCGGCGGCGTGTGCGCAGTCAGCCACAACGCCACGGCACCGTGGGCGAGTGCCGAGACTGCAATAAAAGTGGTGATACGAAGGTTCATAAGCCAGGCTGGAGCCGTTCAGACAAGGTCGCCACTGTACGCGTCAGGGCGCCGGCCTGTCAATAGAGTGTTTCAGTAAGCCTATGACTTAAAGCGTGTTTTTTATTGTGTGAGGGTTGTCATTGAGCCGGACTGGTGAGTGTATTACGCTGTGACAAGTGTCACGTGACGGGTAGGTGGATGATGGAAGCAGGACGGGCCGAGTTTCGCCGCGAGTTCAAGGGTACGTTCTATGGCGTGCTTCGCTGGGAGCATCTCGATGAACTTTGGGAGCGGTTGCGCGCTGATGCGGCCGGCGACTGGTATGTGTACGCGGTTGGCGAGCCTCCACCGGAGGACATTACCGGGGCGGACGATATCCTGCGCTTCGTTGAGGAGGTCGATGCGCTACTGCGCAAGGAACACGAAGAGGACTACTGCGGTATTGTTTACGTCGATGACCCGGCTAGCCCCAGCTTCGTGAAAATTTTTGACCCGAACAACCTGGGCGTGTCTTGCGGTTACAGTGATAACCCCCCGTTGCCCGGCTGGATTCTTTCCAAGCTGCCTCCAGTCGACTTGCAAGCGCCGATGCCGCAACCCGGCAACCGGCGCCGCTGGTGGCAGCAGCTGTTTTCCAGTTGATTTTATTTGTCATGTTATAAGCTCCAACAGTACAAGCTGATACACCATCAATGCGCTGTAAGCCGAGAACACCAGCTTCAACACCTGTTCCCCGTTCAGGATTTTCAGAATCTGGAAGTGCGAGTGCATCAACAGAAACAGAATACCGGTACAGGTGATGGCAATTTTGGTGGCCACGAAGGCAGGGACGCTGATTTCCAGCAGCTGCGCCATGAACTGGTTGGCTTCGTAGGCGCCATGCTCCAGCAGTGTCAGTGTCAGCAGGGCGTCAACGCAGCTTAGTAAGATAATGCCAAGCCCCATCAGCACCAGCCCGGGTTCGTACCAGTCCAGGTAATAGTCAGAGTCCTCGCGGCGCGCATGGCGGCGCCGGCCACGACCCTGCAGGCCGCAGTAAGTCAGTGTGCGCCAGCTGTGGCGCCGGCGGTCTTTCTGGTCGCGTCGTTCCTGGGTGTAGGCTCTGCGCTCCATTGCAGTCGTTGGATTGCCTGAATTCATGGTCGTTTTTCCGCAGATTCTCCCTTGATAATAGAGCAATTGCTGTGCCGTTTCAGAAGCTGCTGAAAACTCAGGTGCTTAGTGGGAGGGCGTATAGCAGCGGCAAGAATTTTGTAAAATAATTCGACACAAATTTTGCAGGGATGACGTATAAAAATTACATAAAAAACAATATAAACATAAGGCTATGTAATTCATGCGGGTCGTCAATGATTTGTCAGAAAAGTTAACCGGGCTGCCCTGTTGTCGAGAAATCTAACGCTTATCGGGGGAGCCAGGCGCGGCCGTGCGTGGTTTCAACGGCAATCAGGGGGTGATTGAAGGCCGTTTCCAGTGTCGTGGTTTGCAGGATATCGTTGCAGCTTCCGGCCTGGATACGCGCGTCGCCACTCATCAACAGCGCGTGGTCGCAAAAGCGTGCCGCCAGGTTAATGTCGTGCAGCACCATGATGAGGGTGGCGCCGCTTTGCTGGCAGTGTGTACGCAGCCGTTGCAGGAGTTGAATGCGGTGGTGCAGATCCAGGTGGTTGGTCGGCTCGTCGAGCAGCAGCAGCCGGGGTTGCTGGGCGAGCAGGGCGGCGATTGCGGCGCGCTGACGTTCGCCACCGGACAGGGTGAGTACATTACGTTCAGCGAAGTCGTCAAGATCGACCTGTGCCAGGGCGTTGTGGGCGATCGCAATATCGGCGGGGCTTTCCCATTGCCATCCGTGCAGGTGCGGGTGCCTTCCCTGCAATACCGTTTCCATCACGGTGGCGGGAAAGCGGTCTTCCTGATCCTGGAACAGGATGCCAATTTGTTGCGCGATGTGTTTGCGTGGCAATGTCCTGATCGGCGCCCCGTCCAGCCGGATGACGCCGGCGGTGGGGCTGTGCAGACCGGCCAGTGTATGCAGTAACGTGGTCTTGCCCGCACCGTTGCGGCCGAGTATGCACCAGCACTGGCCGGGTTCAATGACCAGATTCAGCGTGCGGGCGAAGTCATGGCCATCGATACCGATATCGACATCGACGGTTTGCAGTAGCGGTGTGCGATCAGCCATGTCGGCCATCCTGCGCGCGGTACAGCAGGAACAGGAACAGCGGAACGCCAAGTAACGCGGTCAGTACGCCCACGGGCAGCAGCTGTGGCGCAATCAGGCTGCGTGACAGCGCATCGGCGAAACACAGTAATGCGCCACCCAGCAGCGCGGCGCCGGGGATCAGCAAACGGTAGTCGCGCGCACCGGCAAGGCGCAGCATGTGCGGCGCAATCAGGCCGATAAAACCGATGTTGCCCGCCTGGGTAACGGCGGCGGCTGTGGCCAGCGAGGCCAGCAGGTAGAGGGACAGTCGCAGGCGGTTTACCTCGACACCGAGCGAGGCGGCGCGCAGTTCGCCACTGGCCAGCAGGTTCAGTGAAGGCGCCAGTGCCATAGCGGCCAGTGCGGTCAGTACCAGTACCAGGCTACCGGCAACCGGCAACTGCGCGTAGCCGAGATCCCCCATCAGCCAGAACAGCATGCCCTGTATCCGGCTGGCCGGGCTGATAGCGAGCAGCAGACTGATCACTGCGCCCCAGCCCGCCGCGAGCACCACGCCTGTGAGCAGCAGGCGTGTGGTGTTCCAGTTGCCGCGCCCGCGTGCCAGCACAAACACCAGCAGTGTCGACAGTAAGGCGCCGATGAATGCGGCGGTTTGCAGCAACGCGGCGCCGGCCCCCAGCAACAGCGCCAGCAAGGCGCCGACCGATGCGCCACCGGATACGCCGAGGATATAAGGGTCCGCCAGCGGGTTGCGCAACAATACCTGCATGAGTGCGCCGGCAATGGCCAGCAGTGCGCCAGTAACAAATGCCGTTGCCGTGCGTGGCAGTCGCAGTTCCAGCAGGATTTGTGCGTTGAGCGAGCCATGCCCGGCCAGCATATCGTGCAGGCTGATGGTGGCGCTGCCGGTATCCAGGCTCAGCCACAGTCCGGTCAGCGTTGTAAGTCCGAGTACGGTAAACAGTGGCAGGGCGCGTAGCGGCTTCACGATGTCAGCGCAGGCTGGTAACCGGCCATCCGCGTTCGCCGGCCAGTGTGCGGAGTTTGTCGTCAGGATGCACGGCGACCGGGTATTCGACCTGCTCCAGCAGCGGCAGGTCATTGTGTGAGTCCGTGTAGAACCAGCTGTCCTTCAGCGAAGCGTTGTGCTGCGTCAGCCATTCCTGCAGGCGTTCGACCTTGCCGCCCTGGAAGCAGGGTACGCCGGCAACGCCGCCGGTGAATTCACCGTCACGAACTTCCGGCTCGGTGGCCAGCAGATGTTCGACGCCAAAGCGCGCCGCGATGGGTTCGGTCAGGAAGCGGTTGGTCGCGGTGATAATGACTAACTCGTCACCGGCGCTACGGTGTCGGTCGAGCAGTGCATGCGCCTTGTCGAGCATAATGGGTTCGATTTTGCTGGTGATAAATGCGTCGCGCCAGACTTCCAGTTGCTGTCGCTTATGATCGGCCAGTGGCTTGAGTTGAAAACGCAAAAATTCATGAATATCCAGGCATCCGTCGAGATACTGGTCGTAAAAGCGTTGATTTTCGGATTCGTAGAACTCGCCATCGACAATCCCGTGCTCGGCCAGAAAACAGCCCCACAGGTAGTCGCTGTCGCCGTCCAGCAACGTATTATCGAGGTCAAAAAGCGCCAAGGCCATGATTTTTATCCGTTAAGGCAAACCTGGGGTGCAGGATAATCGCACTGCAGGCAAAGGTAAATCAGACTTTACTGATTTGCGCGGCGGGTCGCCCTGTGTACAATGTCCTTATCGTACAAAGTCTTACATAGAGCACGCAAGTGATTGATTCGAATGGTTATAGGGCGAATGTCGGGATTATTCTGACTAATCCTCAAGGCCAGTTGTTATGGGCGCGGCGAATCCGTCAGGATGCCTGGCAGTTCCCGCAGGGCGGTATTCAGTCGCGGGAATCGCCCGAACAGGCGATGTTTCGTGAACTGGAGGAAGAGATCGGGTTGGAACCGGGCCATGTGAGTGTACTCGGTTTCACCCGTGGCTGGTTACGCTACCGGTTGCCGGAGCGGTTTATTCGTCATCACCAGAAACCGGTGTGCATTGGCCAGAAGCAGGTCTGGTTCATGCTGCGGCTGGTGGGGGATGAGCGTTTCGTGCGCCTTGATCTCAGCGACAAACCCGAATTCGACAACTGGCGCTGGGTGGATTACTGGCACCCGCTGCGGGAAGTCGTCTCTTTTAAACGTACGGTATACAAGAAGGCGCTGCACGAACTGGCGCCGTTGATCTTTCCCGACGGCAAGGTGCCGGATCGGGCGGTGCGCTGAGTCGCCTCACGGGCATTTGCCCTGACCTGAATGGAAGCTGAAACTTGCTCGATACCCTGAGAAGAATTGTTCAGGAAGTCAACCGCGCCCCGGACCTGTCGCGCGCGCTGGCCATCATTGTCAGCCGCGTTAAACAGGCGATGGTGGTGGACGTTTGCTCGGTTTACCTCACCGATCCGGAGAGCCAGCGCCATGTGCTGATGGCGACAGATGGCTACGACCCGAGTGCGGTCGGCAAGGTGCGGCTTAATTCTGGTGAAGGACTGGTCGGCGTGGTGGCGCGACGCGAGGAAATGCTCAACCTCGACGATGCGTCTTCCCACAAGGCCTACATCTATACCGGCGAAATCGGTGAAGCGCCTTTTTACGGTTTCCTGGGCGTGCCGATCATACAACACCGCAGGGTGCTGGGTGTGCTGGTGGTGCGGCAGCGCGAACGCCGGCGTTTCGCCGAACCCGAAGAAACCTTCCTGTTTACCCTGGCCGCCCAGCTGGCGGGTGCCATCAGTCATGCGGGCGCCAGTGGCGATATCAACCGCCTGTTGCAGCAGTCCGATGAATCCCGTTATGCCCTGAAAGGCAGTTCCGGCACACCCGGCGCCGCAGTGGGCCATGCGCGCGTGGTCTACCCGATGGCGAATCTGGATGTGATCCCGGATCGCCCGGCAGAGGATATCGATGGCGAGATCGCCGAGTTCCGTGCGGCGGTCGCGGCGGTCGAGCGTGACATGCGCATGATGTCGGCGCGCATGGTGGACTCGTTGCCGGCCGAGGATATTGCCTTGTTTGACGCGCTCATTATGATGTTGCGCAGTGAAAACCTGGTCGATGGCACCATCGAGGGCATCCGTGCCGGCAACTGGGCACCGGGCGCCCTGCGTGAAACTATTATCGAACACGTCAACGCCTTTGAGGCGATGGAAGACCCCTACCTGCGTGAACGCGCCAGTGATGTACGCGATCTCGGACGGCGCATCCTGGAGCATCTGCAACGCACCAGCCCGGCTCAGCGCAGCTGGACGCCGGACACGATCCTGGTGGGTGAAGAAGTCAGCGCCAGCCAGCTCGCCGAAGTGCCGGTCAACTACCTGGTCGGCGTGGTGTCGGCGCGCGGCTCCAGTGCATCGCACGTCGCGATTCTGGCGCGTGCGCTGGGTATTCCTGCGGTGATGGGTGTCGATGACTTGCCGGTGAACCGTCTGGAAGGTCAGGACATGGTCATCGACGGTTACCAGGCGCGTTTGTTTGTGCGGCCGTCACGCGCGATTCGTGAAGAGTTCCAGCGCTTGCAGGCGGAAGAGGCCGCCTTGTCCGAGGATTTGCTGGACCTGATCGAGCGGCCTTCGGAAACGCCTGACGGGGTACATGTTCCCCTGTACGCGAACACCGGCCTGTTGAGCGATATTACGCCATCATTACGTTGTGGGGCGGAAGGTGTCGGCTTGTACCGTACCGAAGTGCCTTTCATGATACGCGACCGCTTCCCGGGCGAGGAAGAACAAACACGCGTCTACCGCCAGGTGCTGGAAGCCTTTGCGCCGGCGCCGGTCACTGTGCGTACCCTGGATATCGGCGGCGACAAATCCTTGCCGTATTTCCCGGTGAATGAAGAGAATCCCTTCCTCGGCTGGCGTGGTATACGCATCGCGCTGGATCACCCGGAAATCTTCCTGACACAGCTACGCGCCATCCTGCGAGCCAATGCCGGGCTGGACAATTTACAGTTACTGTTGCCGATGATCAGCAGTGTCGGGGAAATCGACGAGGCTATCGGGCTGGTACGCCGTGCGCACGAAGAACTGCTTGAGGAAGGCGAAGCAGTTGTCTACCCCAAAATCGGTGCGATGATCGAAGTACCGTCAGCGGTATACCAGGTGCCGGCCATGGCGAAACGTGTGGACTTCTTTTCCATTGGCACCAATGACCTCACCCAGTATCTGTTGGCGGTAGACCGGAATAATGCCCAGGTCAGCGAACTCTTTGATGCCCTGCACCCGGCCGTGTTGCGCGCGATTCACCAGGTCGTGGTTGAAGCGCACGCAGTGGACCGACCGGTGAGCGTGTGCGGTGAAATGGCCGGTGATCCTGCCGCCGTCCTGTTGTTGCTGGGTATGGGTGTCGATTCTCTGAGTATGAGTTCCGCCAGTCTGTTGCGGGTGAAGTGGGTGTTGCGCAGTTTTAATTCCGACAAGGTGAAGGCCTTGCTGGAAGAAGTCTGGGCGCTGGAAGATCCAGCTGCCGTGCGTGCGCTGCTGCACACCAGCCTGATCGAGGCAGGACTCGGCGGCCTGGTGCATGCAGGTCGCTAGCGACGGCGTTTCAGCCAGATCCAGGCGCCGGAGAGTGACAGCAGGATCAGCAGTGCGGCGGCAATATCAAATACCCAGGGACCGGGTTTACCGAAGAAACGGCCACTGTGCAGGTCGAGCAGTACCCGTTCCACCGACAGCACTTCACCGCGAAAGTGATGTTGTAACTCCTGTTTCAGACGGGGTTCCAGCGGTGCCGGGACAGCCCAGCGGATGTTGCCCGGGTCACCGTCGTATCGGCGCCAGCGAATAAAATCACCGTCCGGCAGGTAGATCTCATGCAGGGTGCGTACGGCAATGCCCCCTTCGGCGCTAATACCGATTTGTTCGATACCTGCCGGAACGCCTTCGCTGTGTTTGAGTCGCTCGACGATATCTCCGCGTGGCGTCAGTAACAGGATCGTATTGTTAACGCTGACGACCAGCATATCGTTGAGTTCTACTGCGCCGGTCAGGTCGCGATAGTCATCACCGATTTCCCTGCGATCCAGGTACAGGTCGTCACCCATCAGCGTGATGTGGCGTTCGCCGGTCGGGAAACTCAGCAGTTGTTGTGGCGCCTCGATACCGTACCAGTCCAGTATCCAGTCGGTTTTCACGTGCCTGTCGTGGAAATCAAAGTCTTCAGTGTGGTTGAGGAGAATACCGGTGAAGGCAATGATCAGTGTGAACAGCGCCGCACTGACCCCCATATAGCGATGCCATATGTAGAAGGAGCGTAACTTGAAGCGTTGTTTTCTATGGTGCTGTTTTGACATGCGGCTTTACCGTAACACTGTCCAGGTACAGGGCGAGGGCAGCAATTTTTTTCATGGCGCGTACCGACAGGGTGGCGCCGGAGATTCCGTCGATGTGGCGGTTGAGTCGCTGTTTGTCATCAATACCCAGGCCCCTGAACTGGTCGGTGAAGAACGGGTAACGAATTTCGCCGCCGCGCGTTTCGCGAAAGGCCAGCACCTTGATGCGTTCCAGTGTGCCTTTGTTGATAATGACGCCCATGGTAATCGGCCGTTCCTTGCCGATCTCTTCCAGCACCCAGGCGCTGCGCGCACCTTTGCGCCAGTAGCGAATACGCAGTGCCGGGTAGTTATGCCCGAGGATGCGTGCAACGACTTGCTTGCGTTCGCCGGTGAGCCACACGACGTGCGGTTCGGGTTGTGCCTGAGGGAAGGCCCCTTCAAGGAAGTTACCCATGGCGTCTGTGTCATCGGCGGCGACAGGCAGCCATAACAACAGCGCCAGCAGTGGCAAAAAGCGTTTTAACTTGTACACAGTGTTGTTTCTGTCGCTTCCTGTCGACGTGGCTAGAACTGGTAGCCAATGCCGAGATTATAGCCGTTGTCGTTCTTTGCGCTGTCATTATCCTGCATTTGCACGTCGGCTTTCAAAACAACGTCGGGGTGGAGCCAGAAGTTTACGCCGGCGTTGTACTGTTTTTTCTCGCTGTTGTTGCCGTTATGGCCAGCGGTATTGTCCCACTGATTGTAGCGGGCGAATACACCCCAGGCAGGTGTGATCTTATAGGACGGTTCAATATAGAAACCGTTCTGTTTGTCGGCACCCAGGGCTTTCGGTCCACCACCATCCAGGTCCCAGCGGGCATACAGTGCGCGCAGTCCGAACGGCCCACGTTGAATGTCGGCGTGCGCTTCATACAGCCATGCGTTACCGGCGTTGGATACCACGCCCTGGCTGACGTCCTGCTGGTACTGCACCGTGGCAGCCAGTTCTACGCCGGGGATCCCGGTCCACTTGATGCGCGCCGTTGAAGCCAGGTCATTGGCATCGGCCTGACTGCCTTCCTGACGACCTTTACGTACGGCAAAGTTATCGCCGGCTGATGTTTTGAGACCCTCGTGTACGGCAAGGTCATAGCTCCAGCCCGGTGCAATTTCACCATTGAGGGCCACACCGTTGACAAACCATGTTGTGGGAATGATGTTTTTCTCAACCGGGTTACGTTCCACGCCGTAAAAAGTTGTCGGCTCATGGGTTTCATTGAGAATGCCGACAGGCACCAGGAACAGGCCGGCTTTGGCGTGCTGGTTGGCTGTCAGGTCGTATTCAAGATAAGCCTGCTCCAGTTCTACTGCGCCATTGCTGCCGCTCTCGGAGATGACGTGCTCGACTTCGAGTTCGGAGTACAGGCGCAGCCGGTCACTGAACTGGTGATCGAAGAACAGCACAAAGCGGTGAAAATCGATTTCGTTACCGCTGTCCAGGTTATTGTAATGCATCTCGCCATAGCCGCCGATGTGGGTTTTATCGCCGAGCAAAGTGGAGGCCTGTGCGCCTGCGTTGCCTTGCACCTCAACCGCCTGGGCTGTGGCTTCGACTTTTTCATCGGTGGTTTTCTGGCCGGCCTTCAGCGCATCGATTTCCTGTTGTTGCTTCTGGATGATCTTCCACATGACTTCAGGGGACGGTAACTGGGCGGCGCCGGCCGCTGTGGTCATCAGGGCGGCGGCAAGACTGATGCCGGTTTTCAGTGAACGGTTCATTGCTGGTTTTCCCTCGGTATCGGTTGTTATCGACTGGCTGGGCATTATAGGGAAAATTAAACTAAATGCAAATAGTTCGTATTTACATCATTCGAATGCATTT
>CAYYAP010000083.1:0-10413 GCA_964469575.1 uncultured Thiohalobacter sp.
TCAGACCCACCGTGGGCAAACATTCTTTCGATGCCAGATCACCTTTTCTCAGCAACACGATAAAATCAATCGCAATGGCTCCCAGGAACAATACAATAGGAAAATGAACCAGCATCGGGTGGATATGTGCAATGTCTATCATGTAAGTGTTCTCCCTATCAGGTTCCGGAATCATTCTGTAACGGTAAGCACAAGCGTATAAGCTCGGACCATTATAGTAGATAAGGGCCACCCTCTGCTATGCTTTCGACAGAACAGGGTAAACGCCATGCATCCGGATAATATTGAGTCGAAAGATGATACGGGTAACTGTCACTGCCAGGATCCTGCCTGTGTACCGGCGTTGCAGGCCGGGCAGCGGTCATTTGTGTTGTTCGTAGAAGGTGATGCGCTGTATGAAGCCATGCTGGCGGATATCGCTGCGGCCCGCACTTATATCCATATGGAAAGTTATATCTTTGCCGCCGACGAGGTCGGCTGGCGCTTTGCGCGCGCGCTGGGCGAACGCGCAATGAGCGGGGTCGAGGTACGCCTGCATCTGGACGCGGCAGGGTTCTTGTTGTGGGGTAACCGCAGACTAAAATCCTGGCTACGCAGTCAGGGTGTCCGCTTGCACCTGTTCCACCGCTGGAGCTGGCGTAACCCCCTGCGCTACAACCGCCGCAACCACCGCAAACTGCTGGTGGTGGATGGTGAGGTTGTTTATGTCGGTGGTTTCAATATTCACCGCGAAAGTTCACGTCGGGCCTTTGGTGAAGCGCGCTGGCGTGATACGCATCTACGCCTGGACAGTGTAGTAACGCGTTCGGCCGACCAGTTGTTTGAGGATTTCTGGAACCACCGGCGGTACCGGCCACTGCCGCAAGAAAGTGCTGTCAATGTCCTGGTTCCCAACGTCAACCGCACCTGTCGCCAGGCCGTACATTGCATTTTTGACGACGCTTTCAGACGCGCAAACCATTCGATTTACCTGACAACACCCTACTTCGTACCCGATCGCCGTACCCAGCAGGAGCTACAGGCGGCAGCGCAGCGTGGCGTAGACGTCCGCTTGCTGGTGCCCCGGAAAAGTGATCAGGCGCTGGTTCAATGGGCGGCTCGGGCGGCCTACGCGGAATTACTTGATACCGGTGTAAAAATCCATGAATACCTGCCGCGTATGCTGCATGCCAAGACCGTCGTAGTGGACAGCAACTGGTGTTCTGTTGGCACGGCTAATCTCGATTACCGGAGTCTGTTTATCAATCACGAAATCAACCTGGTTTCTAAGGAGCCGTTGCTGTGCCAACAACTGGAAACCCGGTTCCTTGTAGACCTTGGGGAAGCAGAACAGATTATCGGCCGACAGTGGGCACACCGCCCCTGGAGCCAACACATTACGGAAGTTATTGGCTGGATGGCGAGACGCTGGCTGTGATTATGATAAATCCATGGCGCAGCACACTGTTCAAGGGAACCGTAGTGCCGTGATGTTACTGAATCAGGCAACGCGGCCGGACGGCCGGCACTACACCATCCTTGGTATTGTCTGGGCGGGGTGGCTGTTCGATTTTTATGATCTGCTGCTGTTTTCCTTTCTGGTCATTCCCATCAAACAGAGCCTCGATCTGACCGGCACCGATGTTTCGTTGCTACTCGGCGTCTCGCTGGCATCAACAGCGGTCGGCGGCATCTTCTTTGGCTGGCTTGCTGACCGTATCGGGCGTAAACCCGTCCTGTCACTGACCATCCTGACCTATTCACTCGGCACGCTGTTATGCGGGACCAGCCAGGGGCTGTGGGACCTGTTGTTGTTCCGGATCATTACCGGATTTGGTGTGGGCGGTGAATGGGGTACCGGACAGACACTGGTCGCGGAATCCTTCCCGGCGGGTGTAAGGGCAAAAGCGGCGGCGCTGATGCAGACTGGTGCACCGGTCGGTGTGGCGCTGGCGGCAGTAGTAGGTGGCTTTGTCGAGCCGTGGTTTGCCTCACTGTGGGGTGAGACATCGGGCTGGCGGATAAGCTTCTGGGTGTCCGTACTCCCGGTATTGCTGGTGTTCGTGATCAGGCTACGCATGCCGGAGTCCGACGTGTGGAAAACCATGCGCACCAGGGCGACTGAACGACGCGTACCGCACAGCGCATTCCGGGAACTTCTGGTCGAAAACCCGCGTCTGCGTCGCTTGTTCCTGCTCGGCCTGGTGCTGGCCATCAGCGATATGTCAGCTTACTGGTTTACCTATATCTGGCTGCCGAAGTACCTCTACGACCAACTCGGTTTCTCGCTGGCGAAATCCGGTGCCTGGTTGCTGGTGACCCAGGCTGGCGGTCTATTGGGCTACGTATCATTTGGTATTATTGCCGACTGGAAGGGTAGGCGTATCGCCTACACACTGTATTCGCTGCTCTGGGCGGTATCACTGCTGGCGGTGACCTGGTTCTGGTCGGCACTGGCGCAGATACCGTCACTCATCCTGCTGTGCATGTTCTTCGTGGGTGTCGGTACGGGCAATTTCTCCGGCTACGGGCCGATCTTTGCCGAACTGTTTCCAACGCGAATCCGAAACACCGCCATGGGCAGCGCCTTTAATCTGGCCCGCGGCATCCAGTTTTTCACCCCGCTGATCATTGCCTGGATCGCGGCACAGCCCTTCATCAGCACACAACACGGGCTTGGTGCAGGCATCTCCCTCGGTGCCTTGTTTGCGCTATTCACTGGCCTGTGGGTGTGGACGCTGCCGGAGACACGCGGCACACGTATTACCGCCGAGGAAGTCACTCACCATGCCCCATGATGCTGTTCAAGGATGTTAAGGCAGTACTACAGATAGCCCCCCGGGTTTGCCTCGAACTTGCCGAGGCAGGAGTCACTGCAGAAATACCAGGTTTTGCCGGCGTGTTCCACGTGGTGGGTGGAATCTTTCGAAATATCCATACCACACACCGGGTCTTTCAGCGTTTCCGGTTGCGCATACTGCGCCGGATCTGCCTGAAATTTCCCGTGGCAGCTTTCGGAACAGAAGTACCAGGTCTTCCCCTGGTACGACTCCTGTGCCGCAGCCGAATTTTCTGAAATTTCCATACCACATACTGGATCTTTGACCATGATCATTCTCCTTTCAGGTTAGTTGTTAAGTTCAAGTTCATTTTACGACGGGTAAGGCCCGCAGAAAACCGTAACCGGCCCGGACCCTGCGTGACGACGCGGGCGCGAATCAGTCATCTGACTCGCTTCCCCGTTCTCGTCTTTTGGATCCGGACCGTCTGCTACCTCCTCTCAGCTAACAGACACCGCTATGCGTGCCCGTGACCGCCATGCCCCTCCATAGGCATCGACTTCTGAACACTGGCCGCCAAAGCGATACCACCAACCAGAATACCTACACTGATCTGGTTCAATGTCGAAGCCGCCAGGTTCGTGAAACCCAGGGCAAACGGTGCGACGATTAACCATAAGCCCAACACCAGGTTGGTATACTCCTCCCACACCCGCGGGCGGGCCAGTGCCGCGATAGCAAATATCGCCACCGCCGTACCCGTCAGGTAGGAGTTGATTGCGGCCACATCGTTAACGGCGCCGATGCCAAAGAACGGCGCCAGCACCAGGTACACACCCAACAGGACGTTCGCCCAGTCTTGCCATCGTTGCTCTTTCATGACACACCTCCTTTGTTCCTCTACGGGGCTATCTACAACGGATAACTCTTTGGAACATATTATAGGTATAGCACCTGTGTCCTGCACACAGGTCAAGGGGCAGGTTGAGCCGACATGTTTTGCGGATCCCGGCGCCGAAGAGGATCCTGGCGGTAAAATTGTGTCAGCTGCAGGTACACATCCGGACAATGTTGGCTGAGGATATCCGGCGCCGTGAAAAAATACTCACTGATCACCGCAAAGTATTCCGCCGGGTTCGTGGCTGCATAAGCATTAATCCGTGTCGGGTGCTGATGCGCAACTTTCTGCTGCAAGGTGCCGAACGCAGTGCTCAGCGCCTGCGTCCACTGCTCGATTTCCATATAGGGATGAAGCGGCGGCATACCGTTGGCGCGTCCATTCAACATATCGAGTTTATGTGCAAACTCATGGATGACGACATTATGACCGGGGTGAAGTCCTTCCAGGTCGTGCGCGACATCTTCCCAGGAAAGAATCACGGGGCCCCGCAGCCAGGACTCCCCGCTCAGGTCATGCGCCTCACTGGAGGCCAGCCCATTCTGGTCGAGCGCTTCGTGACTGACTCGAAAGGCGCCCGGGTAAACAATGACCTCAACCCAGCCCGTGTAATATTCCAGCCCCAGTTTCAGGACCGGAAGTACGGCCTGGGCGGCAATCGCCACCGCCATCTCGTCTGTCACCTCCAGGCCGCGTACGCCTGTAATCGCCTTCTGATGTAAAAATAACGTCGCCAGTTCCCGCAGGTGCGCTTTCTCTACTGAACTCAGATCGTGCAGCAGGCCCGCCTTGTTGACTACCGCCTTCCACAAAGCGTGGTCAATGGGATGACGACTGAGGATGTAGCGAACACGCAGGCCTTCCAGCCAGCTGATGATATTCATGAAGTCATCAACCGGTCGCTCCCAACAGACATCCTGCCTTTTGGTACCAGCTGGTCAGAAAAGGCTGCATAAGCGCCAGAACCGAAATTTTCTATTCCTGCTTGATTCAAATCAATACCTGCATCGGTCAATAGACGCTAAATGGTGCATATAAGAATTGCAACACTATACTTGGACTAGACTATAGACAACCCGGGAACATGAAACGTTTAACGGCTGGCCACTGTCTGAAATAACAAATGGAGAATAAGGAGGCATCAGCGAGTGAACACCCTATTCTGGATACTTTCTGCCGTTGCTGTGGCCTGGCTACTGGCGTACTTTCGGGTTTCACTGGCCGTGGCCACAGGGGTTGCGGCAGCCTTCCTTGCGCTGTGTTTTGTGATCCCCCCGCATTCACTCCTGGCGATCATTTTTATTTCGCTGGTGTTTGTCCTGGTCGCCGCCCTCCTGAACCTCCCCGTGCTGAGACAACGCTGGATAAGCGCACCGGTACTGGAGATTTTCAAAAAAATCATGCCCGCTGTCTCCCAAACCGAACGCGAGGCACTGGAAGCCGGGGGGGTCTGGTGGGACGGTGAATTATTCAGCGGCAAGCCGCGCTGGAAGAAGTTGCTCGGCCTTCCGCCACCCACGCTGTCTGAACGGGAACAGGCCTTTCTTGACGGTCCTGTAGAAGAATTGTGCCAGATGCTGGACGACTGGAAGATCACCCACGACATCCTGGATTTGCCCGAAGATGTCTGGCAGTTTCTGAAAGAAAAACGCTTTTTCAGCATGATCATTCCCGAACAGTACGGTGGCCTGGGTTTTTCCACGCTGGCGCATTCGGCTGTGGTGGTAAAAATTGCCAGCCGCAGTGTCAGTGCCGCCAGCACCGTCATGGTGCCCAATTCGCTCGGTCCGGCGGAGTTGTTGCTCCACTATGGAACCGGGGAACAGAAGGATTATTACCTGCCACGGCTCGCCAGCGGAGAAGAAATCCCCTGCTTCGCACTTACCGCGCCGGAAGCAGGCAGCGATGCGGCCGCGATGCCGGACCGGGGCATCATCTGCAAGGGTGACTTCAAGGGTGAGAAGGATGTACTCGGCATCCGGCTTGACTGGGAAAAGCGCTACACCACACTGGCGCCGGTAGCCACGGTACTGGGCCTGGCGTTCAAGCTGTATGACCCCGAGCATCTCCTTGGTGAGCAGGAAGACATTGGTATTACCCTGGCATTAATCCCGACCGACACACCCGGCATCCGTATCGGTCGCCGGCATATCCCCCTGAACATGATGTTTCAGAACGGACCGCACCAGGGGAAGGACGTTTTTATCCCCATCGACTGGATCATCGGCGGCCCGCAATACGCAGGAAACGGCTGGCGCATGCTGATGGAAAGGCTGGCAGTGGGGCGTTCTACCTCCCTGCCTGCGCTGAGTACGGCAGCGGGAAAAACCGCTTCCCGCTTCACCGGGGCGTACGCGCGTGTCCGTACCCAGTTTCAACTCCCCATCGGACACTTTGAAGGCGTGGAGGAAGCCCTCGCCCGTATCGCCGGCTACACCTACATGCTGGATGCCGCAAGGACAGTCACAGCCGTGGCCATAGATAACGGCGAGCAACCCTCCGTGCTGTCTGCCATTATTAAATACCATTCCACCGAGACCATGAGGAAGGTCATCAACGACGCCATGGATGTACTGGCTGGCGCAGGTATATCGCTGGGACCGCGTAATATTATGGGACGAGTTTACCAGGGAGTCCCCATCGGTATTACCGTTGAAGGGGCTAACATCCTCACCCGCAGCCTGATTATCTTTGGGCAGGGTGCTGTGCGCAGCCACCCCTGGGTCTACAAGGAAATGCAGGCGGTAGCAGACACGGATACCCGACGCGCCATCAGGCACTTTGACAAAGCCCTGTTCGGTCATGTCGGCATGGTCATCAGCAACCTTGCCCGGACGCTGTTTATGGGGCTGACCGGCGGCCGCCTTGTATCCCGACCGGTTACGGGTGCATCGGGCATCTATTACCGGCACCTGGAACGGATGTCATCTGCTTTTGCCCTGTGCGCGGACCTGACCATGCTGTCGCTGGGAGGCGCCCTCAAGCGGAAGGAAAAACTCTCGGGCCGCCTGGCCGACATACTCAGCCACTTGTACCTGGCATCGTGTGTACTGAAACATTACGAAGACCAGGGGCGCCCGGAATCCGACACGCCGTTAATGCGATGGGCCTGTGAGCAGTCCCTGTACGAAATACAACATGCCTTTGGTTTGCTGTTTCAGAACTTCCCGAACCGGCCACTTGCCTGGTTGATGCGCTTGCTGGTTTTCCCCGCCGGCCCGGCCTTCAGGCCACCGGGTGACAGGCTCGGCCACGAGGTTGCAAGCCTGATCCTGGAACCTTCGACCGCACGCGACCGCCTGACCGAAGGCATCTATCAGCCCGACAGTGTGCTTGAACCCCTCGGCCGTGTCGAAGATGCCCTGTTGAAGGTTATCGCGGCCGAACCGGTACGAAAACGTATTCACAGGGCCATCAAAACAAAACAGCTGCCGGCAGACAAGTCAGAAGAAGACGTCATTGAGCAAGCCGTCAGGGAAAACATCATTAACGATGAAGAGGCCGAATGTGTTCGCCAGGCGCTAGCGGCTCGTGAGGACGTTATCCAGGTTGATGATTTCCCGCCCGATCTGAGCTCAGAGTAGTCAGTCACCAGGGAATGACAGAATCAGCTTATCTTCAGACCGGGCAAATCACCTGCCACGATACCAGGGGACACGAAGTCACCTGTCGCGGAAGCGGTCAGGATGGCGAATTCCGCAAGGGTGCGGCGTGGCCGGAACCACGTTTTGAAGCTGAAAAGAACACCGTTACCGACCGGCTGACCGGCCTGGTCTGGTGTCGCGATGCCAGTCTCGCCGAATTCCCGCTGATGTGGCAGGAGGCGCTGGATTATATCGCCAGGATGAATGATGAAGATGCGCTGGGTTTCAGCGACTGGCGGCTCCCCAACCGGCGTGAACTGCGCAGCCTGATCAGTCACCAGACAAAACAGCCCGCACTGCCACAGAACCACCCTTTCACCCAGGTATTCAACGGCTGGTACTGGAGTTCCACCACAGCAACCATCAGCCCGGCCCATGCCTGGTATGTTGATATGGGCGGTGGGCGTATGTTTTATGGCGGCAAGGACCAGTCATTCATGCTGTGGCCGGTTCGCGGGCCGGGTAACGGCCTCATCCCCGTAACCGGACAAACACAGTGCTACAACGACACCGGCGAGTCCGTCCCCTGCACCGGAACGGGGCAGGACGGTGCATTCTCCCCCGGCGCCTGCTGGCCTGTTCCGCGCTTTGAAGCAACACAGGACCGTGTACTGGACCGGCTAACCGGGCTGTACTGGAAACGGGTAACCGACCTGGATGGCCCGCTTGACTGGGAACAGGCACTGGTGGCCATCACACAACTGAACAGCCTGCCCGACTGCTCTCATAACTGGCGACTCCCGAACATCAATGAACTGGAATCACTGGTTGACTGTAGCGCACACAGCCCGGCGCTTCCGCCAGGGCACCCTTTCCTGTCACTACAGGATGTGTACTGGTCGTCCACAACCAGCCTCTATGAGCCGGACTGGGCCTGGGCGCTCTACCTGAACAAAGGTGCGATTGGCGTCGGGCAAAAAATCCAGGCGAGATTCCACGTGTGGGCTGTGCGCAACTGAAGCATTGCGCAGGTATACTTGTTACCACTGGTGGTCGATACACCAATAGCCACGCCGGTCGGCACCGGACCTGCATCCGCAAGGAACCGACAGAGAAAGTGTCCGAAATCATACAATCCCTTATGACAGCGGCAAACAACTATGAACCCGTACTTGCCGAGTATGGCCTGTTTGTTATCTTCGCCGTCATCGCCATAGAGGGTTTCGGAATCCCCGCCCCCGGCCAGAGCCTGCTGATTGCCGGAGCATTGCTGAGCAGCCGTGGACAGTTCGATATCGTCCTGTTACTGGCAATATCCTGGTTTGCCGCCCTGGCCGGGAGCACACTGGGGTATATCATCGGCAGAGCAGGCGGCAGAAAACTGCTTCTCCGCCTGCCGCTCAAGCCTTCCCGGCTGGAACGACTGGAAACCCTCTGCCAGCGCTATGGCGCGCTGCTCGTCATCGTATCGCGTTTCATCGACGGTCCCCGGCAACTCACCGGTATCCTCGTTGGCAGCCTGCACATGCCGTTAATTCCCTTTCTGCTGGCGAGCTGTCTGGGGGCAGCCCTATGGGTCGGGTTCTGGGGACTCGGCAGCTACTACCTTGGCCAGCATATGCACCACATTGCACAGACCTTCGAGGCCGCCGCACCCTTTACCTGGATCGCTACCGGACTCTCGATCCTTGCGTTGTGCCTCTACCTGATCCGGAGACACAAACAGCGTAAATCAGCTTCCTGACGACACCTCTGCTAGCGGGTGGAGTGAGGAAGCACAGAGTCGCGGTAAAGATCGTCCCGACGCAGCGGCACCGGCAGTGGCTTGCCAACATGACCGACCAGCACCTGGTAGACGTTGATACTGCCTTGTTCAAAGTAATAGGCCGAGCCGGCCATATACAGGCGCCACAACCGGTAAACCTTGTCACCCGCTGCCTGGATAGCCTGATCCTTGTGCGCCTCCAGCGACTTTACCCAACGCCGCAGTGTCAGTGCATAATGGCGCCGCAGGCTTTCCACATCAAGCAGCTCGAACCCGGCCTTTTCCATAGCGTCGTTGACATCGCTGATACGCGCCAGTTCACCATCCGGGAAGACGTAGCGGTTGATGAAGCGCCTGATCGGGGTTCGCCCCCAGCCACTGTCATTGGTAATACCATGGTTGAGGAACAGTCCACCTTTCTTGAGTACATGTTTTACCGTGCTGAAATAGGTAGCGAAATTTTTCAGCCCGATGTGTTCAAACATGCCAACGCTGACCACACGGTCGTACTCGGCCTTGTCCGGGAGATCCCGGTAGTCACGTAATTCCACCGTAACCCGGTCCTCAAGCCCCTCGGCGCGGATACGCTGTTGTGCATAGCGGTACTGTTCTTCACTGAGCGTGATGCCGTGTGCCTTAACGCCGTAGTGACGGGCAGCCCACAGCACCAGCGCACCCCAGCCACAACCGATATCCAGCAGTTTCTGTCCCGGCTGCAGGCGCAGCTTGCGGCAAATGTAGTCGAGCTTGTCCTGCTGCGCAGCGTCCAGCGTCTGCCGGCCATCCTGAAAATAAGCACAGGAGTAGACCATTTCCGAATCCAGCCACAGACGGTAGAAGTCATTACTGACATCGTAGTGGTGCGCGATGCTGCGCTTCGAGTTATGTCTGGCTGCATGTCCGGCGCGCACTTCACGCGAACCGTCGTGGAATCGAGCCGACGGCAACCGCCAGGCATTCCACAGGGCATCAAGGCGCTGTTTCAGCGGCCAGCTTGCGCTCAGCAGGAAATCCGTTACGCTGAACAGCGATTCCATATCGCCCTCGATATCAATGGCACCGGACAGATAGTCCTCCGCCAGGCGCACCAGATCCTGATGCATAACCAGATCACGCAATGCCCGGGGATGATTGAAGACCACAGTACAAGCTGCATCCGGCCTGCCGATAACAGTCTCACCATTCCACAGGCGCACGGCAACCGGCCCGGCGTAATCTTTCATCAGTCCCTGCAAGACCCGCCTGCCAGCCGCTGCACCGCTTTCCATACGCACCGGGCGACCAACGGGCATCGTCACCGGTATTCCAGGAACCAGGTCGGGCTTCAGGCTTTCACTTTTAATGTTCGTGTCCATGTTTGCCTCCTTTTCCAGATTGCTGCGTTATCCTACAAACAAAGTGTAGAAC
>CAYYAP010000084.1:0-1773 GCA_964469575.1 uncultured Thiohalobacter sp.
AACGTTAACGTATTGTCAAATAGCGTTGTTGAACAGAAGCCTTGCGGTGCTTCCTTGCGGCTGACGTCGTGTCATCGGCAAGGCTGACCTGTTGCTTGGCTTGCCCTGCTTAATGCAGGTGGCATGCCAATTCCATGGCGCTGCGTGCAAAACATTGACGGCAGCGGGGCCGGGCTTCTTTAATTTATTTCTGCGACAAGCAGATAGCGTATCTGAGGGGGTCAGTGATGGTGGGTCATGTGCGCTTCCTCCCTGGATAATGTGTCACGATCTTCCCTGATCGTCAGCGTCAGTCTGACGCAGTGTTTCACTTGAGTGTGACGTATTGCGTCACTTTTGCGAATCTCAGTGCCGAGGTTAGTCGGTTTACCGGATATTTCAAGTTCTTTCCCGCAAATTTTCCTCAGGGGCCGAAGGTTTCAGGGTGATTACTCCAGCCCCAGTTTCTTCAATCGATAGCGCATAGCGCGAAAGGTAATGCCAAGCTGTTTGGCGGCGGCCGTCTTGTTGTTGCCGGTCTGGTCCAGGGCCTTGAGAATGGCTTGTCGCTCGATATTTTCAAGGTATTCTTCCAGCGCAACGCCTTCGGGTGGCGTGGCGGCAAGTTCACTACCGGCGGCCTCGCTGACTTCTGTTGCTTCCGGCAGCGCCAGATCGGAAGGCTGGATTTCCTGCCCGTCGCAGAGTGTGAGGGCGCGCTCCAGGATATTTTCCAGCTCGCGGACATTGCCCGGAAACGCGTAGCGTTGCAGGGAGTGCAGGGTCTCCGGATTGAGCTGGATGCCATCATCACCGGGCGACAGGCGGGCCAGGATGTGTTCAGCCAGTTGCGGGATGTCTTCGCGCCGCTGGCGCAGGTTGGGCACTTTGAGTTCGATCACATTGATGCGGTAGAACAGGTCCTGGCGGAAAGCGCCCTCCTCGACCAGCCCGACAAGATTTTTGTGGGTGGCGGAGAGGATGCGCACATCGACCGGGCTTTCTTTCTGTTCGCCGACCGGGCGCACGGCTTTTTCCTGGATGGCGCGTAATAGTTTGACCTGCATGGACAGGGGAAGCTCAGCGACCTCGTCGAGAAACAGGGTGCCGCCGTTGGCGGCCTGAAACAGCCCTTCCTTGTCGCTGGTCGCGCCGGTAAAGCTGCCTTTGCGATGCCCAAAGAATTCACTCTCCATCAGTTCGGACGGGATGGCGCCACAGTTGACCGGGACGAAACGGTGTTCGTTGCGCGGTCCCTTGGCGTGGATCAGGCGCGCTACCAGTTCCTTGCCGGTGCCGGATTCGCCACTGATATATACCGGCGCCTGGCTGCGCGCCAGTTTGGCGATGGTGTGGCGGATGGTCTGCATCACCGCCGAGTCGCCCAGCAGGGTGTCGCGGCTGCGGCGGTCGCGTTCCGGGAAGCTGGCGAGTTTGAGTGCGCTGTTGACCAGGTTGCGTAGCACTGTCAGGTCGACCGGCTTGGAGACAAAATCGAAGGCGCCGACCTTGAGTGCCTGGATGGCGGTTTCCATACTGCCATGCGCGGTGATGACGGCTACCGGCAAGTCCGGTTGCTGTTGCTGGATGAACTCGACCAGTTGCAGTCCGTCGCCGTCCGGCAGGCGCATGTCGGTCAGGCACAGGTCAAAGGCTTCGTTTTCCAGCAGCGCCCGTGCTGCGGAAATATTTGCCGCGGCGCGCGTATCGATATTCATGCGCCCCAGCGTCAGTTCCAGCAACTCGCGGATATCCGGTTCGTCATCGACGATGAGGGCCAGTGGCGTACTCATG
>CAYYAP010000084.1:1873-10347 GCA_964469575.1 uncultured Thiohalobacter sp.
CGCCGGTGGTAGCTGAGGTGCGCGCGGTTGAGTTCGCACAGTTCGCGGGCAATGTACAGACCCAGCCCTGTGCCGCTGTTTTCGGTGGTGAAGAAGGGCTCGAACATTTTTGCCGCGGTATCCGTGTCAATGCCAGGACCTTCGTCGAGGATGTCCAGGCAGACTGTTCCGTTACCACCTGCTGTTGCGCGTAGTTTAACCATGCTGTGGTCCGGTGAATGGCGCAGCGCATTCTGGCACAGGTTGGCCAGCACCTGGCGCAGGTGGCCGGGGTCGCAGTACAGGCATAGCGCGTCGTCTTCAAGGTCGAGCATAAGACGTGCGGCGCCAGCGCCTTCGGTTTCGATAAACTCGCCATGAAACAGCCGTAACCATTCACCCAGTTGCAGTGCCCGTGGCTGGCTGTCGGATCGCCTCGACAGTTGCAGTACGCTTTCGATAATCTCGTTAACCCGCTGAGTGTGGCTGTTAATGATTTCGGTCAGCCGCTTGTCGCCGCCGTTTAACTGCTCGGACTCGGACAAGAGTTGCGCCGCGTGGCTGATGGCGCCCAGCGGGTTGCGGATTTCGTGCGCGATACTGGCGCTCATGCGGCCCAGTGAGGCCAGTTTCAATTGCTGACTTTGTTGCGCAAGCCGTGTGTCATCATCGAGCATGACCAGCGTGCCGGGTCCCTGCGAGGTATCCATACGAGTGAAGCGCGGTGTGAGTCTGGTGTCCGCAATGCCTGCGGGGATGCTTTCTGCCGGCAGTGCCGGATTGTCCCGCCAGCGCCTGATCTGTTCGGCCAGCGCAGGAGACAGCTTACCCAATGCTTGCCCTTCGGCGATGTTGAGGTCGAGCAGATAGAGTGCCTGATCATTAGCGAGCCGCACCACGCCGTGTGGATCCAGTACCAGGATGCCGGACTGCAACTGGCGAATGACATACTGATTGAGTTGCTGGAGGTTGGCGAGATCGATACCGCGCTGTGTGGCCAGCGCCTCGCTGTCACGCAGGCGAATCGCCAGTACGTGCGCCAGCGCGGCGGTGGCGAACAGCACCAGGCCCATGAGTCCGGCGCGGGTCACGGAGCTCGCGTTGGACTTTTCGAGTTCCAGTAGTGATATGCCGGTGTCGAGCAGTAACGCCAGCGAAGCCACCGCGGCGAACAGGTAGGCCATACGTCCCGGTAACAGTAGCGCACCAACGGCTATCGTAATGACGAGCAGTATGGTGAGCGGGCTGTTGACGCCGCTGGTGGCATGGGCCAATAGTGCCAGCGCACCGATATCGACAAGAATTTGCAGCAGTGACTGAAGGTAGTACCCTGGCTGTTGCAGGCGGGTGGTGGTGCCGGCGACCAGACTGAATACCAGCCAGACGAGTAGCGTCGAGCGAAACAGTGCGTGATCCTGAACGCCAAACGGGTTGCTGTCCTTCAGGGAGAAATACAGGACGGCGAGCAGGCCGGTGAGAACAAGGCGGTAGAAGCTCAGCAGGCGAAGTCGCTGCCAGCCGGTACGGGTATCGTGTAATGCCTTATCCGGGTTGGCAGCGATTGCCATCGGTGTCAGCGATCCTCATCCCGGTGTTGAGAACAGCAGTAATTTCTGTCTCCTTCATGAATGGCTTCCTGCTTTGGTACAAAGACGCCGCAACGGGCACAGCGCACCATGTCATCAACCTGTTTACTGGCGGGTTTCCGGGTAGACGGAGCACGCCCCAGCCGGAACAGAATCCACACCACCAGTGCGATGCCGAGTAGATAAATAAGCGCGCGTATGCCAAACATGGTGGCCTAGTGTACCGTATCAGCCCGGTACGAACAGTAAGGCTTTACTCCACCCCCCGTCATTCCGCAGAATACAGCTCTTCAACATTCAGGATCCCGCCATGCATCTTCATGAATACCAGGCCAAGCAATTGTTCCGCGATTACGGTGTACCCGTACCCGACGGTCGTATGGTGGAGTCCGCGCCCACCGCCGCCGAGGCGGCCAGTTCACTGGGCGGTGAACGCTGGGTAGTCAAGGCGCAGGTGCATGCGGGCGGTCGGGGTAAAGCCGGTGGTGTGAAGTTGCTGGACGGGGTCGAAGCCGTGCGCCAGTTCGCCGATGAGTTGCTGGGCAGCCGACTGGTCACCAAACAGACCGGCGAGCCGGGTTTGCCCATTCATCGTTTGCTGGTGGAAGGCACGGTCGATATCGACCGCGAGCTCTACCTGGGACTGCTGGTCGATCGCCACAGTGAGTGCATCACGGTGATGGCGTCACGCGCCGGCGGTATGGATATTGAAGAGGTCGCCGCAAAAGACCCGGCAGCCATCCTCACCGAGGCGGTACACCCGGCGGTGGGTTTACAGCCCTACCAGTGCCGGAATCTCGCCTTTGGCCTGGGGCTGGCCGGTGATCAGGTCAAGGCCTTTACGCGCTTGCTGGGAGGGCTGTTCCGCTTGTTTGAGCAGGAAGATGCCAGCCTGGTGGAGATTAACCCGCTGGTGGTGGCGCGCGATGGCACCTTGCTGGCGCTGGATGCCAAGCTGGATATCGAAGATAACGCCCTGTACCGTCACCCGGACACCGGTGAGTTGCGCGACCCGACCCAGGAAGATGACAAGGAGCGCGCCGCCAGCGAGCACGGTCTGAATTACATCACCCTGGACGGCGATATCGCCTGCATGGTCAATGGCGCCGGCCTGGCGATGGCGACCATGGATCTGATTAAACTGCACGGTGGTGAACCGGCCAATTTCCTCGATGTCGGTGGCGGCGCCACGGCGGAGCGTGTCGCTGAAGCTTTCAAACTGATTCTGTCCGACACCAAGGTGCGCGCTATCCTGGTGAACATCTTCGGCGGGATTGTGCGTTGCGACCTGATTGCCGAGGGCATTATCCAGGCGGTCGAGGAGGTGGGTGTCGATCTGCCGGTGGTGGTGCGGCTGGAAGGCACGAATGTGGAACAGGGCAAGCGTTTGCTGGCGGACTCCGGTCTGGGCGTGATCGCTGCCGAAGGTCTCACCGATGCCGCGCAGAAAGTGGTTGCGGCCGTTGCCGGACAAGCGTCATGAGCATATTGATTGATAAAACTACCCGGGTCATTTGCCAGGGCTTCACCGGCAAGCAGGGCACCTTCCACTCTGAGCAGGCGCTGGCCTACGGGACACAGATGGTTGGTGGCGTGACGCCGGGCAAGGGCGGTCAGACGCATCTTGATCTGCCGGTGTTCAATACGGTACAGGATGCCGTGGATGAAACCGGTGCGAACGCCAGCATGATTTACGTACCCGCCGCGTTTGCCGCGGACGCGATCCTGGAAGCGGCGGATGCCGGGGTCGAGGTGATCGTGTGTATCACCGAAGGTATTCCGGTGCTGGATATGGTCAAGGTCAAGGCGGCGCTCGCAGGTCGGCAGGTGTCCCTGATCGGGCCTAACTGCCCGGGCATTATTACCCCGGGTGAATGCAAAATTGGCATTATGCCGGGGGCGATTCACCAGCCTGGGCGCATTGGCATTATATCGCGCTCGGGTACGCTGACCTACGAGGCGGTGTACCAGACCACGCTGGCCGGACTGGGGCAAACCACCTGTGTCGGTATCGGTGGTGACCCGATTCACGGGCTGGAGTTTATCGATTGCCTGGAACACTTTGAGCGCGACCCGGATACCGAAGGCGTCATCCTGGTCGGCGAGATTGGCGGCAGCGCCGAGGAGGAAGCCGCCGCCTTCATCGCGGATCACATGAACAAGCCGGTGGTGGCCTATATTGCCGGCGTCACGGCGCCGCCGGGCAAACGCATGGGACACGCCGGCGCCATTATCAGTGGCGGTAAGGGTACGGCCGATGCCAAGTTCGCCGCACTGGAAGAAGCCGGTGTGTCGGTTGTTCGCTCGCCTGCCGACATGGGCGTGCGCATGCAGGAACTGATGGCCGGATCGTGACCACGCGTCCCGGGGAATCTGTACTGCGGCTGGTGATGGCGCAGGTTGACCTGCGCGTCGGGGATGTGCCGGGCAATGTATCGCGCGTTATCGATTGCGCGTTGCATGCGCGCGATGAGCTGAATGCCGACCTTGTCGTTTTCCCCGAGTTGACCCTGACCGGTTACCCGCCGGAAGACCTGCTGCTGCGGCCGGCGCTGCACGAGATGGTATCCGAGGGACTGGAACGGATTTGCGCCGAGGTGCAGGGTATCCACCTGCTGGTGGGGCACCCGGAACAGACGACGCAGGGCTGTTACAACACAGCCTCGTTGATTCACGATGGCGAATGCGTTGCACGGTGTCGTAAACATCACCTGCCCAACTACAGCGTCTTTGACGAAAAACGCTATTTTGCGCCTGGCGAGGGCTTTTGCGTGGCCGAAGTGGCCGGTATCCGGGTTGGCGTAACCATCTGCGAGGACATCTGGTCACCACAACCGGCGCGCGCTGCCGCTGAGGCAGGCGCCCGGCTGCTGGTCAATATCAATGCATCACCGTTTCATACCGGCAAGTCCAATGAGCGTGAAGCCGTAGTGGCCGAGCGGGTCGGTGAAACCGGTTGCCCGGTGGTGTATGTCAATCTGGTCGGGGGACAGGATGAGCTGGTTTTTGACGGCGAATCCTTCGCGCTCGACCGGCATGCGGCCACCGCCATGCGCGCGCCAGCCTGTGAGGAAGGCCTGTTCCCGGTGGATTTCAGACCCGGGCCGGATGGGCTGGAGGTGTTGCCAAACAGGATTTCCACCCGTCCGCAGGAACTTGCCGGGATCTACCAGGTGCTGGTGCTGGGGGTGCGTGACTACATCGAAAAGAATGCTTTCGGCGGTGCGATCATCGGCCTGTCAGGGGGTATAGACTCCGCGCTGACACTGGCGATTGCCGTCGATGCGATTGGCGCCGAGCGTGTGCAGGCGGTGATGATGCCGTCGCGCTACACCGCCAATATCAGCCTGCAGGACGCGCGCGCCGAAGCCGATGCGCTGGGCGTGGCCTACCAGGAAATTTCCATCGAAACGCCCTTTAACAGCTTCCTCGACGCATTGTCCGGGGCTTTTGAAGGCACCCGACCCGACGCCACGGAAGAAAATATTCAGGCGCGCTGTCGCGGCGTCATTCTGATGGCGTTATCCAACAAGCAGGGCCGCATTCTGCTGACGACCGGCAACAAGAGCGAGATGTCGGTGGGCTACGCCACGCTCTACGGCGATATGGCGGGTGGTTTTGCGCCCATCAAGGATGTGTCCAAGTTGCTGGTATACCAATTGTCGGAATACCGTAATTCACTGGGCGCCGTGATCCCGCAGCGGGTGCTGGACCGCCCACCGTCGGCGGAGCTGGCGCCCGACCAGAAGGACGAGGACTCCTTGCCACCCTACGACCTGCTGGACCCGATTCTGGAAGGTTATATCGAACAGGATATGAGCGTCCGCGAACTAATTGCGCTGGGTTTTGACGCCGACGTGGTGCGGCGTATCGCCACGCTGGTCGATCGCAACGAATACAAGCGCCGCCAGGCGCCTCCCGGCGTGCGTATCAGCAAGCGCGCCTTCGGGCGTGACCGCCGCTACCCGATCACCTCCGGTTTTCTGGCCGCACAGCTGGCGCGGGCACGGGAAAATTAGTAAGGTTGGCAGCCGGATGACGTACAACCTGAGAGAACGACCCAATGAAAAAAGTCGAAGCCGTGATTAAACCCTTCAAGCTCGATGACGTGCGCGAGGCGCTGTCGGAGATTGGCATAACCGGTATGACTGCCACCGAGGTCAAGGGTTTTGGCCGCCAGAAGGGTCATACCGAACTGTATCGTGGTGCGGAATATGTCGTCGATTTCCTGCCCAAGGTAAAGCTCGAAGTGGTGGTGAAAGAAGAGGACCTGGAACGGTGTATCGAAACCATCACCCAGGCGGCCCGCACCGGGAAAATTGGCGATGGCAAGATCTTCGTGGTCTCTGTGGAGCGTGTCGTGCGTATTCGCACCGGCGAGACCGACGCTGACGCGATCTAGAAGTTCTTACGGCGTATTCCTTTCCAGCACCCGCCGCGCATCATTGGCCAGTTCTTTCAGACCCATGCGCGTATAGGCCACGACCAGCACCTGTAACGCTTCACGTGCCGCCGGCGTGCGCTGGTAGTTCTCAATGACGTATCGCGCCCGGTTGGCCGCAGCGACCCAGGCTTTGCGGTGCATGTAGTAGCGGGCGACCTTGATTTCATAGTCCGCCAATTGATTATGCAGAAATATCAGGCGTTCTTTGCTGTCTTCCGCGTAACGACTATCGGGAAATTTCTGTACCAGGGTGGTGAAATCACTGAAGGCATCGCGTAGCGCACGGGTGTCCCGTTCAGAGGGTTCGCGCTGCGCAACCCGGTCGACGATACTCATGCCACGCGTATAATTGACCAGGCCTTTCAGGTAATAGGCGTAGTCCAGGTGTGGATTACCCGGGTTATTGCTGATGAAACGGTCTGCCGCCGTGATAGCGGAGTCCGGTTCATCAAACTTGTAGTAGGCGTAGGCAATTTCCAGCTGCGCCTGCTGGGCATACTTGCCAAACGGGAAACGCGCTTCGAGTTTTTCGAACGTATCGATAGCGGTTTCAAAGTCTGCCGAGGCCATTGCTTCCTTGGCTTTCTTGTAGAGATCATTGGCCGAGAGTTTTGAGCTCTCGTCGTCGGCCGTCGTTGCGCAGCCGAGGGTGAATAAAACCGCGAGAAGCGGTATAAGGCGTAACCAGTGCATCTGCCATTTTTCCGGTTTTGAAAATCGAACCCAATTGTAAGGCCGCAACACGGCCGTTGGCCACCTGATTCCATGTCTGAAACCATTTATCTCAATGATCGTATCCCTGAGCAGGCGGCCGGACGGCGTCTCGACCAGGTGCTGGCCGAGCTTTTCCCGCAGTATTCCCGCAGTCGTCTGCAGCAGTGGACAAAGCGGGGTCAGGTCCTGCTGGAGGGGAAGCCGGTGGCCGTACGGCAGCGGGTGCTGGGTGGCGAGGCTGTCGAAATCCGCGCCGAGCTGCAGGACGAGGGCACTGTCGAGCCCCAGGCGATGGCCCTGGATATTGTCTATGAGGATGCGCAGGTGCGGGTCATCAACAAACCGGCCGGCCTGGTGGTACACCCGGCGGCCGGCAATCGTGATGGCACCTTGCAGAACGGTTTGCTCTATCTTGACCCGGGTCTGGCCAGCGTGCCACGCGCCGGTATCGTTCACCGCCTGGATAAGGACACCAGTGGCTTGATGGTGGTGGCGCGTACGCTTGAGGCGCACACCTCGCTGGTTGCGCAGTTGCAGGAACATACCGTCAGCCGCGAATACCTGGCGCTGGTACACAGCGTCCTGACGGCCGGAGGGACGGTTGATGCGCCCATCGGCCGGCACCCGAAGGACCGCCTGCGCATGGCGGTGGTTGAATCGGGCAAGCCGGCGGTCAGCCATTACCGGGTACTGGAACGTTTTGCCGCGCACACCCTGGTGCAGGTACGGCTGGAGACCGGTCGCACGCACCAGATCCGTGTGCACATGGCGCATATCCACTGTCCGCTGGTGGGGGACCCGGTCTACGGTGGCCGTTTACGCATCCCGCGCGGGGCATCTGAACAGTTGCGGGAGGCCTTGCACGGGTTTCGGCGTCAGGCGCTGCATGCGCGGCGGTTGGCCTTTGTACACCCGCACAGCGGAGAGCCGGTCAGCTGGGAAGTGGATATGCCGGATGACTTCGCAGCCTTGCTGGATGTCGTGAGGTCCGGGTTGTGATTTACCCCGACTGGCCGGCGCCGGCCAGGGTGAAGGCTGTGAGCACAACCCGTCAGGGCGGTGTCAGCCGCGGTCCCTGGGCCGGTCTGAACCTGGCGGATCATGTCGGTGACGATCTGCAGGCAGTGCAGGAGAATCGACATATTCTGCATAACACGCTGAATTTATCGACGCAGCCCATGTGGCTGCGGCAGGTGCATGGAAAGCGTGTTGTGGAGCTGGATTCGCCGGATGCCGAGGTTGCGGGGATGCGGGTTGCAGGCTCTGAAGCGGATGCCAGTGTGTCGCGTGCGCCGGGCCGGGTATGCGTGGTGCTGACAGCAGACTGCCTGCCAGTGCTGTTCTGTGATCGCGCCGGACATTGTGTCGCAGCGGCGCACGCCGGTTGGCGGGGTCTGGCCTCGGGGGTACTGGAAAGTACGGTACAGGCGATGGGTGTAGACCCCGGAGAGCTATTGGCCTGGCTGGGTCCGGCGATCGGGCCACAGGCCTTCGAAGTTGGCGACGAAGTGCGTAGTGCCTTTGTGAGTTCGCACCCGCAGGCTGCCGGGGCCTTTTCTCCCAGCCCCGGGCGTCGCTGGTTGGCCGACCTGTACCGGCTGGCGCGTATCCGCCTCACGGCACTTGGACTGTCCGCAATCTATGGCGGAGACCGCTGCACGTTCACCGAAGCAGACGCGTTCTATTCCTACCGGCGTGAGGGGGTGACCGGTCGTATGGCGTCGCTGATCTGGCTACGCGCATGAAGCTCC
>CAYYAP010000085.1:0-2691 GCA_964469575.1 uncultured Thiohalobacter sp.
TGATGCCGGCACGGGATTCAAGTGCGCCGGATGCGATTGCCCCGGGGATACGATCACGGATGGCGAAGTCCGTGTCTTCGCGGCTGACGAACGGAATGTAACTGAACTGCTGCGGGTGTTGATTCGCAATAGACTGGATGCTGTCCTGGAAGGACAGTTCTTCTGCGGTACGTACCGCATGCACCAGCACGATACGCTCGAAGCGTTGCCAGGGCTCCGGGGTTTTTAATGTCGACAGGAAGGGCCCAATGGCGGTGCCGGTTGACAGCAACCACAGGTGTTTTGACTCCGGGACTTCGTTGAGACAAAGGAAGCCAGATGCCTTACGCATGACGTAGACCGAATCACCTGGCTTGAGCGTCACCAGTCGTCGTGTCAGCGGACCATCCGGGACAGTGATGAAGTAGAATTCCAGCGGACGTTCATCCGGCGCGTTGACATAGGAGTAGGGACGGCTGACGAATTCGTCATCGATCATCAGCCCCAGCTTGGAGAACTGACCGGCGGTAAACGTATCGACCGGCGCATCGACACGTAGCGAATACAGCCGCTCGGTCCAGCGTTTGAGTTCGACGACTGTACCCTCGCACCAACGATCGGGGTTGATGGTATTACCCATCTCAGTGATCCCCGCGCTGCGGCTGTTGTATCTGGTGGTACATGTTTTCGATCAGTTCGAGTCGGCGCCAGGCGGCTTGCAGTGATCTGTCCGGATCCTGTTGGGTCAGAAAGGCCCGTGCATCCTCACAGATCACCGCCAGTTGTTCAGCATCGAATATGGTCAGGCTCGGCGCGAGCGTATCTTCCGGCTCACTGAGCAGCGAGGGGAGTAGTTCGTCTTCACCAATGGGTGATTCCGGGTGGGTCAGCGCGGACACCAGGGGAAGCTCCTGCAGGCTGAAGTGCGCGCGCCGCGCCATCTCCTCATCCTCCAGCTCCCGTTTTGCCAGCGCATCGTCATCATCAATGCCCTTCCAGATAGCGTGCATGACGGCATTGACCAACTGGGTGATCGCCTGTTTGATTTTCGTCTGGTCGCCGGGCAGGGCGCAGGCCAGTTGGTAGGATTTATCCAGTTCGGCCTTGATTTCCAGCACGGTTTCAGTCGGCGCATTAGACGCCAGATCCACCGCGCGCTGGACCAGTGACTGGAATTCGGTCATGAAGCGATCCAGCTCCTGACCGTCGTCGAGTCGTGCCGTGGCAAGATCCTCACTGCGCACCTCGCGGCGCGAGGCATCAAAGAGCGGGTTGTTATCGCGGCGCAACAGGTGTTGTTCGCGAATCCCCGGTTTTTCGTGACGTTCAGAACGCATGCTGTACTCCCCGTGTTCAGGTCGCTACTTTACCTGAAGCCGCGAGGAGAAAAAACGTGTGGATGTTAGTCAGTCCAGCGAATTTCCTGTGCGGTTTTCGGGCCGACCACGCAGGCCGCCAGTGAGCGCGGCATAATGGCGCTGTTACTGGCGACGGGAATTCGACCGGCCATAATCTCGGCGCGTTGCTGCGGGTATACCGGCTTACGGTCGGGTTCGGCAAAACCTTCCGGGAAAACGGGCTGATTGTTTTTCAGGTTGTATTTGTCCGTGGCGCCGACGGTGTGCATGAACTCATGGGCGATGACCACATTATTGCGGGATGCCAGTGCAGGGCTGGCAAAAGCATTGACTACGCCGATCAGACCTTTTTGCAGGCCGAGGGAATGCGCCAGTCGTTGATGGGTTTTCGGGTCGTAATAGACCACGAACATCTGTATATCCGGCTCCGGTCCCTTGAATGTGTCGTGCGTCGCTGCCCAGTAACGCAGTTTGAGGCTCCACAGCATGATCGACAGCGTACTGGCGTTATGTGGCGGCACGGGCGGGCGCTCACGGACTTCCGGCGCCAGCTGAATCGTTACCGGCTCGGTGATACGGGCAGCGTAGCGATGTCCTTCACGGGCCAGGAAGGTTTCAATCGCATGATAGGTATCGGGCGTCAGGGTGGAAATATAACGCTCGGTCGCGTCGCTGCCATCGCCGTTGATGGGGTAGATGACGACCCACAAGGGTTCATTCCAGTCGGTGGTACGTAACCGGGTCAGCCAGCTGTTCATGCCGACAAAGAACAGCACCAGCAAAAGCAGGGTTATTCGAAACTTTTTGAAAAAGCCGCCCGAGGCCATGAAAGGCTCCCATCCGTGAGGTCATTGTTCCTTAATATATTGGGAGATGGGCAAAAAACTTGAGTTAAGGCGCTGGCAAGCGGTATTCAGGCGCTGGTCTGATGGTCTGTCGAACGCGCGGCATTCATGTGGATCAGTTGTTCGACCATGTCTTCTTCCAGATCAAGGCCGATTTCATGACCGGGGTTGATAGCGATACCGATACCGCTGCCGACGCGCTGCAGAATCCAGCTGACCTCTGCCAGTAAGCCCCCGTTGTAGCCGGGGATATTCGCGACAAAAGGTTTGGCGCGCTCCGGGCTGGTGAACAGGATCAGCACCGTGGCGCCATCCTCGGTTTCCAGTGTCAGGGGGTTGGCACGGGTCGATTTCTGGAAGCCCTGGATGTCCTCTTTTTCATCTTCGACCGGCATGAACAGCTGCTCATCCAGCAGCGTCTGCATGAAGGCTTTTCCGTCAAGACGGCCTTCCTGGAGGGAGACAAGGCGGGTTTCCAGATCGTTATGGGGTGTGAAGGTTTCAGTCAT
>CAYYAP010000085.1:2791-8007 GCA_964469575.1 uncultured Thiohalobacter sp.
CCCCGTCATCCCGGCGCATGCCGGGATCCAGTGGTTTCAACGACATGGATACCGGCTTGCGCCGGTATGACGGATTTATCCTATGCTTCAATAACGCCCAGCCGGATGGCAAGCCGGGTCAGTTCGGCGTCGTTGCCGACCTCGAGTTTCTGTTTCACGCGGGTATTGTGGTGTCCAACCGTCTTGGGGCTGAGATTCAGCAGTTCGGCGATTTCGTTAACGGTCTTGCCGTCTGCGCGTAAGCGGAAGATTTCGAATTCCCGGGGTGACAGCCCGGCAATCTGCTGGTTGTCCTGCGAGGCCTTGCGTTTGACCAGAAACGGCATCATCTCCTGCCCGATGAACAGGTCGCCACGCGCCACGCAGCGTACCGCCTCGATCATCACGCGCGACGCATTACGTTTGGAAATATAGCCGAGTACACCCTGGTCAAGCGCACGGTTCAGGAAGATTTCATTTTCGTGCACACTGAACACAAGAATACGTGCATTATGATCCCGCGCCAGGATGCGCCGGCAGGCATCCAGCCCGCCAATACCCGGCATGGTCAGGTCCATGACCACCACACCCGGACGGTGCTCCAGGTATAACTGGTAGGCCTGCTCACCGTCCGTGGCTTCGTCGATTACTTCAATGTCTTCGGTGCTCTCAAACAGCCGGCGATAACCCGCGCGTACGACCTCATGATCATCCACCAGCAGAACGCTTAGCTTGTCCATCATTAAACGACTGTCTCCCTTTTTCTGATCGGGATGCTTGCTTCAATTCGCATACCTTTACCCGGTGATGACTGTATCCTGAAACATCCACCCAGCGCCTCTATGCGTTCACGCATACCGATCAGGCCCAGGCCACGGCTGCGCAACGCCAGGTTGGCGCCTCTCCCATTGTCACTGATGGACACCGACAGGAACGGTTCCTTTTCCTCACTGGACGCATCACGCGCAAGCTCGATCACAACGTTGCTGGAGGCTGCATGCCTGGCGATATTGGTCAGGCTCTCCTGTACGATTCGGTAGATAGTGATGTTGATCGCTTCGCCCAGTCCGGAAAGCTCGCCACGGGTGATGAAACGGCATTCAATCTCCGCGTGCCGACTGCGCCAGGCATCGATTTCCTCCTGGAGCGCTGCGACCAGGCCAAGGTCATCCAGTACGCTGGGGCGCAGACGCTGCATCATGGAATGCACGACATCGTAGATGCGCGCGGAAACATCAAGAATGGCACGTGCGCTGGTTTCAATGGTGGTATCTTTTTTCTGTGACAGTTCGTGAATAATTTCCGCATCCGCCTGTATCGCTGTGGTGCATTGCCCCAGTTCATCGTGCAGTTCCCGCGCCAGATTGCGACGCTCTTCTTCCTGTACAGCCAGTGATTTATGGATCAGGAAGCGGTTGCCTTCCAGCAGGGTCATGCATTCCTGTTCGGCCTGCTTGCGTTCGGTGATGTCATGCAGGGTGGCTGCGAACAGCAGTTCACCGCCAATATCCACCTTGCCGACATACCATTCCAGCGGAAAGCTGCTGCCATCCTTGCGCCGGCCACGGGCCTCACGGCGTGTACCTGTCACCCTTGTCCAGGCTTCCTGGTCACAGTCATCCAGCAGCAGGGTGGCGAGCTGGCCAATCAAGGCGTCTTGCGAATATCCAAATAACGATTGCATAGCCGGGTTGGCCGAGAGTATCCGGCACCGTGCATCATAGGTAATCATGCCATCGATGGCGGTTTCCTCGATCACTCGTTCACGCGCCAGGGTTTCCTGCAATCTGCGCGTACGACGGGAAATCTCCGCCACCATCCGGTTGAAGGCCTGCGCGGTCATGCCGACTTCGTCCGGTGTCCCCGTTTCCACCTCGACGCTGTAATCGCCGGCGCCGACCCGTTGCGCGGCGCTGGCGAGTTGCCCGATACGTCGCGTGAGCCGAATGCCAAAGAAGACGGTAAGGATAATGGTCAGGGTAATTTCCGTACCTGCAATGGCAATACTGCGTAACTTTGCCGCTTCGATGGCCTGTTTCATCCGCTTGAGCGAGAAGCCAAGCCTGACCTGACCCATCAGATGACCGCCGATGAGAATACCGTCTGCAATGTCCAGCGTGCCATCCTTTACCGCCAGCGGGTCCGATTCTGTTTTCGGCCAGCGTTTTTCGGGCAAAGTGCCCAGCGATACAACCGGGCGCCGGTTGCGGTCAAGCACGGCCAGGTAGGTCAGTTCATCATGGGTGGCAATATTGCGCAGGTACTCTTCCAGCCCGGCATAATCCACCTCAACCAGGTAGCTGCCGGTGGTTGTCGTGATTTGTTCGAGGATACTGTTGGCGCTGTCACGTAGACGGTCGGCATGTGCCTTGCGAATGACGCCAAGGTTACTCCATACCAGCAGTGAGAGCATGACGATCTCAATCAGTACCACGCCGACGATGAGTCGCACGCGCAGGGATCGGGCAGGGGAGACCAGCATGCTCAATGCACCTTCAGCTGTTGGGTTATCCAGCCAAGTGTGACGTATTCCTCTTCGTCTACCGGAACAAAACCGGGCCAGTCAAGATGTGAAAGCAGGGTGCGTCCCTCCGTTGACCGGTTCAGTGTAATCAGCGCCTGTTCGATACGGGCAGCAGTCACCACATCGACCCAGGGCGCTACCGCAATCGGCATATGCGGCACCATGCGGGTTTTTGCCACGATAAGCATATTCTTGCGGATATCCGGGCTGGCACGGAGAAATAACGGCAATATCAGTGCTGCGGCATCCGTAACACCCTGGTAAGTGGACAACAGCGAGGCATTATGGCTCGGTGTGGGAATCAGCGTCAGGTCCTTATCCGGATCGATTCCGGCTTCCCTGAGCCGCGCCCGAACCAGCACGGTTGCCAGGGCCAGCGGGTCAGTGGTGGCCAGCCGTTTCCCGCGCAGGTCTTCTACGGAGGTAATGTGGTGTGCACGCGGCGCAACAATAACCGCCTGCATACCCGGACGATCGACACGTGCGACGGCGCGGTAACCGTGATCCCTGTGCGCCAGGTAGTAAAGGTGGGGGGCGGTAAACAGAATATCGTAGCGCTTCTCGTCGTGCGTACGCCGTACAAATGTCAGGAAATCCGGTGCGGTTTCCATACGGATTTTGATGCCCAGTTCGCGTGACAGGTAGGCGGTAAGCGGCGCAAAGCGTTTCACCAGGCGTTCGGGGCTGACGATAGGCAGAAAGCCAAAGGTCAGGTAGGCAGGTGGCTGCTGCGAGGTTTCCGCCAGGGCAAAGCCGGGCAATGCCGCCAGTAACAGCGTGAGGATGCATGTTCTGAACAGACCCGACATGGTGACAGATCATACCGGTTTCCTTCCCCTTATGCCCAGGGAAGGAAACCGGATGTCTGAATCGGGATTTAGTGGTGGGTTCCGAAGCCCGGCCTGTTTATTTGCACGAACCAGGGTACGCGTGTATAGAAGCGACTGGTGCTCAACGAGGGGAAGGTGACAATGAAAGTCTGGTTAGGGCATGCCCGTCATCCCAGGGTTGCCTGGCGGGCGACACGGTATGCTTTTTTCGTCGGGATCATCCTGATCCTCATCAATCACGGGGATCAGATTTTGCGTGGTGACATCACGGGCGTCACACTGGTCAAGATGGGGCTTACCCTGCTGGTGCCCTATATTGTCTCCACCTGTTCCAGTGTCGGGGCCATCATGGAGTGTGAGGCGGTTCAGCGCCGGGAGGAATCGTGACCTGCACACTGGCGCAATGGCAGGCCGGGTTCAAACAGTACCTGTTCAGCGGCGCGAATGAAGCCGTATTTGCCGAACAGGTTGCCGGCAGCAACGCTATTCATGCGATACAACGCCTGGACATTTACCGCAATGCTTACTACATCCGGTTGCAGGAGGCGCTGGCGCACGACTTCCCGGTTTTGCTGGCGTTTATGGGGGAGGGCGCTTTCGGGCAGGAAATGGCGGCCTACATCAAGGCCTGTCCCTCCACATCACCCTCGTTACGTTACATTGGCGAACGTTTGTCCGATTACCTGTCAGCGCAGGGTAAACCACAACTTGCCGAGCTTGCGCGTCTGGAGTGGGCCATACTCAAGGCGTTTGACGCGGCGGACGCCGATAGCCTGACTGTGAACGATATGGCTGACATACAACCTGGGGAATGGCAGGGTCTGCATTTTGAACTGCATCCGTCAGTCAGCCTGCTGGAAGTTCGGCAGCATGTTGTCGATGTGTGGACGGCTCATCACCGCGAACGGCCGCTGCCGGTTCAACGCAACGATGAGACTACACCACTGCTGGTTTGGCGCGGGGTAGACGGCCCGCGCCTGCACAGGCTTTCCGGTGAATATCGATCGCTGATTACTGACCTGGATGAGGGGCTGTCCTTTGCCCAGGCCTGTGAACACCTCGCACGCCTACAGCCCGATGACGTCGCACAGACCGCTGCGCGTTGTCTGCTGGAACTGTTACAACGCGGGTGTCTTTTGATACGCACAGAGTTTGACAGGAAGCTTTCCAGGGCGGCAGTACCGCCCTTACATTCTGGCCGGGGTGGACCGTGATGCTGAAATGTCTAGTGCGTTGTCCCCGGCCCCTTTACCGCAAGCGCCAGAAAGACCGGAAAGTCTTTTTCATCGCCTGAAACAGTGTGTGCGGTCACAAAACGAACGTCTTCGAACCCGTGTCTCTCCAGACTGGTCTTGAAGGCATTGCGTTCGAAACCGGCATGGTAGACACCTTCGGTGCCTTGCGGGTGAAAACTGCCATCTTCTTCATCGAGGTCAGCCAGCGCTATTTGGGCGCCCTGTTTCAAATGCTCTGCGAATCGTGCAAGCATCTTGTCCGTATCCTTCACGTGGTGCATGGCCATGGCGCTCATGATCAGGTCAAAGCGCTCATCAAGAGGTTGCTCGATGATGTTCCGGCACTGCACCTGAATCTTGCCATGAAATTCCGGTTTTGCGGCCAGTTTATCCAGCATGGCTTCCGAGACATCCACAGCAATTATCTTCTTTACCAGGGGCGCCACGTGTGCGCTGATCAACCCTGTGCCTGCGCCGAAGTCCATGACGGTCATCTGTGCATCAAGCCTGATGTGCTGAAGGATTGAAGCGCCTATCGCCGATGACAATTGCCGAACCCTGTCATCGGCGTCCCAGGTCTGCGCTTTTTCGTTAAACAGGTCTGCCATGGTTTGTTTCCTGTGCTTTTCATCAAGTGTGTCGCTGCAG
>CAYYAP010000085.1:8107-9999 GCA_964469575.1 uncultured Thiohalobacter sp.
AGTTCATTGAAGCGTTTGGTGCCACTGGACAAGTGATACAAAATAACACCTTTCCACTTCCCGCCGATTGCTTCCAGTGCAGCTTCCGTGGGGCAGCCAATGTTGCACGTATAATCGTCGTGTCGCATGAAATGAGTTCCGTCAGTATACAAAAGGTGCGTATAGGTACAAAAATGTGCGTACTTACGTGGTTATGGAGAATGGAATACTATCATGTCCGATTGTTTGTTTGAGAAGGGAGCGATGTATGACGAGCCAGAGCCAAACCGCAAAATTTGTTCGTTTTCACAAAACCGGGGATGCCACCGTACTCAAGCTGGAAGAGCTTCCCGTGCGGGCACCGGTTGGTGATGAAATACGTATCGCCGTCGAGGCCATCGGGCTGAACCGGGCGGAAGTTATGTTCCGGGAAGGGCAGTATCTGGAAACACCGGATTTTCCATCGAAGCTTGGTTACGAAGCCTCGGGTGTCATCGAAGCGATCGGGCCGGATGTTAGCGACTTTACCGTGGGTGACAGGGTCAGTACGATCCCGGCCTTTTCCATGGGTCAGTATGGCGTCTACGGCGAGCGTGTCATCGTGCCTGCCCGCGCAGTTGCTGAATATCCAGCCAGGCTGTCAGCGATTGAAGGCACGTCGATCTGGATGCAATACATCACTGCTTTTGGCGGTCTGATTGAAGTCGGCAAGTTGACATCAGGTGCCACGGTCGTGATTACGGCGGCCAGTAGCAGCGTGGGTCTGGCAGCAATTCAGATCGCAAAAATGCTTGGTGCTACCGTCGTTGCAACCACTCGTGGCAAAGGAAAGGAACAGTTTCTACGGGATGCCGGCGCCAATCATGTGGTTGTTTCAGATGAGGAGGATCTGGCCGAACGTGTCATGGATATTACTTCCGGTAAGGGCGCAAATGTCCTTTTCGATCCCGTTGGCGGCCCCTTGCTGGAGATGCTTGCGGCGGCGGCAGCGCTTCGGGCAACTATTATCGAGTATGGCGCCCTGTCGACTTCACCGACACCTTTCCCGCTTTTCACTGCGTTGGCCAAGGGTCTGACCATCCGGGGTTACACATTATTCGAACTGACCCAGGACGATGAATTACTGGCTCGAGCCAAAAGCTTTGTTTATGAAGGGCTTGAGTCCGGCGCGTTGAAACCGGTTATCGACCGCACATTCACGTTCACAGATATTGCCGAAGCTCACCGGTATATGGAGTCCAATCAGCAAAAGGGAAAGATTGTTGTGACTGTTCCATAGTAAGATAGCCAACCGGCGGGATCTGGTGTTAGAGCATGCCGGGAACTCTGGGTACAACAGACTCAAGGACTGAGGGGTAGCAGAATAAATGAGCAGCAACCATGACTGAGGCTTGTTTTACAACACAGACTCTCGACTTCCTCAGCGCCCTGGCGGCCAATAACTACCGCGACTGGTTTAACGAAAACAAACCGGTTTACGAATGCGATGTTCGCCAGCCTGCAATGACTTTCATTGAACGTATGGCGCCGCGACTGGCCGAAATTTCGCCGCATTTTCTGGCCATTGCGAAGAAGAGTGGCGGGTCGCTGATGCGCGTGTATCGCGATACGCGGTTTGCCAGAGACAAGACGCCCTACAAAACCAATATCGGCATTCAGTTTCGCCATGAGCAGGGCCGTGATGTGCATGCGCCCGGCTACTACGTACATATTGATCCCCAGTCGGTGTTTGTCGGGGCAGGGATGTGGCGTCCCGACAGCCGTGCGCTGGGGAAAATACGCGATTATATTGTCGAAGTCGGCCAGGAGTGGATTGCGGCGCGTGATGACGTACAGTTTCAGACCTGTTTCAACCTGTCAGGGGAGTCGCTGAAACGTGCCCCGCGTGGCTACAGCCCCGACCACCCGTTAAT
>CAYYAP010000086.1:0-3929 GCA_964469575.1 uncultured Thiohalobacter sp.
GTAGTGATTGGCACCTATGTCGGAAAAGTGGTTCAATACGCCGTTCCGGTTTCCGGCCGGAGGTCGCGGAATTCCCCGCTCGTTCAGTACGCGACAACGACAAGATTCGCGCGGCCTGCCAGGTATGTACGGCGGGCTGCCTACGCTTTTCAGTAACAGGTTTGAGGAGAGTTGTATGTCCAAGAAGCATCCCGTGATTGCGGTTACCGGTTCGTCTGGCGCTGGCACCACGACCGTCAAGGTCGCATTTGAGCATATCTTCCGTCGCGAAGGCGTCAATCCGGCCGTCATTGAGGGCGACAGCTATCATCGCTTCGACCGCGTTGCCATGAAGGCAGCGATGGATGAGGCGGAAACCAAGGGCAATACCAATTTCAGTCATTTTGGCCCGGAAGCGAACCTGTTCGACAAGATTGGCGACACGTTCAAGCAATATGGCGACACGGGCAGCTGCGATCGCCGCTACTACCTGCACAGTGAGGAAGAAGCTGAACCCTTCGGCCAGAAGCCCGGTGAATTCACGCCCTGGGAAACGGTTCCACCCGGCACCGACCTGCTGTTCTACGAAGGCCTGCACGGCGGCGTGGTCGATGGCACGACGAATGTGGCCCAGTTTGTCGATCTGTTGATCGGCGTGGTACCGATCGTCAACCTGGAATGGATTCAGAAGATCCACCGTGACTGCGCACAACGCGGTTACTCCGCCGAGGTGGTGACCGATACCATCCTGCGCCGTATGCACGACTATGTGCACTACATTACACCGCAGTTTTCGCGCACGGATATCAACTTCCAGCGCGTACCGACCGTGGATACCTCAAACCCGTTCATCGCCCGCGATATCCCGACGCCGGATGAAAGCTTTGTGGTCATCCGCTTCCGCGACCCAATCAAGCTGGATGTGGATTTCCCCTACCTGCTGAAAATGATCGATAGCGCCTTCATGTCACGCCGCAACTCTATTGTGGTGCCGGGCGGCAAAATGGGCTTTGCTATGGAGATTATCCTGGCGCCGATCATCGAGAATATGATTGAGCAGAAAAAGTCTGCCTGAAAAACCCGCTTTTCACTATACTACGGGGGCGTTCAGCGACAAGCTGACGCCCCTTTTTTGTGACCGGGACTGATGCCTGAATCTGCCACATTTCTGCTTGGACACGCCCAGTCCGTGGACTGGGACAAAGCGGCACAACAATGCCTGCAACAGATCGGTGACGTTCCACCCGAGGCCAATATCGGCTTTCTCTACGTCACAGATCCCTTCTCTGATCAGCTACAGACGATTGCCGATCACTTACGCGAGGAAACCGGCGTAGCGCACTGGGTGGGTACGGTTGGCATCAGCATCTGCGCGACGGGCAAGGAATATTCACAGGTCTCCGCCATGGCGGTAATGATTGGCAGTCTGCCGGATGACAGCTTCAGGATTCTGCCGTTCTACAACCGTGCCGCCGATAACCTGCCCACTGGCTGGGACGACTGGTTGAAACAGTCGGAATCACACGTTGCGGTACTGCACGGCGATCCCGCCAACGGCAACCTGCCACAATTGCTGGAACAAATTGATGCGTCACTGCCCGGGGGATTTCTGCTCGGCGGCCTAAGCTCATCCCACGGCGCACACCCGCAGATCGCTGACGGCGTGCTGGATGGCGGCCTGTCCGGCATTGTATTCAACGCCCGGCAACCGATCCTGACCGGCCTTACCCAGGGTTGTACGCCCATCGCCGGCAAACACACCATCTCCCACTGTGACAACAATGTCATCAACCGCATCGACGACCGCCCGGCGCTGGATGTCCTGAAAGAAGATATCGGCGAAATTCTTGCCCGCGATCTGAACCGGGCCGCCGGTTATATTTTTGCCGGCCTGCCGATTCGCGAGTCGGACACCGGTGACTACCTGGTGCGCAACCTGGTCGGCGTGGATAGCGAAGGCGGTCGCATCGCCATCGGCGATATTGTCATGCCCGGCCAGCCCATCCAGTTCTGCCGTCGCGACGGCAAGACCGCCTGGGAAGACATGCAACGCATGCTCGATGAACTCGCCGGGCGCCTGTCTTCACCCCCCAAAGGTGGGCTGTATTTTTCCTGCCTGGGCCGCGGCAAGGCGCTGTTTGGAGAAGACTCCGCCGAGCTGGAAATGATTCGCCGCACACTGGGTGATTTCCCGCTGGTCGGCTTCTTCGCCAACGGCGAGATATCCAACCAGCGCCTGTATGGATATACCGGTGTTCTGACACTGTTTGCCTGAACACTGCCTCTTCCCGGCGACCATTTCTTGACGCTTGTCGTCGCACAAATGCCATCTATACTGGAACCAGATCACCGGAATCCGGGCCGGGGGTTGTGAGTGCGATCTGGAGTTTGACACGTAAAACATATGCACCAGTTGATGGAAAATATCGAGCGCTACCTGATGTCATGCCGGGAACTGACAGCCTTCTGCTCGCAGAATGGCTGGATCGACAACAAATCACTGTACTACGAGATCATCGAACAGAATGATCACCACGTTATTGCGTTGGTGCAATTCGAGGAGATTCTCATGGAAGGCTCCGGTTCCCTGGCAGGCCGCGTATCCTGCCAGGGAAAACTGAGGCTGACACTCGACCATTACGGCGAAGTCACCAGAGCGGAACTGCTCTAGGCCCTCTACATCTCGACATAGCCCTGCTCACGCAAACGCTTCACCTCATCCGGCCCGAAGGGTACCTGGCGCAGGAAGGCAGGCACATCGTTCCTTGCAATGCCCCGCTGGCGCATCTGTGTCTGGCAAATGCTGATATCCACGCCACCCAGCGCCGCCAGCTTGGCCGCGCGATCCACAATGTGCTTGTAACGCTTGTAATTCTCCAGGGCAAAAAATTCCACTTCGGGTCCGTGCAGCACCAGCGAAACAATCGGCTCCTCACCCTTGCCACGCGGTCGATCCAGTAATGACTCGACCTGATCGAACAACAGGTCAAGTTCTTCCGTGCTATGCACGCTGATATCGGCATACTGACGCACCTTGTTTTCGACCGGCGGGGGAACAATCGATTCCCGCCCGGGCTGCTGCACAACCACTGCCTCATTTCCGGCCTCTTGCTGCTGCCACCCCGGCAGGTAGTCAGCGCCATACCAGAACGCCAACACGGCCAGAACAAATATCAGCACATTACGCCACATCAGCTTCGCCCCACCGTTTCTTACCTGTCTGCACAAACAGCTTCCATGGTGTAACAGCATGGGGCGCGGCGCAACAACATCCGTTACAATTATGGTGTTTTTACCTCGTTCCAGCGGAAGTTACATATGATTGAACTGCCTGAACATATGACGGACACAGCGCGAAAACAGGTCTCGGGCTGGTTGCTGTTATGTTGTTTCATGATATTTGCCATGGTAATTCTTGGTGGCGCCACACGCCTGACCGGGTCGGGTCTGTCAATGGTCGAGTGGGACCCTGTGTTCGGCTTCGTCCCGCCACTGGACCATCAGGAATGGGAAAGCGTATTTGCCAAATACCGCAAGTCCCCTGAATATCAGAAGATCAACGTCAACATGGATTTGCAGGGGTTCAAGTCCATCTACTGGTTTGAATTCTCACACCGCGTGCTGGGGCGCTCCATCGGTACGGTATTCCTGATTCCCTTCCTCTACTTTATCTGGCGCGGCATGCTGACCCGCAAATGGATACCCCGCCTGTTGTTTGCCTTTGTTCTCGGTGGTCTGCAGGGGCTACTGGGCTGGTATATGGTGAAAAGCGGTCTGATTGACAAACCGCATGTCAGTCAGTACCGGCTGACCGCTCACCTCGGCCTGGCGCTGCTGATTTATGGCTATCTGTTATGGCTGGTATTCAGCTTGCTGTTCCCCGAGCGGGAACCGGCCGCCGCCATAGCGGGAATCAGAAAGGCGGCAAAGGGCCTGTTGGCACTGGCGGG